>DASTWW010000123.1:0-15344 GCA_035765755.1 Nocardioidaceae bacterium
GAGTTCCTGGTGATCGTGGGCACGTTCGTCTACAGCTTCTGGTACGCCATCTTCGCGGTGATCGCGATCGTGCTCGCGGCGATGTACATCCTGTGGATGTACCAGCGCACGATGACCGGTCCGCTCCGCCCGGAGCTGGCCGGGATGAAGGACCTGAACGTCCGCGAGGTGGTCGCGCTCGCGCCGCTGGTGGCGCTCATCGTGCTGCTGGGCTTCTACCCGAAGCCGCTGACCTCGATCATCAACCCTGCCGTGCACGCGACCATGCAGAGCGTCGGTGCCACCGACCAGGCCCCGCCCGTGCCGGCCCAGGCGTCGGGCGCTTCGGAGGAGAACCAGTGACATCACCCATCGCCGCTGGCGCCTTCCAGGTGCCGAGCATCGAGTACTTCCTGATCTCGCCGATGCTCATCGTCTTCGGCGTGGCCGCGGTCGGGGTGCTCGTCGAGGCCTTCGTGCCGCGACAGCTGCGCTACCTCGTGCAGTCCCTGCTGGCCGTCCTCGGCCTGGTGGCCGCCCTGGTGATGACGATCGTGGTCGGCGTGCAGCTGCCCATGTGGGGCGACGGCCAGGCGCTCGGCCAGATCGGCGTCGACGGCGCGATCGCCATCGACGGTCCCTCGATCTTCATCTGGGGCACGCTGCTGGTGCTGTCCCTGATCAGCGTGCTGCTGTTCGCCGAGCGGCGGCTCGAGGGCGGCATCACCGCGTTCGCCGGCCAGGCCGCCGCGCTGCCGGGCACCGAGGCGGAGCGGGAGGCGTCCACCCGCGGGCTGGAGCAGACCGAGGTCTTCCCGCTGCTGATGTTCGCGGTCGGCGGGATGATGCTGTTCCCGTCCGCGAACGACCTGCTGACCATGTTCGTGGGCCTCGAGGTGCTCTCCCTGCCGCTGTACCTGCTGTGCGGTCTCGCCCGCCGGCGACGGCTGCTGAGCCAGGAGGCGGCGCTGAAGTACTTCATGCTGGGCGCGTTCAGCTCCGGGTTCTTCATCTACGGCATCGCACTGGTCTACGGCTACGCCGGGTCGATGCACTTCGCCGACATCAGCGAGGCGGTGGCCGGCCGGATCGGCGCGCAGGGCCTGCTGCTCGGCGGCATCGCGCTGCTCGCGGTGGGGCTGCTGTTCAAGATCGGCGCCGCGCCGTTCCACGCCTGGGTGCCGGACGTCTACCACGGGGCGCCCACCGCGGTGACCGCGTTCATGTCCGCGTGCACCAAGATCGCCGCGTTCGGCGCCCTGCTGCGGCTGTTCTACGTGGCCTTCGGCGGGGCGCTGTGGGACTGGGCGCCGATGATCTGGATCATCGCCATCATCACCATGCTGGCCGGTTGCGTCATGGCGATCACCCAGACCGATGTGAAGCGGATGCTCGCCTACTCCTCGATCGCGCACGCCGGCTTCATCCTGGTCGGCTTCGTGGGCGCGCAGCAGGTGGCCAGTGCCGGTGGCAGCCACCTGTCCGCGCTGCAGGCGGTGCTGTTCTACCTGGTCAGCTACGGGTTCATGAGCATCGGCGCGTTCGCGGTGGTGACCGTGGTCCGCGACTCGAGCGGCGAGGCGACGCACATGTCCCGCTGGGCGGGTCTCGGCAAGCGGTCGCCGGTGCTGGCCGGGGTGTTCGCGTTCTTCCTGCTCGGCATGGCCGGGATTCCGCTGACGAGCGGCTTCACCGGCAAGTGGGCGGTGTTCACCTCCGCCGTACAGGGGGGAGCGTGGCCGCTGGTGATCATCGCCGTGGTGCTCAGCGTGGTGGCCGCCTTCTTCTACATCCGGGTCATCGTGCTGATGTACTTCTCCGAGCCGGTGGGCGCCGGCCCGACGGTGGTGGCGCCGAGCGTGCTGACCACGGCGACGATCGCGGTGGGTTTCGCCGCGACCGTGGTGCTGGGTATCGTTCCTGGACCGGTCCTCGACATGGCCGCGGCGGCCGGCTCGTTCCTCCGCTGACCTGCCCGGCCCGATTCGAAGGAGCATGACCGCCGTGGCCTCACCAGACGCGCCTGCTTTGGCGCTGCCGGTCCTCGACCCGGCGCTCGAGGCGCGGCTGCGGGACCGACTCGCGCTGGTGGAGTCCCGCCTGGAGCGGGAGATCGTCAGCGAGGCGCCGTTCGTGACCCGGGCCGCCCGGCACCTGCTGAACGCGGGCGGCAAGCGGTTCCGGCCGCTGCTGGTGCTGCTTGCCGCGGAGGCGGGGGACTCGAGCGCGGAGGAGGTGCTCACCTCGGCGTGCGTGGTGGAGCTGACCCACCTGGGCTCGCTGTACCACGACGACGTGATGGACGACGCGGACATCCGCCGCGGCTCCGAGTCGGCGAACGCCCGGTGGGACAACCACGTGGCGATCCTGACCGGCGACTTCCTGTTTGCGAAGTCCTCGGAGCTGACCGCCACGCTCGGCCCGGACGCCGTACGTATCCAGGCGCAGACGTTCGCCGAGCTGGTCGAGGGCCAGATCCTGGAGTCGCTGGGTCCCACCGGCGGCGAGGACCCGCTCGCGCACCACCTGCGGGTGATCGCCGGCAAGACCGGGTCGCTGATCGCCACCTCGGCGCGGTACGGCGCCCGGTTCGCCGGGGCGCCCTCCGAGATCGAGGAGGCGCTGACGGCGTACGGCGCGGTGATCGGCACCGCCTTCCAGCTCTCCGACGACATCCTCGACGTGGCCAGCGACTCCGCGGAGTCGGGCAAGACGCCCGGCACCGACCTGCGCGAAGGCGTTCCGACGCTGCCGGTGCTGATCGCCAAGCAGTCCACCGACCCGGGCGACGAACGGCTGCTGGAGCTGCTGGACTCCGACCTGAGCGACGACACGCTGCACGGCGAGGCGCTGTCCCTGCTGCGCAAGCACCCGGCGATGGACGAGGCGCGGTCCTACGTGCGGGAGCGGGCTCGGGAGGCGCGGGAGCTGATCACCGTGCTCCCCGCCGGGCCGGTCCGCCAGGCGCTCGACACGTTCGCCGATCTGGTCGCCACCCGCACCACCTGACCCGACCAACCCCCCAGCCGAACCGATATTGGTGCGTCTACCGCGACGTATAGGTCGCGTTTCCGACACGTTATCGGTATGCCTAGCGCGACGTATGGGTCGCGCTAGCGACACGACATCGGTATGTGGAGGATGAGGGTCAGAGGGCGGCGGACTCGGCGGCCCGGCGCAGCAGGCGCACGTCGCGGCGCTGCCGGTGCCGGTGCCGCAGCGACTCGCCGGTGAACAGCGCGAGTGCCACCCAGATGAGCACGAACCCGACCCAGCGCATGGGCGGCATCGGCTCGGCGAACACGGTCACGCCGAGGATGAACTGCACCGTCGGGGTGATGTACTGCAGCAGCCCGATCGTGGTCAGCGACACCCGGGTGGCGGCGCCGCCGAAGCAGATCAGCGGGATCACCGTGACCACGCCGGTGGCCGCGAGCAGCACGGCGTGGCCCGCGCCGTGGTGACCGAAGGTCGAGGTGCCCGTGAACACCAGCCAGGCGATGTACGCGACCGCCACCGGTGCGAGGACCATGGTCTCGAAGGCGAGGCTCTCCACCGCGCCCACGTTGGCCTTCTTCTTGGCCAGCCCGTAGGTGCCGAACGAGAACGCCAGGACGAGCGCCACCCACGGTGGGTGCCCGTACTCGATCGTCAGCGCCAGCACGGCCACCGCCGCGAGGCCGAGCGCCGCCCACTGTGCTCGGCGCAACCGCTCGCGGAGCACCACCACGCCGATGAGCACGGTCACCAGCGGATTGATGAAGTAGCCGAGCGACGCCTCCACCACGTGGTCGTTGTTGACCGCCCAGATGTAGGTGCCCCAGTTGATCGCGATGACCACCGCGGCGCCGGTCAGGATCGCGCGGACCCGTGGGGAGCGGAGCAGGTCGCGGAGCCGGTCGGCGCGTCGTACGGCGAACACCAGGCCCACCACGACGGCGAGCGACCAGAACACCCGGTGTGCCAGGATCTCCACCGCACCGGCCGGCTCGAGCAGCGGCCAGTACAGCGGGAAGAGCCCCCAGATGGCGTACGCCGCGACGCCGAGGAGGAAGCCGCGTCGAGTCTCTGCCACCCTGCGAGGCTAATGCACCGGTAAGGGGCAATCAATCGTTTTGCCGCTGACTGAGACGAGGGTGAGCGCTCTCACAGCCGGCCCGCCGGCTCACCCCTCGACGGTGCCCCTGACCTGGGCGAGCCAGGCGAGCGCCACCTCGGTGTGCCCGGCGAGGCGCTGCTCGATGCCCTCCAGGAAGGTGCGGTCACCGTGGCGGGCCAGCTCGTGCTCCACGGCCGCCCGGTCGCCGGCCTCGACGAGCTCCAGCAGCCGCCGGTGGCGCCCGACGTCCTGCTGCAGGTCCTCGTCCACCCGCGCCCGGCGGTTCATCGCCATGCACAGCTGCATCTGCAGCTGCAGCGAGCGGTAGGCCTCCTCGAGCCGGTGGTGGCCGGACAGCGCGACCAGGGACAGGTGGAACTCGAAGGAATGCCGGCCGTACTCCGGCTCGTCGCCTGCGTCCGCGGCCGCCTGCATGGCCGCGACCGCGGCGTGCACCCGGTCCAGCCGCGGGGAGGGGCCGACCGGCAGGGCGAGGCGCAAGGCGAGCAGCTCGTACTCCCAGCGGAGCGTGAAGATCTCGTACACGTCGTGCAGCGTCAGCGGCGTGACTATGGTGCCCTTGCGCGGCAGCTGGCGCACCAGGCCTTCGCGCTCGAGGACCCGAAGGGCCTCGCGCAACGGCGGTCGGCTGATGCCGAACTCCTTGGTGAGCTGGTTCTCCACGACGCGGTCGCCGGGCATCAGGTCGCCGCCGATGATCATGCGGCGCAACGCCTCCGCGGCCATGTCCACCAGGCTCGGGGGCTGCTGGAACGCGTGTGCCGATGCGGCACCGACCACGCTGGATCCCGCCGTGTGCTCCACCCTGGTGCTCGCCCTCCTGGTCGTGTCCGGTGCCGACGCGCGCGAGCACCGTCCCCCATCTTCTCAAAAAGTGGACGTCGGTGCTTGTGCTCGGTCTACTGACTGCTGTAGACAATAGCCCGCGTGTTCCAGATCACATCATACGGAGGAGCCGGTGACCACGGCCAGCCACGATCGCAGCCAGGGAGCACTCGCCGGCGTGCGGGTGCTCGAGATCGGGGCGTTCATGGCCGCGCCGTTCGCGACCATGCAGCTCGCCGACCTCGGTGCCGACGTGATCAAGATCGAGAACCCCGCCGGCGGGGATCCGGTGCGCGCCACCGGTCCGTTCCTGGACGGGCACTCCTCCCCCTTCGCCCGGCTGAACCGCAACAAGCGGTCCATCGCGCTCGACCTCAAGTCGGAACGGGGCGCGGCCGTCCTGCGCCGGCTTCTGGAGGACGCTGACGTCCTGGTCGAGAACCTCCGGCCGGGCGCGCTCGTGAAGCTGGGCTTCGGCTACGAGCAGGTCCGCGCCCTCAACCCGCGCGTCGTCTACGCGTCGGCGTCCGGCTGGGGGCAGGACGGGCCGCTCTCGGCGCTGCCCGGGCTGGACATCATGGCCCAGGCGCGGGCAGGGCTCATGAGCATCACCGGGGAACCGGACGGTGACCCGGTCAAGGTCGGCGTACCGATCTGCGACCTGGTTTGCGGCCTGTACGGCGCGCTGGCCATCCTGGCCGCCCTCCGGGCGCGCGAGGCCACCGGCGAGGGACAGGCCATCGACGTCTCGCTGCTCGAGTCGGGGGTGTCCTTGGCCATCTGGGAGGCGGGGCGCTACTTCGCCACCGGCGAGGTGGGTCGTCCGCTCGGCTCGGCGCACCAGTCGACCGCGCCGTACCAGGCCGTGCGCACCGCCGACGGCTGGATCACCCTCGGCGCCGTCACGCCGAAGACCTGGACGGGGCTGTGCACCGCGCTGGAGCTGCCGGACCTGCTCGACGATCCGCGCTACCAGGACGCGTTCGAGCGCCACGGGCGCCGCGACACGCTGGTCCCGGCGATCGAGGCAGCGACCACCAAGTGGGCGACCGCAGACCTGGTCGAGGCCCTGGACGCCGCCGGGGTGCCCTGCGCTCCGATCTCGGACATGGCGCAGGTCTTCGGCGACGAGCACCTCAGCCAGCGGGAGTTCTTCTGGGACGCTCCCCACCCGGCGATGGGGCCGGTGCGCCAGCTCGGCTCCCCGCTCAGGCTCTCGGCAACGCCGCCGGTACGACGCAGCGCCGGCCCGTTGCTCGGTGCGGACTCGGAGGCCGTGCTGCTCGAGGCAGGTCTCGACCGCGCCGAGGTCGACGACCTGCTGGCCAGCGGTGTCGTCACCAGTCCGAACCGCGAGGAGAACAGCAGTGCCTGAACATCCGCATCGTCCCAACTCACCGGATCGAAGGAAGATCGACATGGGTCGCATCACCAGAAGGAAGCACCTCCGCAGGGCCCTGGCCCTGGTCGCCGGCCTGTCCACCGCGCTGCTCGTCAGCTCGTGCAGCAACGCGTCCTCGGCGGGGTCCTCGGACTCCGGCTCGTGGACGCCGAGCGGCGACCTCACGATGGTCGTCCCGTTCGCCGCGGGCGGCGGCAGCGACCTGTCCGGTCGCGCCGCGGCCGCCGGCCTCGAGAAGGTGGTGCCCGGCCTGACCATGACGGTGGAGAACCGCGACGGCGGCTCGGGTGCGGTCGGCTACTCCTACTTCCTGTCGAAGAATGGCAATCCGAACTACCTGCTCGCCACCGAGACCGCGCTGCTCGCGCTGCCGCTCACGCAGGACGTGAACTTCACCTACAAGGACTTCACGCCGATCATGAAGCTGGGTGAGGACTACACCCTGCTGGTGGTCAAGAAGGACTCGCCGTACACCACCTGCAGCGACGTCGTCGACGCGGCCAAGTCCGGTCGGGTGGTCGCGGGCATCTCCGGGATCACCGGCCTGGACAACGTGGTGCTCACGCTGACCGAGGGCAAGACCGGGGCGCACTTCGACCGGGTGCCCTTCGAGTCCGGCGGCGAGCTGATGGCGGCGCTGCTCGGTGGGCAGGTCGACATCGCGTCGCTGAACCCGGGCGAGGTGATCGGCCAGCTCAACTCGGGCGACATCAAGGCGCTGTGCGCGTTCTCGCAGGAGCGTTACGACTACCCCGAGCTCGCCGACATCCCCACCGCGAAGGAGCAGGGCATCGACGTGGCCTTCGCGCAGTACCGCGGCCTGATCGCGCCCGGCGGGATCAGCGACGCGGAGAAGCAGGGCTGGATCGACGCGGCCAAGAAGTATGCCGCCAGCCCGGCCTACGACAAGTACATCAAGGACAACTACCTGCAGCCGACCCAGGCGTTCGGTGACGACTTCGGGGACTACCTGGCCAACAACAGCAAGGTGCTCGCGCAGGTGCTGAAGAAGTGACCGCAGCGGTCAGGACTGCCCGAGCGGGTGAGGTCGCGGTCTTCGCTGGCCTCACCCTGCTCGGGGCGGGAGCCTTCTTCGGTGGGCTGCACTACGGGCTGTTCACCGACGACGGCCGGATCGGCCCGGGCATGATGCCCGCCGTCGCGGGAGCCCTGCTGTGCGTGCTGGGCGCCGTGCTCACCTTCCGTTGCCTGGCGGGGGCGGACGGGGGGAACGTGGGGACCTCCCGAGACGAGGGCGACGGCGTGGACATCTTCGGGCGCACCCAGGCCGAGCGGATCCGCCACCTGTGGATCGTGTTCTGCCTGCTCCTGCTGGCGATCCTGGCCGTCGCCGTTCTCGGGTTCCTGGTCGCGTTCGGTGCCTTCGTGCTGGTGGTGTCGGTGTACGTCGAGCGCCGCGGGGCGGTCACCTCCCTGGCCATCGCCGTCGGTGCCTGCGTGGTGATCTACCTGGTGTTCGAGATGTTCCTGCGCGTTCCGCTGCCCACCGGCGTGCTCGGCGTCTGAGGAGGAGGTATCGATGGTCGACAACATCCTCCTGGGCTTCCAGACGGCCCTGTCCCCGGAGAACCTGCTGCTGTGCTTCATCGGCGTGTTCGTCGGGACGGTGATCGGCCTGCTGCCCGGCCTGGGTTCCAGCACCGGAGTAGCGGTGCTGATCCCGCTGACCCTGGCCTTCGAACCGGTCAGTGCGCTGATCATGCTGGCCGGCATCTACTACGGCGCTCAGTACGGCGGCACGATCACCTCGGTGCTGATCTCCACGCCGGGTGAGGCGGCCAGCGTGGTGACCACCCTGGACGGCTACCAGATGGCCAGACAGGGCAGGGCCGGGCCGGCCCTGGCGATCGCCGCGATCGGGTCCTTCGTGGCCGCCATCATCTCCCTGGTGCTGCTCGGCCTGGTGGCGCCGCCCATGGCCCACTTCGCGCTGCACTTCGGACCTCCGGAGAACATGGCGGTCATGGTGCTCGGCTTCGCGACCATCATCAGCTTCTCCGGTGAGTCGAAGCTCAAGGGGCTGACGATGGCGGTGCTCGGCGTGCTCATCGCCACCGTCGGTGTCGACCCGGCCGGCGGGACCGCGAGGTTCACCTTCGACAGCGTCAGCATGCTGTCGGGCATCCCGTACGTCCAGGTGATGATCGGCCTGTTCGCGGTCGGCGAGGTGATGTACCAGATCCGCGAGGGTGCCGCCGCCCCCATCCACGCGCGTTTCAAGGACATGGTGATCAGCCGCGCCGACATCTCGCGCAGCAAGGGCGCGATCCTGCGGGGCAGCGGCCTCGGCTTCCTGCTCGGCTGCCTGCCCGGCGCCGGCTCCACGCTCGCCTCGTTCCTGGCGTACGGCGTGGAGAAGCGGGTGTCCAAGCGCGGACACGAGTTCGGCAGCGGAGCCATTGAAGGAGTCGCCGCGCCGGAGAGTGCCAACAACGCTGCCGCCAACGCGAACTTCATCCCGACGCTGACGCTCGGCATCCCCGGCGGCGCCACCACCGCCGTGCTCCTCGGGGCGTTCACGATCTACGGCATCCAGCCCGGACCGCTGCTGTTCAACCAGCAGCCCGCACTGGTCTGGGGGCTGCTCGCCTCGTTCTTCATCGGAAACGTGCTGCTGCTGATCATGAACCTGCCGATGGCGCCGGTGTTCGCCCAGATGCTCCGGATCCCCTACGGGTACATGTACCCACTCATCCTGTTCACCAGCTTCGTGGGCGCCTACGCGATCGACAACAACTTCTTCGGGGTCTGGATCGTCTTCGTGTTCGGTCTGGTCGGATACGTCATGAAGCGCTTCGACCTGCCGATGGCGCCGCTCGTGCTCGGCCTGGTGATCGGCGCGCTGTTCGAGAAGGCGCTCGTGCAGACCTCGGCCATGGGCGACGGCAACGTGGGGATAGTCTTCACGCGCCCCATCTCGCTGACCGTGCTGCTGCTCGCGGCGCTGTTCGTGTTCGGGCCGACGCTGGTCAAGCGGCTGCGCGGCGGTGGCGGTGGGCAGCCCGCCCCGGGCGCGTCGCCCGAGAAACCGGTCGACGCACCCACCGACCCGGAGGAGTCGCGTGTCTGACCAGCTTCTCGTGGACCGTGCCGGTCCCGTGCTGCAGGTGACGTTCAACCGGCCCGAGCAGCGAAACGCGATGACCTGGGAGATGTACGACGGGCTGGTCGACGCCTGCGGGGCCGCGGACCGGGACGACTCCATCCGGGTCATGGTGCTGCGCGGCGCGGGCGAGGCCGCCTTCGTCGCCGGCACGGACATCAGCCAGTTCCAGGAGTTCGACTCCGGGGACGACGGCATCGCCTACGAGCAGAAGATCGCCAGGATCGTCGGCCGGCTGGATACCGTCCGGGTGCCGACGATCGCCGCGATCTCCGGCTACTGCATCGGCGGGGGCCTCGCGCTCGCGGCCGCCTGTGATCTGCGGGTGGCGACGCACACCGCGCGGTTCGGCGTCCCGATCGCGCGCACCGTCGGCAACTGCCTGTCCATGAACACGCACGCCATGCTCGTGCACCACCTCGGTCCCTCTCGCACCCTCGACCTGCTGCTCCGAGCGCGGCTGCTGTCCGCCGACGAAGCGTACGCGGCCGGCTTCGTCGCGGAGCTGTGCGCACCGGACGAGCTCGCCGAGCGAGTCGGGGGCATCGCGGAGCGGTTGGCCACCCACGCCCCTCTCACCATGTGGGCGGCCAAGGAGTCGGTGCGTAGGCTGCGGGTGGCGAACCTTCCCGACGGGGACGACATCGTGAGGACGGTGTTCGGAAGCGAGGACTTCAAGGAGGGCGTGGCCAGCTTCGTCGCCAAGCGGCCGCCGGAATGGAGCAACCGATGAGCAACGCGGGCACACCGCCCTTCACCGGCGTCGGAGTGGCGCTGGTGACCCTCTTCCACGACGACGGCAGCCTCGACGTCGACGCGACGGCCGAGCACGCCACCCGACTGGTGGGGTGCGGGGTCCGCGCCGTGCTCGTGGGCGGCACCACCGGTGAGGCGGCGACCCTCGAGCCCGACGAGCGCGCCAGCCTCGTCGCGGCGGTCCGTGGCGCGGTCCCGGCCGACGTGCCGGTGATCGCCGGGACGGGGGCCGCCAGCGGCCGGCAGGCAGCCGCCCTGACGCAGGCGGCCGTGGACGCCGGTGCCGACGCCGTCCTCGCGCTCTCGCCGCCCCTGGTGGCCGACCCGCGTGCCTACTACGACACCGTCGCGAAGGCGGTCGGGCCGGTGCCGCTGCTCGCCTACCACCTGCCGGGGATGTCCGCGCCGGGCGTGCCGGTCGAGATGCTCGACGAGCTCCCGGTGGCCGGCCTCAAGGACTCCAGCGGGGACCCGGTGCGGCTGCTCCGCGAGGCGGTCGGCTACCCCGGGGTGGTCTACGTCGGGTCTCCGATCCTGCTCACCATGGCAGGGTCGGTCGGTGTCGACGGTGCGCTGCTCGCCGTCGCCAACGCCGCCCCCGAGCTGTGCGTGGCTGCCTTCGGCGGTGACGGGGAGGCGCAGCGCCGGCTCCTCGGCTACCACCTGAAGCACAAGAGCTCCTACCCCGACGGCATCAAGGGGCTCACCGCCGAGCGGTTCGGCACCTCCGTCGCGTCCCGGGCGGGCGCATGAGCGCCACTGCCGCCGACGCCCTGGTACTCGCCCTCGAGCAGTCCGAGCCGGAGGTGGCGCCGGCAGCCTGGGTAGCGCCCGGCGCGACGCTGGTCGGGAACGTGCGGCTCGCCGAGGATGCCAGCGTCTGGTACGGCGCGGTGCTTCGCGGCGACGGGGACCTGATCGAGGTGGGTCGCGGCAGCAACGTCCAAGACGGCAGCGTGCTGCACGCCGATCCCGGCCTCCCGGCCGTGCTGGGCAGCGGCGTCACCGTCGGCCACCGAGCCGTGGTGCACGGTTCGCGGATCGGCGACAACGTGCTGGTCGGCATGGGAGCGATCGTGCTGAACGGCTGTCGGGTCGGCGACGACTGCCTGATCGCCGCCGGCGCCGTCCTCCTCGAGGGCACCGAGATCCCCTCCGGCTCGCTGGTGGTCGGCGCCCCCGGCCGGGTTCGGCGGCAGCTCACCGACGAGGAGATCGGCACCATCACCGTGAACGCCGAGCACTACGTGGCGCTGGCCAGGCGGCACGCGTCGGCCGTCTCCGCATGAGCGCTGCGCTGGTGCGCGAGCTTCGGGCCGTGCTGCCTCCGGACCGGGTCGTGGACGACCCGGACGTGCTGGACACCTACCGCACCGACATGACCCGGATGCCGTCCGGGACCCCGGCCGTACTGGTACGGCCGCGCAGCACCGACGAGGTGGTCGCCTGCATGAAGGTGGCGCACACGTCGAAAGTGCCGGTCGTGGCCCGGGGGGCGGGCAGCGGACTCGCCGGCGCCGCGAACGCGGTGGACGGCTGCATCGTCCTCTCGCTGGCCGCGATGGACTCGATCCTGGAGATCGACCCGGCCAACCGGCTGGCCGTCGTGCAGCCCGGAGTGGTCACCCAGACGCTCCGCAATGCGGTCGCCGGCCACGGGCTGTTCTACCCGCCCGACCCGGGCAGCGTGGAGCTGTGCACCATCGGCGGGAACGTGTCCACCAACGCCGGCGGGATGTGCTGCGTGAAGTACGGCGTCACCGGCGACTTCGTGCTCGGCCTCGAGGTGGTGCTCGCCAACGGGGAGGTGCTGCGCACCGGACGCCGTACCGTCAAGGGCGTCGTCGGCTACGACCTGAGCCGGGTGTTCGTCGGCTCGGAGGGCACCCTCGGCGTGGTCACCGAGATCACGCTCGCCCTGCGGCCGGCGCCCCCGGCGAACGCCACCGTGGTGGCCACCTTCCCCCGCCTCGAGGACGCTGGGCGGGCGATCTCCGCGGTGGTCGCGGCCGGCATGGTGCCCTCGCTGCTGGAGGTGCTGGACCGGGCCAGCCTCGAGGCCCTCGACCAGGCGACGAACATGGGCCTGAGCGGTTCCGCCGCCATGCTGCTGGCCCAGAGCGACTCCCCGGACGCGGCCGGCGAGGTGTCCGCGATGGCGCGGATCTTCAAGGAGCACGGCGCGGACGACATCGCCGAGACCGACGACCCGGAGGAGGGCAACCAGCTGCTGGCGGCCCGCCGGCTCGCCTACTTCGCGCTGGAACGGCTGGGCGACATGATCATCGACGACGTGGCGGTGCCGCGGTCACGGCTCGCCGAGCTGATCCGTCGCATCGAGACGGTCGCCGCGGACACTGGCCTGACGATCGCGACCGTCGGCCACGCCGGGGATGGCAACCTGCACCCGAACATCATCTACGACGCCAGCGACCCGGACTCGACGCGCTCGGCCTGGCAGGCGTTCGACGCGATCCTGGAGGCCGCCCTCGAGCTCGGCGGGACGGTCACCGGCGAGCACGGCGTCGGGCTGCTCAAGCGGAGCTGGTCCGGGCGCGAGCTCGGCGACGTCTCGACCCGGGTGCACACCGCGGTCAAGGACGCCCTCGACCCGCACCACCTGCTGAACCCGGGCAAGCTGCTGCCCTGACACCGAGGGGTCAGGCGACGGCCCAGGTGTCCCCGGCCGACAACAGGCCGGCCAGCGCCTCGGTGGGGTCCTCGGTGCCCTGCCGGGCGGTCTCCACCTGCTCGCGGGCCAGGTCGTCGTACGTCGGGTGCGACACCGACCGGAAGATCCCGATCGGCGCGCGGTGCAGCACGCCCGCATCCGTGAGCCGGGACAGCGCGAACGCGGTGGCCGGGTCCTCGTCGTGCGCGTCGTGCACCACCAGGTCGTCCTCGGACACCTCGGTCAGGTCGACGACCTCGAGCCGCCCGGTGGCCCGGTCGCGGACCACGCCCTTGGTCGGGTTGCCGGCGCCGTCGTTGCCGAACCGGACGCGCTCGCCGTGCACCAGCGGGATGACCGCCTCGTCGCGGGTGTCCGGGGTCTTGAACGCGTCGAACGCGCCGTCGTTGAAGATCGGGCAGTTCTGGTAGATCTCCACCAGCGCCGTACCCCGGTGCGCAGCGGCCGCGGACATCACCGAGGTGAGGTGCTTGCGGTCGGAGTCGATGGTGCGGGCGACGAAGGTGCCCTCGGCGCCCAGCGCCAGGGACACCGGGTTGAACGGGTTGTCCAGCGACCCCATCGGGGTGGACTTGGTGACCTTGCCCGGCTCGCTGGTGGGGGAGTACTGGCCCTTGGTCAGCCCGTAGATCCGGTTGTTGAACAGCAGGATCTTCAGGTTCACGTTGCGCCGCAGCGCGTGGATCAGGTGGTTGCCGCCGATCGACAGCGAGTCCCCGTCCCCGGTGATCACCCACACCGACAGGTCCTTGCGCGAGGTCGCCAGGCCGGTGGCGATCGCCGGGGCCCGCCCGTGGATCGAGTGCATCCCGTAGGTGTCGAGGTAGTAAGGGAACCGCGCGGCGCAGCCGATGCCGGAGATCATCACCACGTTCTCGCGGGCGATGTTCAGGCTCGGCAGGAAGCCCTGGAACGCCGCCAGGATGGCGTAGTCGCCGCAGCCGGGGCACCAGCGGACCTCCTGGTCCGAGGCGAAGTCCTTGCGGGACAGCGGCTCCTCGGTCGCCGGCACGTCCCGCAGGCCCGGGTTCGGCAGGTCGACCTGACTCATCGGACTTCCTCCGTCTCATGGTTTCCGCTGGGCACCGGCTCGTCGCCGGTCTGCGTCTCGACCAGGTCGGTGATCGCCTCGGCGAGCTCGGCGGCCCGCAGGGGTAGGCCGCGGACCCGGTTGTACCCGACCACGTCGACGAGGTACTTCGCACGCAGCAGCATGGACAGCTGCCCGAGGTTCATCTCGGGGACCAGCACCGCGTCGTACCTCTTCAGCACCTCACCGAGGTCCTTGGGGAACGGGTTGAGGTGCCGCAGGTGGGCCTGCGCGACCCTCAGGCCCGTGTTGCGCACGTGCCGGACGGCGGCGCCGATCGGGCCGTACGTCGACCCCCAGCCCAGCACCAGCACGCGGGCGCCCTGCCCGTCGGGGCCGACCGGGTCGTCGACCTCGGTGGGCGGGATGCTCTCGGCGACCCGCTCCACCTTGGCGGCGCGGGTGCGGACCATGAAGTCGTGGTTGGCCGGGTCGTAGGAGATGTTCCCGGTGCCGTCGTTCTTCTCCAACCCGCCGATGCGGTGCTCGAGGCCCTTGGTGCCGGGCACCGCCCACGGGCGGGCCAGCGTCTCGTCGTCACGCAAGTAGGGCCAGAACGCGCTCTCGCCGTCCTCGCCGGTGTGGTTGGGCCCGGTGGCGAAGCCGGGCTCGATGCGCGGCAGCTGCTCCACGTCCGGGATCTGCCAGGGCTCCGAACCATTGGCGAGGTAGCCGTCCGAGAGCAGCATCACCGGGGTGCGGTAGGTGACCGCGATCCGCGCCGCCTCCAGCGCCGCGTCGAAGCAGTCGGCGGGGGAGCGTGGCGCCACGATCGGCACCGGCGCCTCGCCGTTGCGCCCGAACATCGCCTGCAGCAGGTCGGCCTGCTCGGTCTTCGTGGGCAGGCCCGTCGACGGGCCGCCGCGCTGGATGTCCACGACCACGAGCGGCAGCTCGAGCATCACGCCGAGCCCGATGGTCTCCGACTTCAGCGCGACCCCCGGGCCGGAGGTGGTGGTCACCCCCAGCGACCCGCCGAAGGCCGCGCCGAGTGCCGCGCCGATGCCGGCGATCTCGTCCTCGGCCTGGAACGTGGTCACCCCGAACCGCTTGTGCCGCGACAGCTCGTGCAGCACGTCGGAAGCCGGAGTGATCGGGTAGGAACCGAGGAACAGCGGCAGCCCGGACTGGACCGAGGAGGCTACCAGGCCGTAGGCGAGCGCCAGGTTGCCGGTGATGTTCCGGTAGCGCCCAGTCGGCATCGGGGCGGGCTTGACTTCGTACTGCACCACGAACGCCTCGGTGGTCTCACCGAAGTTCCAGCCCGCCTTGAACGCGGTCACGTTCGCGTCGCGGATGTCGGGCACCTTGGCGAACCGGCGCTCCAGGAACGCGATGGTCGGATCGACGGGCCGG
>DASTWW010000124.1:0-14441 GCA_035765755.1 Nocardioidaceae bacterium
CCGGACAGGAGCACCGCCGCGGCAGCCACCGTGGCCGACATCGCCTTGGGCGACATGCCCGCGGTGCGGCCAGCCAGAGCGGTGCCGGCCACCTGGCCGAGCACGGCAAGGCCGATCAGCCACGGCACCATCGCAAGGTCCACCCCGTGCGCCCGGGCCAGGAGCGGGAAGTACTCGTCGAACGCGCTGAACCCGACCACCAGGGCGGCGACCAGCAGCGCATGCCGCACCTCGACCGAGGTCGCGGCCTCGCTCAGACCGGCTCGCAGCATCGTGACGTACCGCAGCCCTGCCGGCTCGGTAGCGGTGGCCAACTCCGCGCCCGCGTGCCGGTCCGGCGACCCGGGCAGCGTCGCCGCGAGCCCCGTCTGGACTAGCGCGATGGCCACGCTCGTCCAGGCGACGAGCCCGAACCCGCCCAGGGCGACCAGCGGCGCCGCGGACACCGTGGCGACCAGGTTCGCCGTCATGGCCGCGGAGTGCGCCCAGCCGACGATTCGCGGGTACTGCGACTCGGCGCGGCGCTCGCGCAGCGCGGTGTAGAGCAGCGACTCGAAGGTGCCCGACATCATCGCGCTGGAGAGGCCCCACAGCACGAAACCCGCGGCGAAGCCGAGGTAGCTGGGGAACAGGATCCAGACGGAGAACCCGGCCGCGTAGACCAGCCCGCTGAGCACCAGCAGCAGCCGGCGGTCGACCGTGTCCGCCCAGGCGCCGGACGGCACCTCGCAGACGAACGAGGTCACCGACCACACGACGAACAGCGACGAGACCTCGCCCACCGACAGGCCGTGGGAGGTGAACAGCAGCGAGTAGACGGCGTAGAGCGGGACCAGGTCCCGCGACGCGTAGTAGGCCAGGACCCGGGCCGTCAGCCCGCGCGGGACCTAAGTGGGGCTGGAGGTGTACCTCATGCGCGGCAGCCTACGCCGCCCCGCGACGGTGTGCCCGCTGCAAGAGCTGCGCCGTCAGCACAGCCGGCTGTGCCACTCCACGGCGGAGGAGTCGGTGAGCGAGGCGACCTGGTCGACCACCACCCGCAGTCGGGCCGCGTCGTCGGCGGCCGCGACGTAGTCGGCGCGGAACACCGGTTCCAGCGGGTCGGGGACGCGGGCGGCCAGCGCGGCCACCAGGTCGGCGAGCACCTCCCGCTGCCGGTCCAGCAGCGCGACCCGGTCGTCGGCACGCATCACGTAGTGCGCCGCGAGGCCCTTCAGCACCGCGATCGCCAGCGCCGTGTCCCGTGGCAGCACCAGGTCGCCGGCGTGCCGGGTCAGCGGACCGACCGGGTGCACCGCCCGCGCGGCCTCCTGCACGCTGGTGCAGAATCCGCCGATCAGGTCGCTGGTCAGGTTCTTCAGCGCCGCCTGGGCGCCGCGGCTCCCGTCGTACGACGCGGTGGGCCACGACCCGATGGCCGACAGGGCGGCGAACGCGTCCTCGAGAGCGGCCGGGTCGACGTCGGGGAGGTACCAGTCCCGGACCGTCCCCCACACCTCCGCGCGCCGCGAGGCGTCGCGCAGCCGGGACAGGTCGATGCGCCCCGCGACGATACCGTCCTCCAGGTCGTGGACGGAGTAGGCGATGTCGTCGGCGAGGTCCATCACCTGCGCCTCGACGCAGCGGCGGTCCCCGACGACACCGTCGCGGATCCAGCAGAACACCGGGAGATCGTCCTCGTAGACGCCGAACTTGCGCGCCACCCGCGGTGACCCGTCGGCGTGGCTGCCCTGGGGGGCCGGAGCGTCCCGGCGCAGCCACGGGTACTTGCTGCTCGCGTCGAGCGTGGCCCGGGTCAGGTTCAGCCCGACCGAGCGGCCGGACGCGTCCAGGGTCTTGGGCTCGAGCCGGGTCAGCAGCCGCAGCGTCTGGGCGTTGCCCTCGAAGCCGCCGCACGGCGCGGCCAGCTCGTCGAGCACCCGCTCGCCGTTGTGCCCGAACGGCGGGTGGCCGATGTCGTGGGCGAGCGCCGCGGTCTCGGCAATGTCCGGGTCGCAGCCGAGCGTCCGGGCCAGGTCACGGGCCACCTGCGCCACCTCGAGGGTGTGCGTGAGCCGGTTTCGCACGAAATCGTCCGACTGCGGGCCGACCACCTGGGTCTTGGCGGCCAGCCGGCGCAACGCGGAGGAGTGCACGAGCCGGGCCCGGTCCCGCTCGAAGGGCGTGCGCTCCGGGCGTTTCGGGGGCTCGGGCACCCAGCGCTCGCGGGCCGCCTCGTCGTACGCGTTGGTGGCGCTTTCGTCCGCGCGGGCGGCCGCACCCGTGGTCGACCCCATGGCCCCAGACCCTACTGCCGCCCGCCCCCTCGCCTTGCCCGATGTAGTTACTCTCGGTGAGCATGGGCGTCGTGACGCGGAGCACAACCAGTGAACGCCTCGACGACGTGCGGCTCACCGACCGGGCCGCCGTGCACGGGTACGTCAAGCGGGTGTGCTTCAAGACCGGCCCACCGGCGCTGGTCGGCGCGGAGGTGGAGTGGCTGGTCGGCTACGCCGAGGACCCGACCCGGCCGGTCTCCCTGCCTCAGCTGCGCGCACTGCTCGGCGGCGTCCCGCCGCCACCCCACGGCTCCACGATCACCTTCGAGCCAGGCGGCCAGCTCGAGCTGAGCTCGGCCCCGGCCGCCGATGCGAGCGCCTGCTGGCACGCGCTCGCCGCGGACATCGAGCACGTCCGCCGTCCGTTGGAGCAGCACGGGATGGTCCTCGTGCCCTTCGGCATCGACCCGCACCGGCTGCCTCGGCGCCAGCTCGACACTCCCCGCTACCGCGCGATGGCCGACTACTTCGGGCGGCTCGGCTCGCTCGGCGCCCAGATGATGAACAGCACTGCGGCGGTGCAGGTCAACCTTCCGCTCGGCACCGACCCCGCCGACGCCGTACGACGGTGGCGGCTGCTGCACGTTCTGGGTCCGGTGATGGTGGCCGCCTTCGCGAACTCCCCGGTGCACGCCGGACGGCCGACAGGCTGGAAGTCGGCTCGACAGCGGGTCTGGATGAACCTGGAGCCGCGGCGCACCGGGCCGCCGGCGGGCGGCGACCCGGTGGCCGGCTGGGCCGACTACGCGCTGGCCGCCCCGCTGATGCTGTGGCAGCGCAGCGACTCGGACTGGACGGCACCGACCGGCCTGCGGTTCGCCGACTGGGTCGACGGGACGGTCGAGGTGCCGCCGGGGCCGCCGACCGTGGCCGACCTGGACTGCCACCTGTCCACGCTGTTCCCGCCGGTGCGGCCGCGCGGGTGGTACGAGGTGCGCTACCTGGACGCGCAGCACCCGCGCTTCTGGCCGGTGCCGATGGCGGTGCTCAGCGCGCTGCTCGACGAGCCGGAAATCGGTGCCCGCGTCGCCGCCCTTGCCCGCGGGGCGGGATCGTGGACGCTGGCCGCCCGGGAGGGCCTCGGTCCGCCGCGGCTCGCCCAGGCCGCCCGTGGCTGCTTCCGGGTCGCGCTCGACGCGCTGGGCGCGGACGGCGCCGACCCAGGGCTGGTCGAGCTGGTCGGCGAGTTCGTCGAACGGTACGTCGACCGGGGCCGTTGTCCTGCCGACGAGGCACCCGACCCTCTGGAGGAGCCATGACGTCCACGCTGCTGCCCGGCGCCGCCACGGCCGGTGTCGAGGAGGACACCCTCAAGCAGTTCGTCGCCGAGGAGCTGGAACGGGTCCGCGACCGCAGCTTCGGGCTGACCACCCGGGTGCTGGACGAGCGCGAGCTGTTGGCCCAGCACTCGCGGCTGATGTCGCCGCTGGTGTGGGATCTGGCCCACGTCGGCAACTACGAGGAGCAGTGGCTGCTGCGCGCGGCGGCCGGCCGGGACGCGCTGCGCCCGGAGCTGGACCCCATCTACGACGCGTTCGAGCACCCGCGCGCGGAGCGGCCGACGCTGCCGTTGCTGCACACCACGGAGGCCGGCTCCTACATCGGTCAGGTGCGCCGCCGGGTGCTCGACGCGCTGGCCGATCTGCGGCTCGACAACGACCAGCCGCTGCTGGCCGGCGGCCTGGTGTTCGGGATGGTCGTCCAGCACGAGCACCAGCACGACGAGACGATGCTGGCCACCCATCAGCTGCGCCGTGGGGATCCCGCCCTTCCGGTCACCGACGAGCTGCCCGCGCCGCAGGCGCTGGTCACCGCCGCGGAGGTGCTGGTCCCGGAGGGGCCGTTCGTGATGGGCTGCTCCGACGACGCGTGGGCCTACGACAACGAGCGGCCGGCCCACGAGGTGCACCTTCCGTCGTACTGGATCGACACCGTGCCGGTCTCGGTCGCCGACTACCTCCGGTTCGTCGAGGACGGCGGCTACGATCAGCAGCGCTGGTGGACAGAGGCTGGCTGGGAGTGGCGCGACGCCTCCGGCAAGCGCACCCCGGCGTTCTGGTTCCACGAGGGCGGCAGCTGGCTGCGCCGCCGGTTCGGCCGCGTCGAGCCGCTGCCCGGTGACGAGCCGGTGCAGCACGTGTGCTGGCACGAGGCCTCGGCCTACGCCCGCTGGGCCGGCCGTCGGCTGCCCACGGAGGCGGAGTGGGAGAAGGCCGCGTCCTGGGACCCGGCCACGTCGACCAAGCGGCGGTTCCCGTGGGGGTCGGAGGCGCCCGGGCCGGAGCGCGCAAACCTGGGGCAGGTCCGCTACCGGCCGACCGCGCGCGGCTCGTTCCCGGCCGGTGCCTCGGCCTACGGCGCCCTGCAGCTGCTCGGCGACGTGTGGGAGTGGACGTCCACGGAGTTCACCGGCTATCCCGGATTCTCCTCGTTCCCCTACCGGGAGTACTCGCAAGCGTTCTTCGGCGACGGCTACCGGGTGCTGCGCGGCGGGTCATGGGCCACCGACCCGTCGGCCTGCCGGGCCACATTCCGCAACTGGGACCTGCCGATCCGCCGGCAGATCTTCGCCGGGTTCCGCACAGCTCGGGACGTGTGACATGTGCCGGCACGTCGCCTGGCTGGGTCATCCGCGGTCGCTGCACGACGTGGTCGTGGCCCCGCCGTACTCCCTGTTCCGGCAGTCGTGGGAGCCGCGCCGGCAGCGGCACGGGACGATGAACGTGGACGGGTTCGGGGTCGGGTGGTACGTCGACCGGCGGCCCGAGCCGGTGCGCTACCGGCGCGCCCAGCCGATCTGGACCGACGCCTCGTTCGCGAGCCTCGCCCCGACCGTCTCGTCGGGCTGCGTGCTGGCGGCGGTGCGTTCCGCGACGCCGGGGCTGACGTACGGCGAGGCGGCCACGGCGCCGTTCCTGCACGGGCGGTGGATGTTCAGCCACAACGGGCGGCTGACCGACCTGGACCGAGCCCGGAAGGCGCTGTGGGCCCATGCCGCCGAGGTCCCCGAGGCCCAGGTCGGCGTGGACTCCGCGTGGCTGTTCGGCGCCGCGGTCGGTCACTGGGTGGCCGGCTCGTCGCTGGCGGAGGGGCTGGTCGCGGCGACTCGGTCGGCGTTGGAGGCCGGTGGCGGGCGGGTCAGCCTGCTGGCCACCGACGGGTACTCCGTGGCCGCCACGGTGCTCGGTGAGCCGATGTACGTGCGGGAGTCGGCGTCCGGGATGCTGGTCGCCTCGGAGCCGGACGACGACGAGGACGGCTGGGCCGAGATCCCCTACGGGCACCAGGCCGTTGTCCGGGACGGACATGTCACCCGAGAACCGATGGACCTGTGAGCCCCCGACCCCTGATGAATGCGTGAGGAGAGCCTGTGTCGACCACGAACGCCGTCGAGGTGCGGCTCAGCCCGAACGACCTGAACGCGACGCTGCGCGCAGACGTGCGGCGCGGGCTGACCGCGACGCCGAAGGTGCTGCCGCCGAAGTACTTCTACGACGCCCGGGGCAGCGAGCTGTTCGAGGAGATCACCCGGCTGCCGGAGTACTACCCGACCGGCACGGAGCGCGGCCTGCTGTCCACGCACGCCGCCGACATCGCCCGACTCACCTCGGCCCGGACCCTGGTCGAGCTCGGATCCGGGTCCTCGGAGAAGACCCGGCTGCTGCTGCACGCCCTGTCCGAGTCGCTGGCCTGCTACGTGCCCATCGACGTCAGCGAGAGCGCGCTGGCCGCCGCGGTGTCGGCGCTGGGTGACGAGTTCCCCGACCTCGCGGTGCGGGGGGTGGTCGCCGACTTCGAGGACCTCAGCCAGTTGCCCGGGGGGCATCCGCGGCTGACCGCCTTCCTGGGCGGGACCATCGGCAACCTCGACCCCGCCGAGCGGGTCCGGTTCCTGGCCGGGGTCGCGCAGGAGATGGTGCCCGGCGACGCGCTGCTGCTGGGCACCGACCTGGTCAAGGACCCGACCCGGCTGGTTTCCGCCTACGACGACGCGGCCGGCGTGACCGCGGCGTTCAACCTGAACGTGCTGTCGGTGATGAACCGGCAGCTGGGGGCGGACTTCGACCCGGCCGGCTTCACGCACGTGGCGCTCTGGGACGCCGAGCGGGAGTGGATCGAGATGCGGCTGCGCTCGCTGCGCGACCAGCGGGTGCACGTGCGCGACCTGGACCTGGAGGTCTCGTTCGACCGGGGCGAGGAGATGCGCACCGAGATCTCGGCGAAGTTCCGGCGGGACCGGGTTGCCGCCGAGCTGTCCGCCGCCGGGCTGTCCCTGTCCCAGTGGTGGACGGACCCTGACGGGGACTTCGCGCTGTCCCTCGCGACACCCGCCTGACCCCCGTCGTACCGATATCGGTGCGTCTACCGCGACGTATAGGTCGCGATATCGACACGATATCGGTCAGAGCCAGCCGTTCTCGTCGGCGATCCGGACTGCCTCGGTGCGGTTGGCGGCACCGGTCTTGCCGATCGCCGAGGACAGGTGGTTGCGCACCGTGCCCTCGGACAGGTACAGCCCGGCGGCGATGGTGGCCACGGACGCGCCGCGCCGGGCGGCACGCAGTACGTCGGACTCGCGGGCCGTCAGCGGGGACTCCCCCGCGGTCAGGCTGTCCGCGGCGAGCAGCGGGTCCACCACCCGCAACCCCGCATGCACCCGTCGTACGGCGTCGGCCAGCTGGCGGGCCGGGGTGTCCTTGACCACGAACCCGTCTGCGCCCGCCTGCATCGCCCGGCGCAGGTAGCCGGGCCTGCCGAACGTGGTCACGATCAGCACCCTCGTCTTGGGGTGCGCGGTCTTCAGCGCCTGGGTCGCCTCGATGCCGTCCATGCCCGGCATCTCCACGTCGAGCAGCGCCACGTCGGGGTGGTGCTTCTCGGCCGCGAGCACGACCTCGTCGCCCGCACCCACCTCGGCGACCACGTCGAGATCCGGCTCGAGGGCGAGCAGCGCGGCCAGCGCGCCGCGGACCAGGGCCTGGTCGTCGGCGAGCAGCAGCCGGATCGCCTCGCTCATCGCGCGCTGACCTGCAGCAGGAAGCCGGACGGCTGCAGCCGCTTCGTGAGCAGTACGGCGTCCGCAGCGGCCGCTCGCTCGCGCAGCCCGGCCAGCCCGTGTCCAGGCGGCCGCTGCTCGATCGGTCCGCTGCCGTCGTCACGGATCTCGACGTGATCGGCGGCCAGTCGCACCGTGCAGGTGCGGGCGCCGCTGTGCCGGATCACGTTCGTCACGCCCTCGCGGACCGTCCAGGCGAACAGCTCGCGCAGCTCCGACGGCACGTCGTCGGTGGAGTTGGGCAGGTCGGCCACGATGTCCGCGGCCTGCAGGGCCACCCGGGCGCGGGCCAGCTCGCCGGGCAGGGTCAGCTCGCGGTAGCCCTCCACCGCCCGGCGCACGTCGGCCAGGGCGTCCCGGCTGAGGCGTTCCAGGTCGGCGAGCTCGCTGCGGGCCCGGTCCGGGTCGGCTTCGAACAGCCGCGCCGCGAGCTCTGCCTTGACGGTGATCACGGTCAGCGAGTGACCGAGGATGTCGTGCAGGTCACGGGCGAACCGGTTGCGCTCCTCCTGCACCGCGAGCCGGGCGTTCTGCTCCCGCGCCCGCAGCAGCTCCATGTTGCGCGCCATCAGCTGCTGCACGCCCCACATCGCGAAGCCGGCGGTGCAGATCGAGAACGCCAGCCCACCCTGGGCGGACCAGCCGGGCACCGTCGTCCCGAGCACGAGAGCGACACCGGCGAGCGTGACGGTGAGGGCCGCAGCCGCCGGGGTGGACAGGCAGGCTGCCCCGACCACGGTGACGTACACCAGCGCCGACAATCCGACCTGGCCCAGCGACAGGGTCATCACCGCGGCGATGGCCAGCAGCCCGGCCAGCACCAGCGCCGCCTGGGCCGGCTGCACCCGCACCAGCTCCTGGTGACGGCGCCGGCGCACCCAGGCGAACGCGACCAGGTAGGCCACGGCAAATCCCACCGTGGCGACCAGCCCGACCAGACCGGCCAGGGTGTCCCGACCGTTCCAGGCCAGCTGCCACGCCTTGTGCAGCGAGTCGACGAGGAACACCAGCCACACCGCGGCGAAGACGACGCCGCCGCGGCCGCGGGGGACGACCGTCGCAACCTCCGGCGGTCGTTCCCGCGGCTCGGTGCTGCTCGGTGCGGACAGCGTGCTCATGGCGCAAACGCTAGTCGGTCAGACCCGCGCGGTGTCCTTGCGGAACCGCCACGCCGCGCCGACCACGAAGATGACCAGCCAGGCCAGGATGTTGACCACCCAGCCGATCTCGACGGTCGCGCCGGTCAGCGGCACGCGCGCCAGCTCGGCCAGCCCGTACATCGGCGTGAACTGGGCGATCTGCTGGATCGTGGAGCCATCCTCCAGCGGGAACCACAGCCCGCCGAGCGCCGCCAGCCCCGCCATCACCGGGCCGAGGATCTGCATCACGTTCTCGCTGGGCAGCAGGTAGCCCATGAACAGGCCGAATGCCGCGAACACCAGCGAGCCGACCCAGCCGATGGCGGCGGTGGTGATCCACACCCACAGCGGCATGCTGGCCTTGCCGGTCGCGATGCCGACCGCGTACACGACCAGGATGGATGCCAGCCCGAGACTGAGCGCGACGGCCATCCTCAAGGCGATGTACGCCGTCGAGGACAGCGGGGTGAGCCGCAGCTGGCGGCTCCAGCCCAGCGCCCGTTCGAGGGAGACCATCGCGCCGCCGCTGGTGGTGGCCAGTACCGCGCCGTACACCGCCATGCTGATCATCACGTAGGCGCTGACGTTGCCGCGCCCGGCGCTCTCGTGCACGTACTTGCTGTTCAGGCCGATGATGAGGAACAGCGCGACCGGCATGACCAACGTGAAGATCACGGTCCTGCGGTTCCGCAGCATCCGCCGAAGCTCCAGGCCGAGGATGGTGGCGTTGAAGCCGCCCAGGGGTGGGGTACGACGGGCGGAAAGGTCGATCGTGCTCATGCGAGGGCTCCTGTCGTGGCGACCGGCTCGCCGCCGGTCAGGGCGAGGAACGCGTCCTCGAGACCACGAGAGGTGATCTCCAGGTCACGCGCGTCAGTGCGGGTGAGCAGGTGGCGGGCCACCTCGTCGGTGTCGTGGGAGTGCAGCAGCACCGAGTCGCCGCGGATCTCCACCGCGTCCACAAGCGGGATCGCCTTCAGCGCCTGCTCGTCGGGGTCCGGGATGGTCGCCCGCACGGTGCGGCCGGACGCGAGCTTCTTCACCTCCGCGGCGCTGCCGTCGGCGACCACCCGCCCCTTGCTGACCAGCACGATCCGGTCGGCGTAGGCGTCGGCCTCCTCCAGGTAGTGGGTGGCGAACAGCACCGTCCGGCCACGCTGCGCGTCGCTGCGGATCGCCGTCCAGAACGCCCGCCTGCCCTCGACGTCCATGCCGGTGGTCGGCTCGTCGAGCAGCAGCAGCGCCGGATCCGGCAGCAGCGCCATCGCGAACCGGAGCCGCTGCTGCTCTCCCCCGGAGCACTTGCCGACCAGCCGGTCACCGATCTCGGCGATGCCGGCCCGCCGCAGCACGTCCGCGACCGGTGCGGTCGTCGGGTACAGGCTGGCGGTGTAGGCGACCGTCTCGGCGACCGTGAGGTCCTTGAGCAGACCGCCGGTCTGCATCACCGCGGCCACCAGGCCATGGCGGATCGCCTCGTGCGGCGCCATGCCCAGCACCTGCACCGTTCCGGCGCTCGGCCGGGACAGTCCGAGGATCATGTCGATGGTGCTGGTCTTGCCGGCGCCGTTGGGGCCCAGGAAGGCCACCACTTCGCCCTGGCGGATCTCGAGGTCGAGGTCACGCACCGCGCGGACGGGCCCGAAGGCCTTGGACACACCACGCAGGCTGATCGAGGAGGTGGCCGCATCCGCCGGCGCGGCCACGAGCTGGGTTTGTTCCATGGCACGATCCTGGCCGCTCCGGACCCGTCGTACCTCTATGCCTCGTCACGATCCCGCCATGACATTTGTCAGGCGAGCTGCTCGGCGAGCTCCTCCAGCGAGGCGACGGTGTGCGTGGGCGGGGTGAACACCGACGGGTAGTGCGCCTCGGTGCGGTTCAGCCACGCGGTCTGCATCCCGGCTCGTGCGGCGCCGTCGAGGTCCCACGGGTGCACCGCGACCAGCAGCATCTGCTCCAGTGGTACGTCGCACGCGCGGGCGGCGTGCTCGTAGGCCGGCCGCTCCGGCTTCCACACGCCCACGTCCTCCACCGAGAGCAGCTGCTCGAACCGGTCCGCGATGCCCGCGTCGGCGACCAGCTTCGCGGCTACCGTGCTGGCGCCGTTGCTCAGCGTGACCAGCCGCAGCCCGGCCTCGTGCAGCCGGTGCACGCCCGGTGCGATGTCGGGGTGCACGACCAGCTCGGCGAAGCCGGCCATGATGTGCGCGACGGCGTCTTCGACCGGGCGGCTGGGTTGCGCGGGAGGCAGCAGCACCCGCAGCGACTCCTCGCCGATCTCGGTGAACGGCCGGGCCGACCCGGTCACCGACAGGGCGAACCCGTCGCGCAGCACCGAGGCGAACCACAGCTGGGCCATGCTCGCCGGCGCACCCACGTCGATGAACCGCGCGGCCAAGGGCGACATGTCCGACATCGTCTCGTTCACGTCGAAGACCACGACGGAGGGAGAAACACTCATGGCACCTCCGTGCCCGGCCCCGGGGCGATCATGCGGTCAGCCACCGGAGGCCTCGGCGGTCGCCTCACGCTCGAGCCGGTCCGTGCCGTCGGTGTCGTCCAGCCACCCTTCGGGGAGTACGACGCGGCGCGGACTGCCCTGGCGGCCGCGCGGCTTGCCCAGCTCGGCGACCGGGAACGGCTCGTCCGGATCCAGCCGGGACAGCAGCTCGTCCAACGCCTCCAGCGAGGTGACCAGGGCAAGCGAGTTGCGCAGCTCGCCGCCGGCCCGGAACCCCTTGAGGTACCACGCGATGTGCTTCCGGAGCTCCTTGCAGCCGCGCTCCTCGCCCATGTACTCGCACAACAGCTCGGCGTGCCGGCGCATCATCGCGGTCACCTCGCCCAGCCGCGGCAGGGTTGCCACCGGCTCCCCGGCGAACGCGGCCGCCAGGTCCCGGAACAGCCACGGCCGGCCCAGGCAGCCGCGGCCGACCACCACACCGGCCGCGCCCGTCTCGCGGACCATCCGCAGCGCGTCCGCGGCCTCCCAGATGTCCCCGTTGCCGAGCACCGGGATGTCCACGTGCGCGGCCAGCGCCGCGACCGCCGACCAGTCGGCGGTGCCGGAGTAGGCCTGGCTGACCGTGCGCCCGTGCAGCGCGACGGCCACCGCCCCGGACTCCTGGGCGATCCGGCCGGCGTCGAGGTAGGTCAGGTGGTCCTCGTCGATGCCCTTGCGGGTCTTGACGGTCACCGGCACGCCGTACTGCTCCCCCGCCTTCACCGCCGCGGACACGATCTCGCCGAACAGCCGCCGCTTCCACGGCAGCGCACCGCCGCCGCCCTTGCGGGTCACCTTCGGGACCGGGCAGCCGAAGTTCAGGTCGACGTGCGTCACGCCGTACTCCGCGCACAGGATCTCGGCGGCCTTGCCCATGTAGACCGGGTCGGTGCCGTACAGCTGCACCGACCGCACCGTCTCCATCGGGTCGAAGGCCAGCATCGCGTGGGTGGTCTCGTCGCGTTCCACCACGCCGCGCGAGGTGATCATCTCGCAGACGTACAGCCCCGGGGTCCCTGCGGACGGACCGGCCCCGAGCGCGCCCTGCTCCCGGCACAGCCGCCGGTAGGCCGCGTTCGTCACGCCGGCCATCGGGGCGAGCACGACGGGCGCGTCCACCCGGACCGGGCCGAGCGTCAGCTCACCGGGCAGGTTGCGGGCGTCGAGGGTGGTGGACATGCCGCCATTGTCCCAAGCCCGCGCCGCTCCCCCAAGACGGCCCGCTCGCGGCCGTCGAGCCCGCGTACGACGACGGGCCGGGCAACCTGACGCCCGAACGGTCAGTGGTGCTTCTTCTCGGTGCCGATCGTCCCGGTCCAGGTGATGGGGTTGAACGCCTGGTCCGGCCGGTAGCTGACGGCGGTCATGGTGCCGTGGCTCGGCGCGAGGAACACCAGGCAGGTGCGCAGCGAGTCGCCCGGCGCGAAGTGCTTGGGCAGCGGCTGCGACGGGCAGGGCTTGAACGGCGAGGTGAAGCGGGCCGGCGGCAGCAGCGTGTTGTGCGCATCCACGCCGTACACCGGGACCGGCCCGCCGCCGATGTCGCCCTGCCCGACGTTGCTGACCGAGACGTGCACGTAGTACGGCGTGGAGCGGCGGGTGGCGTCATCGAGCGCGAAGCCGGACAGGTCGCTGATCCGGCCCTTGGTGGCGTTCTTCGTGGTCAGCTTCAGCACCGTCCCGCGGTCCTGGTCGGCCTCGAAGATCACCGTCGCGCTGTCCCCGAACGACAGCTTGCTGCCCTGGTCGGTCAGCGAGACGCCGGCCGGTACGCTGACCGTCGAGGTCGGGGACGGCGAGGGCGACGGTTTCTTCTGCGCCTTCGGCTGCCCGCCCGAGCTGCAGCCGGCCAGCATCAGCGCGGCCGCGGCAAGCAGCGCGACGCACGGGACGGACACGGCACGGGAGCGTTGCAGGGCTGACACCCGGACATTGTGCACGCCGCGGGTCAGCAGCCGAGGAGGCGCTCCGCGAAGTACCCCTTGACCTGGTCGATCGCGATCCGCTCCTGCTTCATGGTGTCCCGCTCTCGCACTGTGACCGCGTGGTCGTCGAGGGTGTCGAAGTCGACGGTCACGCAGTACGGCGTGCCGATCTCGTCCTGGCGGCGGTACCGTCGCCCGATCGCCCCGGCGTCGTCGAAGTCGACGTTCCACGCCGTGCGCAGGTCGGCTGCGAGGTCGCGGGCCCGCGGGGACAGGTCGGCGTTGCGGGACAGCGGCAGCACGGCCACCTTCACAGGCGCCAGCCGCGGGTCCAGCCGCAGCAGGGTGCGCTTGTCCACGCCTCCCTTGGCGTTCGGCGCCTCGTCCTCGGCGAAGGCGTCGATCAGGAAGGCCATCATCGACCGGTTCACCCCAGCTGCCGGCTCGATGACGTACGGCGTCCACCGCTCGCCGGTGTTCTGGTCGAAGAAGGACAGGTCCGCCCCGGAGTGCTTGCTGTGCGTGGTCAGGTCGTAGTCGGTGCGGTTGGCGATGCCCTCCAGCTCACCCCACTCCGAGCCCTGGAACCGGAACCGGTACTCGATGTCGACGGTCCTCGTGGAGTAGTGGCTGCGCTTCTCGGCCGGGTGCTCGTAGAGCCGCAGGTTCTCCCGCCGGATGCCCAGGTCGACGTACCACTCGGTGCGGGTGTCGATCCAGCGCTGGTGCCACTCCTCGTCCTCGCCGGGCTTGACGAAGTACTCCATCTCCATCTGCTCGAACTCCCGGGTCCGGAAGATGAAGTTGCCCGGCGTGATCTCGTTGCGGAAGCTCTTGCCGATCTGGCCGATGCCGAACGGCGGCTTGCGGCGCGCGGAGCCCATCACGTTCGCGAAGTTGATGAAGATGCCCTGCGCCGTCTCCGGGCGCAGGTAGTGCAGCCCCTCCTCGGACTCGACCGGGCCGAGATAGGTCTTGAGCAGCCCGTTGAACATCCGCGGCTCGCTCCAGGCGTTCTTGGTGCCGCAGTTGGGGCAGGCGATCAGTCCGAGGTCGACCGAGTCCGGGTCCTCGATGCCCTTCTTCTCGGCGTACTCCTCCTGGAGATGGTCCTCGCGGTACCTCTTGTGGCAGGACTCGCACTCCACCAGCGGGTCCACGAACGCCTGCACGTGGCCGGAGGCTTCCCAGACCTTGGTCGGCAGGATCACCGAGGAGTCCAGGCCGACCACGTCGTCACGGGAGATGACCATCGAGCGCCACCACTGGCGCTTGATGTTCTCCTTGAGCTCCACCCCGAGCGGGCCGTAGTCCCAGGCCGACCGGGTGCCTCCGTAGATCTCCCCGCACGGGTAGACGAAGCCCCGCCGCTTGCACAGCGAGATGACGTTGTCGAGGGTGCGGGTGGCGGACTTGGCGGACATCGCTCGGCTCCATCGGTCGGGTGCGCCGGCTGGCTGCCGGCGAAGCACACAGACTATCTGTCGGCGTCAATCG
>DASTWW010000125.1:0-34174 GCA_035765755.1 Nocardioidaceae bacterium
GGTGCCCCCGGCAGGATTCGAACCTGCGACGCACGGTTTAGGAAACCGACGCTCTATCCCCTGAGCTACGAGGGCGGCGCATGGCTGAAACCTACGCGGTAAGCCTCGCTGCAACCCTCGCGGAACCCCGCCCGGGTCGGCCATGCTTTGGCAAGGGTAGTCGACGAGTTCGGCGGAGGCCGGGCTGGTCGACTACCCAGCGGACGGCGGGAGATCTCGACAGCACCGACCTGGCGCGCGCGCTCATGCTCGCAGTTGACTGGATCGCGCTCAACGCCGAGCGCAGCTTGGGGCTACGGCCGGCCACCGCCGCTGAGCAGGCGCTCTCCACGCGGCTGCTCGGCCAGGCCTTCGGCCGGTGAGCCGGGCCGTCTCTTGCCGTCTCTTGCCGGAGGACGGCTGCGGGTGTCGGAGCATGTGGCGAGCGCCGCACCGCAGGCACGCGATGAGTCAGCCGGCGTCGCTGAGGCCCAGTTCGAACCACACGCAGCTCATCGAGCCGGTCGACGAGGTATCCCATCTGTCTGAAACCGCGGCCACCAGGGCGAGCCCGCGTCCCGCGACGGCAAGCAGGTCGTCGTGCTCGACCGGCTTGATGTCGGGCGGCTCTCCGAAGGTCGGCTGGTGCACGTGCACGGTCAGCCGCTTCTCCCGGCGCTGGGTGCTGATCACCGAGGACTCCTGCACATGGAGGATGACGTTGGTGACCACCTCAGAGGCGCAGAGCATCGCCGCGTCGACAACCTCATCCTCGATGTTCCAGTCGCGAAGAGTCCCCCGCAGGAACCGGCGCGCCAGCCCGGGCGCGGTCTCGTCGGCGGGCAGGACCAGGTGCGCCGCCTCCAGTGGCTCGCCCGGGGTACCTCCCTCGGCGGCTTGCTCGCAGACCAGCTCGACCGGGCCGCCCGCGGGCGACCGAGCTGCGAGGAGAGCACCGGCCACGTCAGCGGCAAGACCGTCGAGGATGGCGAGCTCCGCGGTCGGATCGGCCAGCTCTCGGTCTCGGTACAGCAGCAGCCCGCCCAACCGCTGCTCGCCGGCCCGCAGGGCCAGGGCGACAACCCTGCGCGGCGCGTCGTCGGCCTGAGCAGCGAACAGCTCTGGGTACTCCCGTGCGAAGTCGTCCGGGCTGTCCAGCACCACGTTGCGACCGGTTCTGATGGCGTCGTTGAGCGGCAGCCGGTCGTAGGCGTCGATGGAGCACCACATCGCGGTGCCCTCCACCGTCGCGCCGTCGGAGGACAGGAACCGGAGCTGCCTGCCGCCCACGACAGGCAGCGCGAAGCCGGCGCGCACGACGCCTCGAAGCTCGGTCAGCCAGCGCAAGGCGATCGTCGCGATCTCGTCGACCCTGCGCGCCCGGCCCAGAGCCTCCGCGAGATCGGCGGATCCTACGGTGTCGCTGCCCACAGCACCCCACCAGGAATCGTGCGTTTGTGCCTTCGTAGCCCAACCCTCGACATTGTTTCCCGAGGCGCAGGAAAAGGCCAGAGGGCGGACTAGGTGGTCCGCCCACGCCCGGTCCAACCGCCGGTTGCCTACCCGCCCACTCCGGACCACCGCCGGACCAACCGATGTTGCCACGCGACCCGCCAGTGCTGGCCGGAGTCACTGGTACACACGATCCTGGCCACGGTCCGCGTCATGCGCTGGTGCCCGAGACGTCTGAACCGGCCGGCGACACAACCCATGCTCGGACGGGCGAACCCGGCCGCGGTGGCGTCGCTCAGGCCGCCGGCGTTGCCGTGACGGACCAGCGACCCGGCGCCCGTGACGATCAGCCAGGGCACCTGCCCGGCCCCGCAGGCCGGACAGTTGTCGAAGAAGGCGGTGGCGTTCGCGTCGATCTGGCTGAACGGACCGGGGTAGCTGCCCGGTGCCTGGTGGGTCACGGCGACGGCCGGGTGCGGGAAGTACTGTTCGGCGAACAGCGCTGTCGCGTCGCGCGTGGTGAGCCGCCAGCCGAGGTGAGGCGACTGGCTGGACGCGCCACCCATGCCGGAGGCCAGCGCCCACGCCGTACCACCGCCCGCGCAGCGTACGTCGACCAGCGGCCGCGCCTCTTCCGACCCGCCCGGTGCGGACACGATCTGCTGCCACCGGTGGCCGCCGTCCGTCGTGGCGTAGATGCCGTGCGGGGTGCCGATCCAGCCTGTCTGCGTGTCCTGGAAGCACACCGACTGGACGTCCGCGGGAGCCGGCAGTCGCCGCCAGGAACGGCCCGCATCGCTGGTGCGGAGCAGGACTCCACGTGAGGTGGGCAGGTCATCGACCAGCACGGCTGCGGCTCCGCCTGCCACCGCGAAGCCCCTGGTGGCGGTGACGAAGTGCACCATCCGAATGTGGCTGCAACGAGCATCCGGCAGCCGAGTCCAGTGGTCGCCGCCATCTGCGGTGGCGAGCAGCCGCGACGAGCCCACCAACCATCCATGGTCGGTGTCGACGAAGTCGACGCGGACCAGGTCGTCCCCGCCAGCGCGCAGCCGAAGCCAGTGCGCGCCCCCGTCGTTGCTGGTGAGGAGACCGGCCGCGCCCACGGCCCACCCGACACCGCCGACGAACTGCATGTCGGAGATTGGGTTGCGATCGGGCCACGCCGGCCGAGTGGCACACGTCGAGTTCGGTCGTGCCGGTCGCGTGGTCGACGGCTCCGCCGCGGCCGGCGTGGAGGCCGACCCGCGTGGGACAGCGGCGTAGAAGCGCGACACGGCGGTCGAGCAGCGTGTCAGCCACATCCCGTTCATCTTCGGATCCGACGTCGGAAAGAACTCGGCGCTGACCTGCCCGCGTACGTCGGGCAGTCGGAACCGGAGCCGCCGGTACGTCTCGTCGGGCTGCGGTTCGCCTTGGGGGTGCTCGCAGGCGTACGCGGTGTGCAGCACGAACTCGGCGACGTCACCGGTGGCGAGTTCGGCGGGCCTTCGGCTAGTCAGAGCCTGCTCGCCGTCTGCTGACTCGGGGCTGAGCCGGAGCCGGTGCACCTGCCCGGTCAAGGTCTCGCCGGTCAGGTCTTGGGGGTAGCCGCGCAGGCTGCAGGCCGGCCCCTGGTTGACCAGGCGCACCCGGAACGCGGTCTGGTCCATTCCCAACGGGGCCGCGAGCACCGTCTGGGCGGCCAGGTTCCGGGGGTGGCAGGCGGCGTAGCGTGCCGGCGAGTCCGAGGGGGACGGCGATCTCGCGACAGCAGGCGAGACGGGGGATCCGGTGGGGGAGTGCGCGGGGCGGCTCCCGGTCCGGGGCGCGCCACCGCAACCGGCGAGCAGCAGCACCATTGCCACCGCTGTGATCGTCACCCACGCGGTCGGCTGGAGCAGCGGCGAGCGTTCTGCCTGCTCATGGTGTGCCACCCGCGCGTCTCCTCTCTCCCACAAGACGCCCACGAAGACGGCACGGTTGCCTGCTTCGGATTATGCGAATAGTGGCGGCAGACAGCGCGTCGCGCGGCCGCGAACTTGTCGTTTGCCACCACTATTCGGCCCTGGGGAGAACCGAGGTGCCGTGGGGATGCTCCCCGGCTTCACAACGCCCCGTGTCCGAGGATCCCCCGCTATGTGACGCCTCAGGACCATCGGCCCTCTAGTCCGGGCAGTCTCACCCTCCAGCAGACCCCGACCTGGGAGCAGCGTTGGCCGGAGGAGTCTTCACAAGGAGGTACCCCATGCAGCACAACGCGCCCGTCCCCCAGGCACGGACCGCATCCCGGCGGTTCCTGGCGGCGGTGGTCCTTCCTCTGGTCGCCCTGCTGGCGGCCAGTCTCGGCACTGCGGCCGTGGCGGACGCGAGCCTCACGCGTGCCCCGGCGTCGGCGCATCGGACCGGGTGGACGGGCTGGTCGGCGCTGCCGAACAGCAGCCACACGGTGGACGCGCCGCGAGCCGTCGTGTTCAACCACGCGCAGTACGTGTTCTTCCGGGGCAGTGACAACGGCATCTACTTCAAGGTCCTGAAGGGCGGGTCGTGGAGCACGGTCCGCCAGGTGCCAGGAAACGGCGCCACGCCCTCAGCCCCGACCGCGGTCAGATACTCCCACAGCCTTTTCGTCTTCGTCCGCGGCACGGACAACGGCATCTACGTCAACCGGCTCAACAAGGGCACCTGGAGCGGCTGGTCCCAGCTGCCCGGCGGCGGGGCGACGACTTCCGGCCCCGGCGCTGCCGTGTACGGCGGGTCGCTGGCGGTCTACGTCCGCGGCACGGACAACGGCATCTACGTCAACCGGCTCAACAGCGGCACCTGGAGCGGCTGGTCCCAGCTGCCCGGCGGCGGCAAGACCACCGACGCGCCCTTCGCGGTCAACTTCTCCGGCGACCAGTACGTCGCCGTGCAGGGTACCGATACCCGGATCTACGTGAACCGGTACAACGGCACGTCGTGGTCGGGGTGGTCCGAGGTTCCCGGCAACGGGCTCACGCCGTCCGGCCCGGCCGGCGTCACCTACAACCACAGCCTGTACCTGTTCGTCCGGGGCACCAACGACCACATCTTCGTGAACAAGCTGAACAGCGGCAGCTGGAGCGGCTGGAGCGAGGTCCCCGGCAACGGCCTCACCCCGTCCGGGCCCGGAGCGTCGAAGTTCTCCGGTCAGCTGATGCTCTACGTGCGCGGCACGGACGACCAGATCTTCCTCAACCGGTTCACTTCCTGACCCGCACCGAGGCGGCGGCGGCATGCGCAGCGCCGTCGCCTCGCGCGGTCAGGAGTCGTGAGCGGCCCGGTAGTGCGCCTCGAGCAGGTCCTCGCCCCAGTCGCGGCGCGAGTCGCGCCACACCGTGTGCACGTGGTTCGCGCCGTTCTGGGTGTTGTCGTACTCGACCAGGAAGTGCTCGCCGCGCAGGGCGTAGTAGTGGCCCTGCCCCGGTTCGGTCGACCCGGCCCACGCGAAGGTGAGCCGGTCGGGGGAGACGGGCGGCCGTTCGCGGACCCGGCCGAGGTACACCTCGAGCAGGTCGGCCATCAACGGCTGCTGGTCGGGCCGGAGGCTGGAGTACCCGATCCCGGTCGGCACCGCGGCGATCTCCGCGCGCACCGCGTTGCCGGTGAGGATGTCCGTGGGTGCCTCGGCGAAGACCACCGCGGTCGCCCGCTGGTCGTCGTCGAGGCCGCGGACCAGCGCGCGGCCGCGGTCCTCCTCCGCGGCGAGCAGCCGCAGTCCCCGCTGCGGGCCGTCGGGCACCCGCGCCGGGTTCGCGCCGAGGAACAGCGGGGTCACCGCCACCTCGTCGTCCACCACGGTGAAGTGCAAGCAGAGGTGATGACCGCCCAGGCGCCACCCCCAGGCCTCCGTCGAGGCCGGGTCGCCGAAGACGCTGAACCAGTAGCGCTCGGGGTCGCGCCGCTCGAAGCCGGCCCGGTCCTGCGCTTCCTCGAGGCGCCGCAGCACCGACTCCAGCGCGATGATGCCGCGTGCGGTCTCCGCGCCGCTCACCGACAACGCGGCTTCGACCAGGTTCATCGCCCGCTCCCGCTGGCCCGGCTCCATGTCCGCGAGGGGCAGGCCTTTGCGGGGGCCGGGGGTGTACTGCCAGAGGAAGCGTTCGGCACCGGAGAAGGGGTACGACGCGGCGACCCGCTGCTCGTCGTACAGGCAGTCGAGGAACGCCTGCGTCTCGGACCTCATGCGCTCGGTCACGGTCCACCTCCGGCGGACACGTCGACCCATGCGGAACCGGCGGATCGTAGCGGTGAGGAGCCTCCGGTGAGCTCGGCGAGCAGCCCGTGCAGCCCCTCCTCGTCGCCGGCGTCCACGCCGAGGTGCAAGGTCGCCGCCTCGGCGTAGTCCACCCCGCGGACGAGCACGCCCCTGGCCCGGAGGTCGTTCTCCAGCCTGCCGGCCAGGGCGTGCTCGACCTCCACGTCGAAGAGCCGGAGTAGCCGTCTCTCGAGGACGCCGACGGAGTCGAGCGCCGCCCGGACGGCGTCGGAGTAGGCCCGCACCAGCCCGCCGGCGCCGAGCAGCGTGCCGCCGAAGTAGCGGGTCACCACCGCTACCACGTCGCTCACCTCCCGGCCGCGGAGCACCTCCAGCATCGGTGCGCCGGCGGTACCCGAGGGCTCGCCGTCGTCACTGGACCGCGTCACGGCTGCGTCTGGGCCGAGCACGAACGCCGAGCAGTGGTGCCGCGCGTCCCAGTGCTCCTTGCGGACCCGCTCGAGCACGGCCCGCGCCTGCTCCTCGCTGGACACGCGGGCGACGTGCGCGATGAAGCGGGACCGCTTCACCTCGATCTCGGCGGTGCCGTCGCGAGCGACGGTCTGGTAGCTGGGCACGGTGGCTCCAACGTATCCGGCTCGCAACGTCTCGCATCACAGCCGTCGGTAGTACACGGCCACGGGATAGGGGGTGCACCCGAGGCTGGCGTACAGCGCTCGCGCGGGCGCGTGGAAGTCGTCGCCGCCGGTGCCGATGACCGCCACCTCGACGCCCCGCCTCTTCAGGTCGGAGAACGCGTGCTCGCACAGCCGGGTGCCGATCCCGCGGCCCCGGTGGGCCGCCGAGACAGCGAGGATCTCGATGTGGCCGTTCTTCCGCTCGAGGTCGTAGTTCCAGCCGACGTACCCGACGATGCCGGACCGGTTCTCGGCGACAGCGACGAGCTTGTTGTCCGACGGGCGGTGCAGGTCCGGCACCTGGGCGCGGTAGTCCTCGCGCCACTGGCCGTGCTGGTTCTCGAAGACCGCGTCACCCACCAGGGGTCGGAAGCCTTGCTCGTGGAAGGGTCCAAACGTCGCGATGGTGAGCTCGATCAGGCGCGGCAGGTCGGAGACTGCGTACGCACGAATGTTCATAGGGGTGCCTTTCGCTGAGGGATCGACGACAACGCCGACGCCGGTCCGGTCGTCGGCTGGTGTGGCCCGGGATCGAGCCGTCCCTCAGCGGCGAGTACGCCGTGCGGCGAAGCACTCCATGCCGGGCACCCTACCGCCGCTCCGGGTCCATCGGGGGATCGCTCTGAAGCGTGTAGTGGATCGTCTGCGCCACGATCTTGCCGTCCTCGATCAGGTAGGAGTCGACCCCGTCGCGCACCCGGATGGTGGAGTCCTCGTACTCCCACTCGAGCATCCCGACGTTCCCCTCGACGGCGACGTAGGTGTACCGGAACGCCTTGTGCTCGGGGAGTTCGTCGGCGAGCATCCGGGCCAGCTGGCGGACGCCGTCGTGGCCCCGGAACGTGCCTCGGTTGATGAGGATGACGATGTCCTCCGAGACGTTGCGCCGGATGTCCTCCTCGAGGACGTCCTCGAACGAGGCGCCCTCCCAGGTGTTGGCGATGTTCAGGTGGTCGTCGAGGACCTCGCGCGCCGAGCGCCCAGCCAGCTCGTCCATGACCCTGATCAGTCGGCGAACCGAACCATGATGGTCGCGATCACCGGACCGGTGCGGCCCTCGCGGATCTCGACGTCTTCCTGGTAGTGGCGGTTGATGCGCCAGGCGGCCTCCAGTGCATCGTCGAGGTTGTCGGCGCTGGCGCCCTGCTGCCAGGCTGCACCGTCCTTCACCTCGGCGGTGTACAGGATCGTCCTCTCGTGCTGCACGACTGCCTCCGTTCCCCCGGTGTCGCTTGAGTACAAGGGTGCGCCTCGACGCGCGGATCTTCCAGGGCCTCGGGTCCCCCCGGCGGGATCCGCGGTTACCGTGGCCGTCATGCGCAACGGGTTGGCCGCGCGGTTCGGCCACGCGGTGGAGACGCTGACCCCCGGCTACTTCGCGCTTGTGATGGCCAGCGGGATCGTGTCGGTCGGCATGCACCTCCAGGGCTTCACGTTCCTCTCCCTGGTGCTTCTCGTGGCGTGTGCGGTGGCCTTCGCCACCCTGCTGGCCCTCAACGTGTGGCGGCTGCTGGTCTACCGGAGGGCGCTGGTGGAGGACTTCATGGACCCCGCTCGGGCCTTTGGGTTCTTTACCTTCGTCGCGGGCACCAACGTGCTGGGCGTGCGGCTCGGGGTGACCGGGCACTACCTGGCCACCGCGGTGCTGTTGGTGTTCTCCGGGAGCGCGTGGCTGGTGCTGGGGTACGTCGTGCCGTGGACCGCGGTGCTCAGCCGCGAGGAGCGCCCGGTGACCGCGACCGCCAACGGCACCTGGTTCATCTGGGTGGTGGCCAGCCAGTCGGTGGCCGCTGCGGCGGCTGCGCTCGAGCCGACGGTCAGCAGCGGGCGACGCGAGCTGGCGCTGCTGGCGGTGGTGTCCTGGTCGGTCGGGGTCTTCCTGTACGGCGCGGCTGCGGTGTTCGTGTCCTTGCGGATGATGCTCTACCCGCTGCGACCCGAGGAGCTGAACCCGCCGTACTGGGTCTCGATGGGCGCGATGGCGATCACGGTGCTCGCCGGGGCCCGGATCGTGGAGATGGCCGATGCGCCCATGGTCGACGCCACCAGAGGTCTGCTCGCTGGGCTCACCGTGGTGTTCTGGGCCTTCGCCACCTGGCTGATCCCGGTGCTGGTGGCCGTCGGCTGGTGGCGGCACGTGAGCCGGCGGGTGCCGCTGAACTACGAGGCGACGCTGTGGAGCGTCGTGTTCCCTCTGGGCATGTACGCCGTGGCCGGGATCTACCTGGGCCACGCCGACTCGCTCCCGCTGGTGCACGCCGTGGGTGCGACGGAGCTATGGGTCGCGTTCGCCGCCTGGCTGACGGTGTTCGTGTCCATGGTCGTGCACGTGACCAGGACCGTCTTCCTGCCCCCGCGCAGGCCGGCCCGGCGCTAGACCAGCTCGGGCGCGTGCAGGTGGGCGTGTACCAGGTCGAACTCCCGGACGTCCTCGACCTTGCCACCCATCCCGGAAGCGGTCCGGGCGCGCAGCTCGTCGGCCTTCTCGCGGGTGGCCATCAGCGCGTCCCTGCTGTCGTAGGCGATGGTGGCCAGTGAGCGGCCCTCGGCCCGGTTGACCAGCAGGCTCGCGCTGCAGAAGCCGTCGAAGCCTTCCAGCGCGGGCAGGGTGGCCGTCCGGAACACCGCGAGCATGTCATCCATGTCGGCGGGGTCGCCACGCAGCCACGAGGACCGGACGCAGGCGCCCTCGGGCGTGGGGTGCATCCGGTGCATGATCGCAATCTCCCACAGGTCCACGTCGGGCGCTCCGCCGAGGAAGTCCGCGGCCCGCTGCCTGGTCGGGCGGACCGCTGCCTCACTGTCGCGCATCGCCTGCTCGGTTTCCCAGGCGCTCGTGGCGATGCAGCGGCCGGTGCTCCGGTCCGCGACGAGGGACAGACCGACGCATCCGGGGACCGTGTTGACCTCGGGGAAGACGGTGTCCCGGATGTAGGCGATGCCCTGGTCCATGAACTCGGGACGGGAGTCGATGGTGATGGTTCGTGCGAACACGGCCCACCCCTTTCGCTCGGGGCAGCACCTCGGTGGTGCCGCAACCACTCCACGCTCCTCCGTCGTACGGCGCGGCAACATCGCACGTCCGAACTAGTCCCGTGGCCAGCCGGTCAGTGACCGACGCGCGTGGTCCGCCGGCGCTCTAGTCCCACGCGCCGTACACGTGCACCCACAGCCGCTTGGTCGAGGTCAGCCGCCACAGCTGGCGGGCGTCCTCGGTCCAGAAGTTCACGCAGCCGTGGCTGTGCCCGACGAACGGGTCCATCATCATCCGCGACCCGTGCAGCGCCTCGCCGCCGGAGAAGAACTGCGAGTAGGGCATCGGCGAGTTCCCGAACTGAGTGCTCACCTGGTCGATGTTGCGCAGGTACACGCGGAACCGGCCGGTGCGGGTCGGGGTGTAGTAGTCGCCACCGCGGACCAGCCAGGAGTTCAGCAGCTCACCGCCGTGGTAGAGGTTCACCTGGTGCCGGAACCGGTCGTAGCAGGCATGCCAGCCCTTGGTGCGGCAGCCGTGCGGGACCGCGCGCTTGCCGCGGATGGTCTGGCGGATCAGCGGGGTCCAGGTGCGCTGGTTGACCACCCCGGTGGCCTTCAGGTCGTTGTGCCGCTGGAACCGCTTCACCGCCCGCTCGGTCAACGAGCCGAAGTAGCCGGTGGGGGTGCCGTGGAACAGGCCGAGCCACTTCAACCGGTACTGCAGCTCGAGGACGTGCTCTACGTGGTACGGGTCGACGTCGGCGTCCCCGGGGCGGACCACCTCACGGCCGAACGGCTCGGTCAGCCGGGGCCGCGACGAGGCCTCTGCTGGCGCCGCCATAGCGGTCAGCGCCACCACCACGGTGAGCGCCGCCAGGATCGCGGTCAGCGCCTTGAGCTTCATCTCGGTCCCCCTTGCAGGCTCACTCTGGTGCGGACCCGCGGCGAGGCTCAGAGGCGAAGGTCAGCGGAAAGTAGGATAAGCGTCACCCATGAGACGCCGCAGCCAGCGATTCGGTTGCCTCCGCCTCCGGGATCGGCCGCCGGGTCGAGGTAGAGCTGGCGCATCCGGACTCGGCCGGCCCGGTCCCGCGTTTCGACCCTCACCCCTGGACCCGCCTCGCTACGGTTCGGTCATCGAACGCGGATTGTCGCAAGCCGTACGATCGACGGCAAGGGGCCACCGCAGCACCTCCTGGAAGGCAGTCGCACCGACATGTCCGAACCTACCGACGCCGAGCGCGCGAAGCCCCCGCGCAAGCGCCGAGTCTGGAAGATCGTGCTCGCCACGGTGCTCGCGCTGGTCCTCGTCGTGGTCGTCGGTGGGTTCCTCGTCTACGAGCACCTGAACGGCAACATCACCTCGCTGGACACCACCAAGGCCCTCGGCACCGACCGCCCCTCGGCGTACGTCCCGAAGACCCCGACCCCGCACCAGCCGCTGAACATCCTGCTGCTCGGCTCCGACACCCGGCAGGGCAAGGGCAACCACATCGGCGGTCAGACGCCCGGCCTGTCCGACACCACGATCCTGCTGCACATCAACGCGGCCCGCACGACGGCGTACGGCGTGAGCATCCCGCGCGACTCGATGGTCCAGCGGCCCGACTGCCTGAGCAAGGACGGGAAGACCACCATCCCGGGAGCGTTCGGCATGTTCAACGAGGCGTACGCCATCGGCGGCGCCGGCTGCACCGAGCGCACCGTCGAGCAGCTCACCGGCATCCGCATCGACCACTTCGTGGTGGTGGACTTCAACGGCTTCAAGCACATGGTCGACGCGCTGGGCGGGGTGGAGGTGTGCGTCCCCAAGCCGGTGCACGACGACATCGGGCACATCAACCTGCCCGCCGGCACGTACACGGTCACCGGGGAGCAGGCGCTCGACTACGTCCGGGTGCGCCACGACATCTCCGCCAACGGCGACATCGGCCGGATGAAGCGCCAGCAGGCGTTCCTGGCGTCGATGGCCAACAAGGCGATCTCGCTGGGCACGCTGTCCAACCCGGTGAAGCTCTACAAGTTCCTCGACGCCGCCACCAAGTCGCTGACCACCGACCCGGGCCTGGCGAACCTGCAGGCACTGGCCGGCCTGGCCAACCAGCTCAGAGGCATCGGGCTGGAGAACATCCAGTTCCTCACCGTGCCGTTCGAGACCTACCAGCCCGACCCGAACCGGCTGGTGTGGGCTCCGGAGGCCAAGAAGCTATGGCGCCGCATCCGTCTCGACAAGCCGCTCTCGCACAAGGAGTCCCGCTCCACGATCAGCGCCAGCGACCAGGTGCCGGGCTCGCCGGGGGCCAGCCCGAGCACTGGTGCCTCGCCGAGCGTGAGCCCGACTCAGGCGGAACAGCGGCTGGAGAACGGGCTCTGCGCCTGACGGCCGTCAGGTGAGGGCGGCGGTGAGCTTCTCGTTGAAGGCGGGCAGGTCGTCGGGCTTGCGGCTGGTGATCAGGTTGCCGTCCACCACGACCTCCTCGTCCACCCAGTCGCCTCCGGCGTTGCGGATGTCGGTCTTGAGGCTCGGCCACGAGGTGAGCCGCCGGCCGCGCACCACGTCGGCCTCGACGAGCGCCCACGGGCCGTGGCAGATCACGGCGACCGGCTTGCCGGAGGAGACGAACTCCCGCACGAAGGAGACCGAGGTCTCGTCGCTGCGCAGGAAGTCTCCGTTGGCCACGCCGCCGGGCACCACGAGCGCGTGGTAGTCGTCGACCTTGGCCTCCGAGACCGCCTGGTCGACGGTGAACGTGTCCGCCTTGTCCAGGTGGTTGAAGGTCTGCACCGTGCCGGTCTCGGCGGACAGCAGCTGGGGCGTGGCCCCGGACTTCTCCATCGCCTCCCAGGGGCTGGTCAGCTCGACCCGTTCGATCCCCTCCGCGGAGACCAGGAACGCGATCTTCTTGCCCTGCAAGGACTGCTCGGCCATCAGGAACCTCCTGGGTTGCGTCGTACTGGCGTCCCGGGCAGGTACCCGATCAGGCCCGAGCAAACCCGTGGCAAACCGGGGCAGGGTTTGGAATCCGCCACATCGGTGATGAACCACTGAGGGGCCTGATGACGCGCGTGAAGAAAGGAAAGACCAGTGAAGAACCGCCGCAGCTACCTGCTCGCCTCCCTGGCCCTGCTCGGCTCGGTAGCCGCCTGCGGCAACAACGGGGAGGCGACGACGGTCTCCGCGACGGTCACCGCCGGCAACGGCTCGTGCACCACCACCCCGGAACAGGTGAGGTCCGGCCACGCCACGTTCGACGTCGAGAACACCGGGAGCTCGCCGACCGGGGTCGCCGTCTACACCGAGAACGACAGCGGCCAGTTCACCCACCTGCTGGGCCGGGCATCCCAGGTGCAGCCCGGCGGTCACGCCAGCATCGCCACCGCTCTGCCGCAGGGGCAGTACCGCATCGTCTGCACCCCGGCCTCCGGCCAGGCGGACGCCAGCTTCCTCCGCGCGGTGACGATCGAGGAGGGCGGCGGCCAGGCCACCTCCTACGACAAGCTCTTCGCGTTCCAGGTCACCCCGCAGGGCGAGGTCAGCACCGAGCCGGACCTGACCGTGCGCGCCGGGGAGGTGGTCAAGCTCGAGCTGTTCAACCACGCTCAGGCTCCGTACCAGCTGGTCGTCACCAACCCAGCCGGTCAGCAGGTCGCCGCCCTGGTCGCACCGGCGCAGGACCTCGGCCAGACCAACGTGGAGCTGGACCAGCCGGCCCACCTGAAGGTCGTGGTGTCCGCGGCCGGCTCGACGCAGAGCTTCCCGCTGACCGTCACCCGATAGCCCGCCGGTCCGCCGGCGTCAGGGCAGCACCAGCTGGCCCTTCCCGAGCACGGTCACGCCGCGCTCGCTGACCGTGAACCCGCGCCGCCGGTCCTCCTCGTGGTCGACCCCGATGCAGGCCCCGTCCGGCACAATCACGTTCTTGTCGACGATCGCGTTGCGGACCAGGGCATCGCGTCCGATCGTGACGTTGTCCATCACCACGCTGCGCTCGACACGGGCCCCACCGGCGACGTACGCGTTGGTGCCGATCACCGAGCTGTCCACGCGCGCCCCCGAGACGATGGAGCCGGCGCAGACGATCGAGTCGCAGGAGGCGGCGTTCTCCACGAACTTGGCGCCGGGCAGCTGCGGGTGAGAGGTGAAGATCGGCCAGTCGGTGTTGTAGAGGTTGAACACCGGGTTCACCGAGACGAGGTCCAGGTGAGCCTCGTGGTAGGAGTCCAGGGTTCCGACGTCGCGCCAGTAGTCGCGGTCCCGCTCCGTCGATCCGGGTACGACGTTGCGCTTGAAGTCGTAGACGCCGGCGCGGCCCTCCTCGACCAGCAGGGGGATGATGTTTCCGCCCATGTCGTGGCGGGAGTTCGGGTTGACGGCGTCCCGCTCGAGCGCCTCCACCAGCGCGTCGGTGCTGAAAACGTAGTTCCCCATCGACGCGAACGCCTCGTCAGGGGAGTCCACCAGTCCGGGCGGGTCCGCGGGCTTCTCCAGGAACTCCTCGATGGTCACCCCGTCCGCGGCGGTCTTGATCACCCCGAACTGCCAGGCCTCCTTGCGGGGCACCCGGATGCCGGCCACCGTCACGTCTGCGCCGCTGTCGACATGTGCCTGCACCATCTGGGCGGCGTCCATCCGGTAGACGTGGTCGGCGCCGAACACCACGACGACGTCGGGCCGCTCGTCGTTGATCAGGTTCATCGACTGATAGATCGCGTCGGCGCTGCCGAGGTACCACTGCGGGCCGCGGCGCTGCTGCGCCGGCACCGGGGTGACGTAGTCACCGAGGATCGCCGACAGCCGCCAGCTCACCGAGATGTGGCGGTCCAGGGAGTGCGACTTGTACTGCGTGAGCACCGCGCAGCGGCGAAAGCCGGCGTTGACCAGGTTGGAGAGCGCGAAGTCGATGAGCCGGTAGCTGCCGCCGAACGGGACGGCCGGCTTGGCTCGGTCGACGGTCAGCGGCATCAGCCGCTTCCCCTCGCCGCCCGCCAGCACGATCGCCAGCACCTTCGCCATGCCAGGAACGATAGCCCGCGGGGAGTCGGGTGAAACGTGCCCGAGCCGGATACATTCGCGGCATGCGCGCAGCAATCCTCACGAGGGAGTACCCGCCCGACGTGTACGGCGGCGCCGGGGTACATGTGGACTACCTCGTCCGGGAGCTGCGTCGGCTCGTCGACGTGGACGTGCACTGCATGGGGGAGCCGCGACCCGGAGCGACCGCGCACACCGAGCATGAATCACGGCTGACCGGTGCGAACCCGGCCCTGCAGGTGCTGTCCACCGACGTGGCGATGACGGCGGGGGTCGCGGAGGCGGACCTGGTGCACTCGCACACCTGGTACGCGAACATGGCCGGACACTGGGCGGGGCTGCTGTACGACGTACCGCACGTGGTGACCGCGCACTCGCTGGAGCCGCTGCGCCCGTGGAAGGCCGAGCAGCTCGGCGGCGGCTACCGGCTGTCGTCGTGGGCGGAGCGGACGGCGTACGCCGGCGCGACCGCCGTGATCGCGGTCAGCGAGGGGATGCGGCGCGACGTGCTCACGTCGTACCCCTTCCTCGACCCGGACCGGGTGCGCGTGATCCACAACGGCATCGACACCACCCCCGGCGGGGCGGACGCGTACTGGCCGGACCCGGGCACCGACGTGCTCGAGCGGCTCGGCGTCGACCCGGTCCGGCCGTACGCGGTGTTCGTCGGCAGGATCACCCGGCAGAAGGGCGTGCCGCACCTGCTGCGCGCCGGACTGGACTTCGACCCGGCGCTGCAGATCGTGCTGCTCGCCGGCGCCGCGGACACCCCGGAGCTGAAGGCGGAGACCGACGCGGCGATCGCCGCGCTGCGCACCGCCCGCGACGGCGTCGTCGTCGAGTCGCGGATGCTGCCGCGCGCCGAGGTCCGTCAGGTGCTCAGCCACGCCCGGGTGTTCTGCTGCCCGTCGGTGTACGAGCCGCTTGGCATCGTGAACCTGGAGGCGATGGCCTGCGAGACGGCGGTGGTGGCCAGCCGGGTGGGTGGCATCCCGGAGGTGGTCGCCGACGGCGAGACCGGCCTGCTCGTCGACTACGACCAGGCCGACCCGGCCGGGTTCGAGCGCGGGCTGGCCGCCGCGGTCAACCGGCTGGCCGCCGACCCGGGGCTCGCGGAGCGGTGTGGAGCGGCCGGACGCGAGCGGGCGGTGCGCGAGTTCGGCTGGGGCGCGGTGGCCGAGAGGACGGTGGCGCTCTACCGGTCCCTGGCCTGACGCTTCGGCAAATTCGCGCCCGGTGTGGCGGAAGGGGTTGCCGTTACGAATCTGTTATCAGAGACTTGAGCGTCGTACCGGGCCGGGAGGGGGCTCGGTGGGGGATCGAGCTGACAAAGGAATCCGCGCGTTGAAGGTCGCAATCACCGGGGCCACGGGAGTGATCGGCACTGCCGCCGTCCGGGCGTTGCTGGCGGCCGGGCACCAGGTCGTCGGGCTGGCGCGCACCTCGACGAAGGCTGCGGAGCTCGAGCGGCTGGGGGCGGCCGCGGTGGTCGCCGGGCTGTTCGACCGCGACCGGCTGGTGGCCATGTTCGAGGGCTGCGACGCGGTGTGCAACTTCGCCACCCAGGTGCCGATCGGGCTGGCCGGGATCCGGCCACGCAACTGGCAGAAGAACGACCGGCTACGCACCGACGGGGTGGCGACCGTGGTCGAGGCGGCGCGGGCGGCCGGCGTGCGGCGGCTCGTGCAGGAGAGCGTCTCCCTGCTGTACGCCGACCAGGGGGATGCCGTGATCACCGAGTCGTCGCCGCTGGCGATCACCCGAGCCACCGAGCCCGCGGCGGTGGGGGAGTCCCACGTGCAGGCCTACCAGTCCGGTCCGCGGTCCGGGGTGGTGCTCCGGTTCGGGATGATCATCGGCGACGACCCGCTGACCCGGTGGCGGCTGCAGGCCGCGCGCAACGGCCGGCCGGTGGCGATCGGCTCCCCGCGGTCCTGGACGCATCCGGTGCACACCGATGACCTCGGCCCGGCGGTGCTCGCCGCCCTGGCGGCGCCGAGCGGCGTCTACAACGTGGGGGCCGCACCGGTGCGGAGGGCCGACCTGGTGCACGGGTTCCAGATCGCCGCGGGCCACCCGGTGCACCGTTCGGGCCGGCGTGGCACGGGCTTCGCGGGGCCGGTGGCTCGGCGGCTGACCGGGGTCCGGCTGGAGCCGCTGGCCCGCTCGCTGCGGGTCAGCTCGGAACATTTCACCTGCCAGACCGGTTGGACCCCACGGCGCGCCGGGTTCGACGCGTCGTGGTTCGACGCCGTGCGACCGGAGCGCTCAGCAGTGGATGAAGTGACGGACACTTCCGACCGCCAGCCGACCCCCCAGCCGGCCCCCCAACCGACCGCGGAGCCTGCCCACCGGGCGGCCCGGCAGGAAGCGGCGCGGCGGCGGCGGCTGGCCGAGGTCTTCGGCGAGGTGCTGCCGGGCACCACCGGCGACGAACGCGACCACGGCGCCCGCGAGGAGGCCGGGCGCGACGCTTGGCTGCGCAGCCAGGTGCCCCCGCACCACGGCCCCTCGCGCTGAGGCGGTCCAGGAGCGAGCGAAGAGAGCGTCTCGAGATTTCAGATGCCGCTGGTGGGCCGGCTGCCGTTGGCGAGCAGGTCCCGGATCTCGGTGAGCAGCGCGACGTCCTCCGCCGGTGGGGTGGGCGCCTCCTCCTGGCCGCGGGCCCGGCGCTCCTGGAGCTTGTTGTAGGGGACGACCACGAGGAAGTAGACCACCGCGGCGATGATCAGGAACGAGATCAGTGCGGTGAGCACCGGGCCGATCAGGATGCCGCCTGGGTGCATGTCGTCGAGGTTGGGCGGTCCGCCCGCGACCTTGCTGATGATGCTCATGATGAAGCCGACGAACGCGGTCACGACCGCCGCGAACGCGGTGGCGATGATGAAGGCAACGGCCAGCTCGACCAGGTTGCCTCGCATGATGAAGTCCTTGAAGCCCTTGAGCATGTGAACTCTCCCGTCCGGAATGGGTCCGAGGGCACAGACGCTAGGCCCTGAGGAGCACTGACAGGAAGGACGAAACGCCCGCCGCGGCCAGCACCCGCGCCGTCTGCTCGGGCACCGCGAGCACCACCAAGGCTCCGGACAGCGGTCCCGGGACCCGGTCGGACCCGGTTCGCGGGATGGCCAGGACGAGCGCGCCGGTGGCCACCAGCTCGGCGGGGGAGCGAGCCTGCGGGTCCGCGGCGAGCACGTCGATCCGGTCGCCGACCCGGAGCAGGCCCACCGCGCCGGGGTCCCCGATCCGGACCGGGACCGCGACCAGGCCGGGCCGGCCGTCGAGCAGTCCGGCACCCAGCAGCCGGGCGTCGGTGATCGGCTCCCCCTCGCGCACCGGCCCCACCGTCGTACGTCCCAGGGCTTGCTGCGCGTCCACCACGCCGGCCGGAACGGTGCCCGGCGCGAACCCGACCCGCCGCAGGTCGGCTGCGGTCAGCACGGTCCCGGGCGCGAGGTCGTGGGCGGCGGTGAGCACAGGAGTGGTCTCCGGCGGTGGAGCGCCGGCCGCCTGCAGCGCGATCGCGGCGGCCGACGCCGCGGCCAGTGCGGCGAGCAGCCGCCGGTGGGTCAGGACGGCGCGGCGCAACCGCCGGTGGGCGGCGGCGAGCCACGGTGGGGTGGGCAGCAGCATCCCCGCAGGCTAGGCGCGATCCGCCCTCCCGCGTCGCCCGTCGTCCACAGCCCGCCCAGATACCGATATTGGTGCGCCAAGCGCGACGTATAGGTCGCGATATCGACACGATATCGGTAAGGAACGCGGGGGTCAGGCGGCGGAGCCGGCCTTCGCGTCGGAGGTCTTGGCGCTCGACGAGCTGCCCGAGCTGTTCGCGGAGCGGTTGGACCCGTTGGAGCTGGTGGAGGAGCTGCCGGAGTCCGAGGAGCTCGAGGACCCGGAGTCCGAGCTGGTCTTCGAGCCGGCCGAGCCGTTGCTCGAGCCGTTGCGCGCGTCGGTGCGGCTGTCGGTGCGGTAGAAGCCCGACCCCTTGAACACCACACCCACGGCGTTGAAGACCTTGCGCAGCCGGCCCTCGCACTGAGGGCACACGGTCAGCGAGTCCTCGGTGAAGCTCTGCACCTGCTCGAAGGCGTGCTCACATTCCGTGCAGGCGTACTGGTAGGTCGGCACCCGGTCCTCCGCGAACTCCATCCCCCGTGCGGGGGAAATCCGAACTGTTGTCATCTGGCACTCGCCCGATGGGACTGCCAATTATCGCAACGTCGCGGCGATCCGTAAACTTCCCGTCCCGCTGCGGCACAATGGCGGCCGTGTCCGCGTCCGCCTCGACCCCGTCTCGGAGCTACCCGCGCGGCCGGTTCCGGTCGCTGCCCCGCTCGGCCCGCTGGGCGACGTACGTCGCGGTGGCGGTCGTGCTGGTCCTGCTCGCCGCCCTGCTGGCCGGCGTCGCGGTGGTACGCCGGTCCTTCCCGCAGACCTCGGGCACGATCGCGGTGCCGGGGCTGGGGGCCAAGGTGACCGTGGTCCGCGACGACCATGGCATCCCCCAGGTGTACGCCGACACCACGCACGACCTGTTCTACGCTCAGGGCTACGTGCAGGCGCAGGACCGGTTCTTCGAGATGGACTTCCGTCGGCACGTCACCTCGGGAACGCTGTCAGAGCTGCTCGGCAAGCCGGCCCTGCAGGCGGACATGTACATCCGCACCATGGGCTGGCGCCACGTCGCCGAGCAGGAGCTGTCCCTGCTGAAGCCCGAGACGCTGGCCTACCTGCAGGCCTACAGCGCCGGGGTGAACGCCTACATCCACAGCCACAGTCCCTCGGAGATGTCGCTGGAGTACTCCGTGCTGGCCCTCAACGGGCTGAACTACCGGCCCGCCGACTGGACGCCGGTGGACTCGGTGTCCTGGCTGATGGCGATGGCCTGGGACCTGCGGGGGAACATGGACGACGAGATCGAGCGGGCGATCGCGTCGGTGAACCTCACCCCGCAGCAGGTCGACCAGTTGTTCCCGCCGTACCCCTTCGACCGGCACCGGCCGATCGTGGACCAGGGCGGCGTGGTCGACGGGGTCTTCGAGCAGGATGCGGCCACCGGGATGCAGAGCCGGCTGCCGGCCCGGCCCGCGCTGTCGCCGACCGTGGTGCACACTCTCGAGTCCCTGAGCACCGGCCTGAAGCACCTGCCGGAGCTGATGGGGCACGGCGCCGGGGTGGGCAGCAACGGCTGGGCGGTGGACGGGGCGCACTCGACCACCGGCAAGCCGATCCTGGCCAACGACCCGCACCTGTCGGTGAGCATGCCCGGGATCTGGTACCAGATGGGGCTGCACTGTCGGCGGCTGACCAGCGCCTGCCCCTTCGACGTCGCCGGGTTCACCTTCTCAGGCCTGCCGGGGGTGGTGATCGGCCACAATCAGCAGATCGCCTGGGGGTTCACCAACCTCGGCCCGGACGTGCTCGACCTGTACCTCGAGAAGGTGCGTGGCGACCGCTACCTGTACGACGGGAAGTGGCTGCCGCTGAGCATCCACGAGGAGACCGTCAAGATCCAGGGGCACAAGCCGGTCACGTTTCAGGTCCGCGCCACCCCGCACGGGCCGCTGCTCTCCGACGTGTCCGCGCAGCTGAGCACGGTCGGCGCGGACGCGCCGACCGGCAACGGCGCGCCGCCGCGCGGCAACGGCTACGCGGTCGCGCTGTGCTGGACCGCGTTGACCCCGAACCGGACCGCCGACGCGCTGTTCGAGATCGACCAGGCCACCGACTGGGACCAGTTCCGGGCCGGTGCCGCGGACTTCGCGGTGCCCGCGCAGAACATGGTCTACGCCGACAAGGCCGGGCACATCGGCTACCAGGCGCCGGGACTGATCCCGATCCGCAAGTCCGGCAACAGCGGCGACTACCCGGCCGAGGGCTGGCTGCCCTCGGACGACTGGACCGGCAAGTACGTCCCGTTCGACGCGCTCCCGAACGTGCTCGACCCCGAGGACGGCTTCGTGGCCACCGCCAACCAGGCGGTCATCGGGCCGAAGTACCCCTACTACCTCGGTGACTCCTGGTCCTACGGCTACCGCAGCCAGCGGATCGTGGACCTTCTCAAGAGCAAGGGCAAGCTCAGTCCCGTGGACATGTCCGCGATCCAGCTCGACACACGCAACGGGTTCGCTCCGACGTTCGTGCGCTACCTGAACAAGATCCTGGTGCCCTCGTCGTACTTCTCCGCGGGCCAGCGGCTGCTGCGCGGCTGGGACTACACGCAGTCGGCCGACTCAGCGGCCGCCGCCTACTACAACGCGGTGTGGCGGGACACCCTCGCGCTGACCTTCCACGACCAGCTGCCCGAGGCGATCTGGCCGAGCGGCGGCGACCGCTGGTACGAGGTGATGCGCCGACTGCTCACCCGGCCGCACAGCCGCTGGTGGGACGACGTGACCACCAAGGCGCGCGTGGAGTCTCGCGACGACATCCTGCGCCAGGCGCTCGAGGATGCCCGCAACGAGCTGGTGCGCACCCAGACGCGCCGGCCGTCGGACTGGACGTGGGGCCACCACCACCTGCTGAACCTGGAGAACCAGAGCCTCGGCCAGTCCGACATCGGCCTGGTGCGCTGGCTGTTCAACCGCGGCGGCTACCAGGTGGGGGGCGGGCCGGACGTGGTGGACGCGACGTCGTGGGACGCCGCGCAGGGGTACGACGTGACCGTGGCCCCGTCCATGCGGATGGTCGTGTCGCTGGCCGACCTGGACCGGTCGACGTGGGTGAACCTGACCGGGGTGTCCGGCCATGCGTTCAGCTCCCACTACACCGACCAGACCGACCTGTGGGTGCAGGGCAAGACGCTGCCGTGGCCGTTCACGTCGAAGGCGGTGCAGGCGGCCGCGGACCAGACGCTCACCCTGGTGCCGCGCCGAAGCGGGTGATCCCGCTCGGCGTGACCGCGGCGGTGACCCGCCGGTCGTGCTCCGCGGCGGGCACGGCGTCGAGGATCTCGCCGTCGAACAGCAGCAGGCACACGAATGTGCCGACCGGCACCCGGGCCAGCGCCCGGTCGTAGGAGCCGCCGCCGCGGCCGAGCCGCATCCCGGTCCGGTCCGCGGCCAGCCCGGGGGCGAGCACCACGTCGGCGGTGGACAGCGCCTCCGGCCCGAGACCCGGAGCGCCCGGTTCGAGGGTGCCGCGCCGGCCCGGCATCAGCCCCTCCGGTCCGGTGTAGACCGCCCAGTCCAGGTCGTTGTCGGGCAGGAGCAGTGGCAGGATCACCCGGCGGCCCATCGCGTGCAGCGTCTCGATCACGGGGCCGGTCCCGGGTTCGGTGCTCACCGAGACGTAGGCGGCAACGGTGGCGGCCCGTCGTACCTCGTCGGCGGCGAGCAGGTGCTCGGCGATCGCGTTCGCGTCCGCGACGATCTGCGTCAGCGGCCGGCGCCGCCGCTCGGTCACCAGCTGGTCGCGCAGCGCGATCTTCCGCGCGTCGACCCCGGTGTCCATGTGCTCACCGTAACGGTGCCCCCTAGCATCGGGGCATGAGTGACGAGGGGCTGGCCCAGGCGCGCGAGAAGATGACGCAGGCGGGGGTGGACCCCGTGGCGATCGAGGTGTTCGCCCACTACTACCGGCTGGTGGAGTCCGGCGAGACCGGGATGGTGCCCGAGTCCAGCATCGAGCCGCTGGAGATGGACGCGCTCGCCGACGTCGACGTGCCCGACGACCTGGCCCGGGAGGCGATCGGCCGCACAGCGGTGATCAAGCTCAACGGTGGGCTCGGCACCTCGATGGGCATGGACCGCGCCAAGTCGCTGCTCCCGGTCCGCGACGGCCGGTGCTTCTTGGACGTGATCGCCGAGCAGGTGCTCGCGCTCCGCAAGGAGTACGACGCGCGGCTGCCCCTGCTGTTCATGAACAGCTTCCGTACGTCGGAGGACACCCTGGCCGCGCTGGGGAAGTACGCCGACCTGGCCGTCGAGGGTCTGCCGCTGGAGTTCCTGCAGAACAAGGAGCCCAAGCTGCGCGCGGACGACCTGACCCCGGTCACCTGGGCGGCCGAGCCGGAGCTGGAGTGGTGCCCGCCCGGCCACGGGGACCTCTACACCGCCCTGCGCGGCAGCGGATTGCTGGACCGGCTCGTCGAGGCGGGCTTCACCCAGGCCTTCGTGTCCAACGCCGACAACCTCGGTGCGGTCCCGTCGGCCCGGGTGGCCGGCTGGTTCGCCGGGTCGGGGGCGCCGTTCGCCATCGAGGCGGTCCGTCGTACTCCCTCCGACCGCAAGGGCGGGCACTTCGCCACCCGCCGCAGCGACGGCCGGATCGTGCTGCGCGAGACGGCGCAGACGCTGCCCGAGGACAAGGAGGCGCTGGCCGACCTGGACCGGCACCGGTACATGTCCACCAACAACCTCTGGTTCGACCTGCGCGCGGTGCAGGAGGAGCTGGACCGCCGCGACGGCATCCTGGGGCTGGCGCTGATCAAGAACACCAAGACCGTCGACCCCTCGGACCCGGACAGCCCCGAGGTGATCCAGATCGAGACCGCGATGGGCGCGGCCATCGAGGTGTTCGACGGGGCGACCACCATCGAGGTGGGCCGGGACCGGTTCGTGCCGGTGAAGACCACCGATGACCTGCTCGTGCTGCGCTCGGACTGCTACGAGCTCGGCGACGGGTCGGTGCTGCGCCAGGTGCCGGAGCGGGTGCCGTTCGTGGACCTGGACAAGGCGTACTACAAGCTGGTTGACGACTTCGACCGCCGGTTCGCCGACGGGCCGCCGTCGCTGCGCCGGGCGAGGTCGCTGACCGTCCACGGCGACTGGACTTTCGGGGGCGGGGTGAGCGTGGTGGGCGAGGTCGTGCTCGAGCAGCCGGATGCGCCCGGACGTGTCGAGCCCGGGACCACGCTCGGCGACTAGGGTTCTGCCCATGTCCGTCATCGCCATGCCGCAGGACCGGTTGAGCTCCGTCGAGGAGCACGTCGGACGGATCTTGTCCGCGATCGAGCCGCTCGCGCCGTACGACCAGCCGCTGCTGGAGGCGCACGGCCTGCCGGTGTGCGAGGACATCGCCGCCCCGATGGACCTGCCGTCCTTCGACAACTCGGCGATGGACGGCTACGCGGTCACCTTCGCCGACGTGGCCACCGCCAGCGAGGACCACCCGGTGCACCTTCCGGTGGTCGGTGAGATGGCTGCTGGGCAGAGCAGGCTGCTCGCGATGTCGCCGGGTACCGCCGTGCGGATCATGACCGGGGCGCCGATCCCGCAGGGGGCGGAGGCGGTGGTGCCGGTCGAGTGGACCGACGGCGGGGCGGCCGCGGTGCGGATCTTCCAGGCGCCCGCCGAGGGCCAGCACATCCGCCGCCGCGGCGAGGACGTGCAGACCGGCGACATCCTGCTCGAGGACGGCACCGTCCTCGGTCCGCGCCAGCTCGGGCTGCTCGCCTCGGTCGGTCGTGCGCAGGTGCGTTCCCGGCCCAGGCCGCGGGTGGTGATCATGTCCACCGGCTCGGAGCTGAGGGAGCCGGGGAGCACCCTGAGCCACGACTCGATCTACGACGCGAACTCCTACATGCTGGCCGCTGCCGCCACCGCGGCCGGCGCGATCGCCTACCGGGTCGGCATCGTCACCGACGACCCAGACGAGTTCACCAACGCGCTCAGCGACCAGCTGGTGCGCGCGGACCTGGTGGTCACCAGCGGCGGCGTGTCCAAGGGCGCCTACGACGTGGTGAAGGAGGTGCTCTCCGAGCTCGGGTCGGTCGCCTTCGGCGAGGTCGCCATGCAGCCCGGCAAGCCGCAGGGGTTCGGGATGGTCGGCGAGGACAGCACGCCGATCTTCACGCTGCCGGGCAACCCGGTCTCGTCGTACGTCTCCTTCGAGGTGTTCGTGGTGCCGGCGATCCGGCGGATGATGGGCCGGCTGCCCTACCGCCGCCCGCTGGTCCGCGCCGTCGTCGACCAGGGCTTCGCCTCCGCGCCGGAGCGCCGGCAGTTCGTGCGCGCCCGGTTCGAGATCGACAAGATGGGCGGCCACGTCTCGCCGGTCGGCGGGCACGGTTCGCACCTGATGGGCGACCTGTCCGACGCGAACGCGCTGATCGTGGTGCCCGAGGACGTGACCCGGGTGCCGCCCGGCTCGCAGGTCCAGGTGCTGGTGCTGGACCGGGACTTCTGATGACCGACCAGGAGCCGCGGCTCACCCACGTCGACGCGTCCGGCGCGGCGCGGATGGTCGACGTGTCCGCCAAGGACGTCACGACCCGGGTCGCGGTGGCCACCGGCCAAGTGCTGGTCTCGCCGACCGTCGTCGGGCTCCTCCGCGGCGAAGGGGTGCCCAAGGGCGACGCGCTCGGCGTGGCCCGGGTGGCCGGCATCATGGCCGCCAAGCGCACGCCGGACCTGGTGCCGCTGTGCCACCCGCTGGCCATCTCCGGCGTGGCGGTCGACCTCACCGTCGCCGACGACGCGGTGCAGATCACCGCGACCGTGCGGACCACTGACCGCACCGGCGTGGAGATGGAGGCGCTGACCGCGGTGTCGGTGGCCGCGCTCACCGTGGTGGACATGGTCAAGGCGGTCGACAAGGGCGCGGTGATCAGCGACGTGCGGCTGGAGTCGAAGTCCGGCGGCAAGAGCGGGGACTGGACGCGCTCATGAGTACGACGGAGCTGACGGCGAGCGTGATCACCGCCTCCAACCGGGCCGCGGCCGGGGTCTACGAGGACACCGGCGGCCCGTTGATCGTGGAGGCGCTGGCCGCACTCGGCTTCGAGGTGACTGGCCCGATCGTCGTCCCCGACGGGCAGCCGGTCGCCGACGCCATCACCGACGCGCTCGCCCGCGGGGACCGCGCGGTGCTCACCACCGGCGGCACCGGGCTGACTCCCACCGACGTGACCCCGGAGGTGACCCGGCCGTTCCTGGACCGGGAGGTGCCCGGCATCGCCGACGCGATCCGGGCGCACGGTCTGGCCCAGGGCGTGCCGACCGCGGCGCTGTCGCGGGGGCTGGCCGGGGTGGCCGGGCAGACCCTGATCGTGAACCTGCCCGGCTCGCGAGGTGGCGTCAAGGACGGGCTGGCGGTGGTCTGCCCGCTGCTGGTGCACGCGTTGAGCCAGATCGCCGGCGGCGATCACTGAGGCGGCCTCGAATGGCGAGCAGCGGTAGTGGGTTCTGGCGGGTGCACCTGAGCTCCGGTCGGGTGGGGCTGCGGCCGCTGGCGATGGGCGACGCGGCGGTGTGGCGCGAGGTCCGGGCCCGCAACGTGGACTGGCTGCGGCGGTGGGAGGCCACCGTGCCGGCGGGCGACCGCAGCGGGCCGCGCACGTTCCGCGGACTGGTCCGCGACCTGCGTCGGCAGGCCCGCGACGGCCGCGCGCTGCCGTTCGCGGTCACCGTGGACGGGGTGTTCGCCGGCCAGCTCACGGTCACCAACATCGCCGCGGGCTCGGCGCGGTGGGGCCAGGTGGGCTACTGGATCGACCGGAGGTACGCCGGCCAGGGCGTGATGCCGACCGCGGTCGCGCTGACCGTCGACTACTGCCTGTTCGAGCTCGACCTGCACCGCATCGAGGTGGCCATCCGGCCCGAGAACACGGCGAGCCTGCGGGTGGTGGAGAAGCTGGGGTTCACCCGGATCGGGATGGCGCCGAAGTACCTGCACATCGACGGCGACTGGCGCGACCACCTGCTGTTCGCGGTGACCGCCGAGGAGGTGCCGGAAGGGTTGCTGCGGAGGTACCAGGAACGGTACGGCGCGCCAAACCCCTGAAATCACACCAGTAACAGGAGTTGTCTTGCGACACACCGTTCCGCCTGCGGGGCGGAACGCCGCGGCACTCCTATCGTCAGGGCGTGGACTTGTCAGGGATCATCTTCGTGGTGCTGGCAGTGGCGTGGGCTGTCTACCTGATTCCCAAGGCCCTCAAGCACCATGACGAGGTGGCGCGCACCCGGTCGGTGGAACGCTTCTCCAACGCCATGCGGGTGCTGGCCAGACGGGAGCCGGTGAACCGGCGCGACACGCGTCTGGTCGTCACCCCGTCTCGACCGGCCGGCAGCGCCCGGGTGATCACGCCCGCGCCGGCTACGCCGGCAGCCGCTACCGCGCGTTCGGCGGCCAAGCCGGCCGAGCGCGCGGCGGCCCGCGCCGCCGCCCGCCGGCGCCGCCGCATCCTGCTCGGTCTGCTCCTCATCGACGCCGCGGTGATCGGGGTCGCGGCGTTCGCGCTGGTGCCGTGGTGGTCGGTGGCCATCCCGTCGGTGCTCACCCTGCTGTACCTGTTCCTGTGCCGCACCCAAGTCCGTCGTCAGTCCGAGGCAGTCTGGGCGCCTGCCGCCGGGGACACCGCCGCCACCGAGGGGGCCATCGCGCCGCGCCGGGCGATCCGTGTCGACGCGCCGTACGGCAACCCCCGCCGGTCCGTCGGGCCGGACGAGGAGGAGACCGTCACGCTGTCGGCCGCCTCGCTGCGTGCCGCGGCCGGGGCGTCCTCGCTCGCCGAGGCCGAGGCCGCTGCGGTCCATGCCGGTCAGCAGCAGACCGTCGCGGTCACCGTCACCACCGTGGACGGCGAGTCGCTGTGGGACCCGCTGCCGGTCACCCTGCCTACCTACGTCGGCAAGGCGAAGGCCGCGCGCACGGTGCGCACCATCGACCTCAACGGGCCGGACGCCTGGACCTCCGGGCGCAGCGCCGAGGACAGCCGACTGGTCGAGGAGGCCAACGCCTCCGCTGCCTCCGCGTCCGCTCCCTCCGAGGACACCGCTGCGGAGCAGCGCGCGGTCGGATCCTGACCCGTCGGCACAGCGGCACGCCACCACCATGCGGGCGACACAGCGTCGGCAGGAACTGCCCGTGGAGTGCCGCTCGCCATGGTTGATTCCCCATGGCGGGGTTCCCGTTTCCGTGGGAGTTGCCTCGTGCGCCCACCCTCGCCTCCCGATTCGGGCAGGGTGCCTGCCGGATGGTATGTTTTCTGCTCGCTTGCGGGTTGAACCGTGAGCAGCGGGGCTGTGGCGCAGTTGGTAGCGCGTCTCGTTCGCAACGAGAAGGTCAGGGGTTCGAATCCCCTCAGCTCCACCTCGCTCCCTCACTCTGACTGCAGGTCTCGTTCGTTCGCCCGGTGAACGCTGGTCACCTCCACCCTCGCCGGCGGTGGTCGAGGCGTTCAGGGGCACAAGGTCTCCACCAGCCCGACGTTGGTCCCTGTCCGGACCGCAGCTGCCGGCGCACCGTGGAGGTGTCCACAAGTCCCCGAGTGCACCATCGCGAGGAAGTGCGCCGATCATGAACGAGATCCAGCAGGCCTTCGCCCGTCAGAACCTGGTCCGACCGGAGGAGGGACGTGTGCTGGGCGGCGTGTGCGCCGGCCTCGGCAGGCGCTTCGGTATGGAGCCATGGGCCGCGCGGCTGGTCTTCGTGGTGCTGCTCATGATCGTCCCCGGCAGCCAGATCCTGATCTATCCGATCCTGTGGATCCTGATGCCGTCCGAGGAAGCGGTCATGCTCCAGCCTCCACCGGGCCCGCCCGCCTCCACGACCTGAGCGGGCCCGGTTGCCGGCTCAGCTCAGCGAGGCGTCCGAGAGGGTGCCGATGAACCAGTCGCCTCCCGAGTCAGCCTTGGCGCCGATGGTCAGCGGAGCGCCGTTGGACACCGAACCGAGTCCTCCGGAGACCGTCCCGGTCCTCGGGCTCTGCCCGTCGACCTTGATGGTCACGCCGGTGGAGGTCTTCGAGCAGGTGACGGTGTGCGTCTTGCCGTCGGCCAGGGTGGGGCCACCGCCCCGGATCCGCGCCACGTGCTTGTTGGTGTCCTTGACCAGGCAGAACGCCTTGGCGACCCCGTTCACGTTGAGCACCTCGACCTTGTACTCGCCGCCGCTCGTCGAGGCGAAGCCCTTGCGCATCACGTCGAAGTCGGTCCCGGATGCCGGCAGCTTCGTGGTGAACGTGACGGTGTAGGAGAAGTTGGCGGTGCCCGGGTTGAGGCTGGGGTCGTCGGGCACCTCCACGCGCCCGGTGCCGTTGAAGGTGTACTTCGTCCCGTCGCCGACGATCCCGCCCTGCGGCGCGCCGTCGTTGCCGTTGCCCGAGACGTCGGTCAGCACCGGCGGCGGGCTGCCGACCTCGGTGAACGTCCAGTGCGCGCCGAAGCCGCCGCTCGGCGGCGGGGGCGGAGGCGGCGTCGTGCCCTCGAAGGAGATCTCGACGTCGTCCACGGCACCGAGCACGTTGTGGCCGTTGCCGTACCTCGAGCCGATGGCCAGCGACTTGGTGTTGGCGATCGACCCGAGCCCGGCCTGGGTCGACACCGTGGTCCCGTCCACGGTCACCGACCAGGTGGAGCCGGTGCGGGAGCAGGCGAGAGAGTGCCACTGCCCGTCCGTAACCCTGATGGCCGGCCCCCGGAGGCTCTCGGACTTGCCCGAGGAGTCCTTCGCGATGCACTTCGCGTAGCCGTGGTTGACGATCTGCAGGTCGAACTGGCCGCCGCTGGTGCCGCCGAGTCCCTTACGGACGACCTCGTAGCTCTGCCCGCTTCCGGGAGTGGTGTCGGAGTTGACCCACGCGGAGACCGTGAAGTCCGCCGTACCGGGGTTCAGGCTGTCCGAGCTCGGCACCTCCACCCACGAGCCGGACGCGTGGAAGTCGAAGGCGGTGCCCGTGTGGCCCGGGACCCCTAACACCACGCCGCCGTGCACGGTGCCGTCGTTGCCGTTGCCGGAGCTGTCGCTGACCACCGAGCCCGAGGTCTCGTCCAGCTGCCAGACGCCGCCACCTCCGGTCGCCGCCGACGCGGCGGGTGCGGTGGCGCCGAGGCTGACCAGGATCCCGCCGACCGTGGCGAGGGAGGTGACCGCTCTGCGCGTGATGCGGCGGGTGTGGGGGAGGCTTGTCTTTCGGGTCTTTCTCCGGCTGGGTGTCATCCCGAGCTCCTATCCGCAGCTTTGCCGCCGACGCCCCGAAGGCGGCATTCGGCAAAGGACGCTAGGAGTCTGCACACAGAGTTGACAACCTGCATTGGTACTAGTCCGGGGTGACGAACCGCCACCATCGCGGACACCCCGGGCGGTCCGAGCCGTCAGTGCGGAAGGGGCGCCCGCCACACCGCCCGGCTGCCCACGTCGGCCGGCCCCGAGGTGAGGTCGAAACCACCCCCGACCTCGGCGGCGCGGGCCCGCAGGTTGGACAGGCCGGTCCCGGTGGTCAGGTCCTCCGGCGGCCCGATCCCGTCGTCGGTGACGTCCACGACCAGGCCGTCCTCGACGGCGACCGTGACGGTGGCCGCGCCGGCCTGCGCGTGCCGGGCCACGTTGGACAGCATCTCCCGCACCGCGGCAACCGCGTGCTCGGCCACCGGCTCCGGCAGGGCGGTATCGACCGGGCCCACGAAGCGCACCGTCGGCTGGAAGCCGAGCGGACGGGTGGCCTGCCGGCAGATAGTGAGCACCGCCTGCCGCAGCCCGTGGGGGTGGTCGCTCGGCTGCAGCTCGAAGACCGCGGTGCGCAGCTGCCGGATCGCCTCGTCGAGGCGGTCCACCACGCTGTCCAGCAGGTCGCGCACCGGCTCCTCCGCCGTGCGCGATGCGGCGCTCTGCGCGGTCAGCCCCGCGGCGAAGACCAGCTGGATCACGTGGTCGTGCAGGTCGCGGGCGATCCGCTGCCGGTCCTCGATGATCTCCTGCTGGCGCAGCTCCTCCTGCAGCTGCTGATAGCCGAGCACGACGGCGGCCTCCCGGCCGAACGGGCGCACGAGGTCGAGGTCGGACTCGTCGAGGATCGGTCCACCCGCGGACATGCTGGCCACCAGCACACCCAGCGAGGCGTCACCGGCCACCAGCGGCACGACCAGCGCCGAGCCATGGCCGTCCAGCCACCGCCGCGCGGACGAGACGGCCGGAAGGTCGGCGACCACGGCCGGCTGCCCCGTGTCCATCACCTTCTCGCTTACCGTGCCCTGCAGCGGCACGAGCGAGCCGACGGGCAGGGCGATGTCCCCGTCGGCGGCGAGCACCCGCAGCGCCGAGGGCTGGGCGGGGTCGGTGCCGGTGATCCAGGTCCCGCGGGCCCCGACGAGCTGCCGGGCCCGCACCACGAGCAGGTCGAGCACGTCTGAGCCGGACCGGCCGGCGAGCAGCGCGCCGGTGATCTCGCCGAGCGCGGCCTCCCGTTCGCGCGCCGCGCGGGCCGCGCTGTCGTCCCGGGTCACCTTTGCGAAACCGCGCAGCCCGCCGTCGTCGTCGCACAGCGCCGTCAGCACCACGTGCGCCCAGAACCGGGTGCCGTCCTTGCGCACCCGCCAGCCGTCGTCGGTCAGGCTCCCGTGCCGGCGGGCGTGCTCGAGCTCGGCGGCCGGCTTGCCGACCTGCCGGTCCTCGTCGGGGTAGAAGACCGCGAAGTTCCGGCCGATGATCTCGTCGCCGGCGTACCCCTTGAGCCGTTTCGCGCCGGGATTCCAGCTGATCACCGTTCCGGCGGGGTCGAGCAGGAAGATGGCGTACTCCTGGACCGCCGCGACCAGTAGCCCGAAGCGCTGCTGCGCGTCCGCCACCGCGTCCCGCAGTGGCATGCCCTCCGCCTCTGCGGCCATCCCGACGCGACCCTTTCCGCTCAGCGGACGTTGCCAGCGACAGGGTAACGCCTGCGCCTTCTTCATCCTCCACGGACGATGCCGGCTTCCGAAGTGCGGTTGAGCATGGCAACCATGCAAGCAGTACGACGCGGCGCGGCGGCCGCGACCAGCGCGGGGCTGCTCGGCCTCGGCCTCGCGGCGTGCTCCAGCACACCGGCGGTCTGCAGCGACGTGGACGCGGTGCAGGCGACGGTGCACCAGCTGAAGAACCTCGAGCTCGGCCCCAACACGCTCACTGACCTACAGAAGCAGCTGACCAAGCTGAGCAAGCAGGTGCGGCAGCTCGCCGCGGACGCGTCCAGCCAGTACTCCGCCCAGATCACCGCAGTCAGGTCGAGCCTTCAGCGGCTGCAAGCGGGCGTCAGCGCAGCGGTCGCCAACCCGTCGGCCACCTCGGTCAGCAAGCTCGGCACCGACGCGAAGGCACTCGAGTCGGCGGTGAAGAAGCTGTCCAAGGCGGTCTCGAGCACGTGCTGACGCGGTTTCGTCGGTCCCGGCTGCGACCAGGCAGGATGAGCCCATGGCAGCCACCTTCGACCGGATCGCGTGGCCGGTTCCCACCCAGCGGCTCACCCTCCGACCGGCCGGGGAGGCCGACGTCGAGACCACCTGGCGCTTCCGCCGCCTCGACGACGTGGCTCGGTGGATCACGTTCGCTCCGGAGACGCTCGAGGGCTACCGGGCGAAGTTCCTGGAGCCGGAGCGGCTGGCCAAGACGCTGGTGATCGAGCTCGACGGCGTGGTCGTCGGGGACCTGATGCTGGCGGTCGGCGACGCCTGGGCCCAGCACGAGGTCGCCGAGCAGGCCAAGGCGGTGGAGGCCGAGATCGGGTACGTGCTCGACCCGTCCTACGGCGGGCGGGGCTACGCCACCGAGGCGGTCGAGGCGCTGCTCCGGCTGTGCTTCGAGGACCTGGGGCTGCGCCGGGTCACGGCGAACTGCTTTGCCGACAACGTGGCGTCCTGGCGGCTGATGGAGCGGCTGGGCATGCGCCGGGAGGTGCACACCCTGCGTGAGTCGCTGCACCGGTCCGGGGCGTGGCTGGACGGCATGGGCTACGCGCTGCTCGCCGACGAGTGGCGGGCCAGGCGCGGCTGACCCGCGGGACCGCTCGAGGTGGGGGTGCCAGACGGGACCTAGGTCCCTGCCTTCGCCGAGGGCCGCGGGACCACCCTCGAGGGAGGAGTTCTCGACCTTAGGAGTCGGGATGAGGCTGCGGATGGTCGCCTTGCTCGGGTCCCTCGCGTTGCTGGCGGTGCTGGGGGCGCCGACGCTGGCGATGAGCGTGCGCGAACAGCTGCCGACCGCCCCGTGGCAGGGGGCTCGCGGACCGGTGGCCGCCATGTTCGGGCGTTACCACGGCTGGATGCAGAAGGCGGTCACCAGCGAGCGCGCCTACTTGGAGGCGATGCTGGCCAACCGGCGCGCGGCAGTTGCCGCCGACCTGCGCATGGCGCGCTCCCTGCGTCCGGACATCCGGGCGCTCGGCGCGACGGCGGCGGCGGTCGAGTCGGCGCAGCTCGCCCGGCTGGGGCAGTGCCTGCAGCGCTGGTACCCGGCCAGCGCGGCGGAGGAGCCGCCCGCGCCGGATCCGCGCACCGGTGTGGTGGACCGCGGCTTCCTGCAGGAGCTGGTCCGCAACCACATGGCCGCGGTGATGCTCTCCCAGTGGCTGCTGGTCCGGGCCCTGGCGGTGCACCCGGAGGTGGCCCGGCTGGCGGTCCGGATGCGGGACAGCGAGCACGCCGAGCTGCTGCGCATGCGGCGCTGGCTGGCCATGGGCTTCCCGCGCGAGGGCATGGCCCCGCGGATGATGCCGCGCTAGCTCACTCGGCGCGGCGGAACGCCACGAACGGCAGCTCCCGGACCAGCCGGGTGCGGGCCGCCGCGCTCCCGTCGTACTCCCACCCGACCAGCCAGCCCAGAACCCGGCGGACGACCAGGGTGGCCAGCCGGTTGCGGCGCTCGTAGTCGGCGAGCACGGCCGCGGCCTCCTCCTCGGGGAGCACCCTGGCCACCGGCCGGAACCGCTGGCGCCCGATGGCCACCTCGATCGGCGGCAGCGCGCTGATGTTGCGGAACCAGTCCGCGGAGCGGCCGAAGCCGGCCACCACCACGACCTCGCCGGGCTCTGCGTGTCCGACCACCTCCAGCACGGTGCGGTAGCGGCGTCCGGAGCGCCGTCCGACGTGGGTCAGCCGCAGGAACCGGTGGCCGAGCAGCCAGCCCAGCCGCCAGTCGTAGAGCCGGCCGGGCAGCCGGGCCAGCCGCCGGGCCACCGGCCCGAGTCTGCGCGCGGTCACGTCAGATCCACTGCTTGAACCAGATCCGCTCCAGCCAGTGCGGGGTGGAGATGAGCTGGTCGGTGTAGATCGGCCAGAACCACGCGAAGTTCGCGATCACCAGCAGCACGAAGCTGCCGGCGACGACGGTGCCCCAGGCTCTCCGCTGGTACGACGCACGTGACCCGCCGATCAGCGTGCCGAGGCACAGGGTGATCGCGATGACCGTGAACGGGATGATCGCGATCGCGTAGTAGAAGAAGATCGGTCGCTGGTCGTACCTGATCCAGGGCAGCCAGGTGACCAGCACGCCGACGACCGCCAGCCCGAAGCGCCAGTCCCGCTTGGCGATCCACGCGTAGACGCTGTAGAGCAGCGCCGCCACCCCGCCCCACCAGAGCGCCGGCGTGCCGAGCAGGATGATCTGCCGCAGGCAGGTGCTGCCCGCCGGGGCGTCGCACCCATCGACCCCGGGCTTGATGCCGAGCTGGGCGTCCACGCCGACCGGCCGGTTCAGGATCAGCCAGCCCTGCGGGGTGGACTGGTAGACGTGCGTGGCGGTGTCCAGGCCCTGGGTGTGGAAGTCGAAGACCTCCTGGTGGTAGTGCCACAGCGAGCGCAGCGCCTGCACCGCCCGCGGGAAGAACCCGCTCGGCTCGTGCTTGACGTAGTCGCCCCAGTAGGGCCCGTACTGGGTGTTGGACAGCGCGGTCTCGAACGCGTGCGCGTGGACCAGGAACCCGGTCCAGCTGGCGACGTAGACCACGAACGCCACGCCGACGAGATAGCAGAACGCCGGCAGTGCGTCCACCAGCGCCGAGCGCAGCCACGGGTGCCGCACGCCCAGCGACCGGCGGGCGCCGGCGTCCCAGGCCCACACCAGCAGCCCGGACGCGGCGAGCACGAAGATCGGGTCCCACTTGCTGGCGATGGCCAGCCCGAAGAACACTCCGGCGGCCAGCCGCCA
>DASTWW010000126.1:0-3892 GCA_035765755.1 Nocardioidaceae bacterium
ACGGCGGGTCTGCGCCAGCTGACTACCGCGTCACCCGCCCAGTCCGAAGTCGCCGCCCGGCGGCGTCCAGCCCGCGTTCCTGCGTCGAGCAGCCGAGCGCACACTGGCACGAGCTATCCACCACCCGCTTCGGCACGGCCGGCGACCGAGGACCGAAGAAGTTCTTGTGTCTCAGGGTCCACCGAGTGCACGACGGTGCCCACCATGCCTCGTGTCAGCAGAACCTTGTAGACGTTGCGGAGCAGCGGGCCAGCTTCGTCCGGGGAGAGACCGCGCAGGGCTGGGTCTTTGGACCCCTTCGGCTGTGCAACCCATCGGCCCTCCCGCCAGACGAGGTCCGGACCGAGGATGACGCCGTTCCAGTCGTACTCGAAACCTTGAGCGGTGTAGATGCATCCGACCTGGCCGAACCCGGCCGGGTCGGTTGCCCACAGGCTGGCCGGCGGCGCACCGCCGACACCTCGCTCGCCGCGGAGGTTCCAGGGCCGTCGCCAGTTCCCGATGGTCACGTCGTCGACGAGAGAGCCGTCCGGCCTCGGATCACTCCACGGCCAGCAGAACCCGGCGGTCATCCGGGCTCCGTACCCGGCATCCGCCTTCGCCTGCAGGGCGCGCTCCAGCTCGGCCGGTGACGACGCGACCTGCAGCTCGAAGTACGTGTCTCCCGTCCACGGGATCGGGCCGCCGGGATCGAGGCCGAGCAGCCGCAACACCCACTCCTCGAAGGTTCGAGACCCACCGCAGCGGAACTGGGCGTCGAGTGCGATCTCGACGACGTCGAGGCCGAGCTCGCCTGCGTGTTGCCGAATCAGCTGTGCCGTGCCGGTCTCGCCCGGGCGAACGACCTGGTGCTGGTCCAGCAGAAACACGGGCACGCGCGCGGCGTCGATGAGCTCCCGGACCTGCGGCCTACCCGTCCGGAGCTCCGCGCGGGTGTAACGGTTGGCGGAGGTCTCCCGCATCCGGTGCGCCTCGTCGCAGACGAGGACGTCGAAGCCGTTGCGTTCGGCCGTCATGAAGCTGTTGAAGTACTTGAACAGCGCCTTCACCCGCGTGTTGCGGCGGCCGGCCACCTTGCGCAGCGTCTGTGTGAAGGACTTCGAACCGGTCGCGTGCAGCGCCGACCGACCCTGTCGCCACAGCTCGCCGACAAGCGACAGCGCGATCACGCTCTTGCCCGATCCTGGACCACCGGTGATCACGATCACCTGCTTGGCGTCGGAGGCCCTCGCTCGCTCCACCGCAGTGAGCACGAGCCGGTAGGCGACCTGCTGCTCGTCCAGCAGCGTGAACTGCTCGCGGGTCTGCACCTCGTCCGCGGCGACCTTCAGCAGCTGCCGACTGGGTGCGACGCGGCTGGCCAGCAGGAGATCGGCCGCTTCGACGCCCGGCTCAGGGGCAAGCCGGGACTGCAGGAAGTCGACAAAGTCTTGCCGTCGCTCACGGGTGAACAGCCGACCGTGCTCGTCCTCGGGCAGTGCCCGAAGCGACCCGACCCCGAACTCGGTGGCGTTGTGTAGGTACGCCGCACCCGCGACCGGGTCCGGCGCATCCTCGAGCGCGCCGCTGAAGTCGGCGAGGAAGGTGCAGTATCGCCGGACCTGCTCGGCCGGGTGCAGCACCGGGTGGCGTCCGTAGGTGTCCACGTAGCAGAGGTCATGGGCGTCCTCGTGTGCCTCGGCCTGGGTCCACTGCTTGAGCTCGACCAGCACGTACGACGGCGCCCCTGTCTTCGGGTGCACACCCGCGAGCAGCGCATCAACGCGCTTGCTCGACAGCGGAAGCTGGTACTCCGCGAGCACCTCTACCTGCCCAAGGCCGGCTTCCCGGAGATCGTCCGCCAGCACCGGCAGGCTTCGCTCCCACGAGCGCCGCTCAGAATCGGCGGCACGCCGTCCAAGGGCGAAGGAGTACTGCTCCGCCAGATGCGCAGCCAACCGCCCCGCCTGTGCCTCCGACCGCAGCGATTCCGCGGACGCGCGGTACAGCAGCACCGGACTCCCCAGGCAGCACGAACTGGTCGTGCGGGTGGGGGCATGTCCGGTGAGGAAGCCCGTCGGGCCGCAGTCCTTCGCACCTTACCCACGGGAGTGCGGCATCCACAGATGTTCTGCCGGACGTGTCGTCGCGACCCATTGCTGGCCACTCTCGACCACATGGCGAACTGGTTGGACGACCGCATCTACGGCCTGCGGGGGCGCCTTACACCCGCGGACGAAGGCTCGCTCTGGCTGCTCTTCCTGGACGGGCCGCGGGGCGAGGTGATCCTGGCGTCCGCCTTCGCCGACGCGATGGCGCACGTCGATGCGCAGATGACGCGCAATCTGGTCCGCATCCTCGACCATGTCCCCGCTGTGGCGGTGCTGCTGGCGGTGCCGCGCGCGGATGGTCGGCCGCTTCCCGTCGACAGGCAACTATGGTCCGACCTCGAAGGTCACGACGCGATCCCCTTGGTCGACCTGGTTGTCGTTGGCGAAACCGACTACTGGTCGGCGCGAAGCGCCGCGGCTTAGCGGCTCGTCAGACGACGCCGCGACGCGTCACGCCTCTCGGCGATCTGCGCCCGGCTCATTCCACGGTCCGCGAGCGCAGTGCGCCTACGGTTCGGCCATGGCGTCAGACCATCCAGGTGTGCTCGGCCCCCTGCTTGCTGGGCCGCCTGCATCCGACCTGCCGGTGCCCGAGGTGGTGCTACGCATCGCGGCGGGCCGCCCGGTCCGGCCGGTTTGGCTCAACCAGCTCGGCGGCGTCACGTGCGAGATCGTGGGCGACGACGGGCACTGGTTCGTGAAGTGGGCGCCGGCGAACAGCGGCCTGGATCTGGCGGCGGAGGCAGCACGGCTCGCCTGGGCCGCGGCGTACGCGCCGGTGCCGCGCGTGCTCGACCAGGGTGCCGACACGGCTGGGTCGTGGTTGGTGACGGCCGGGCTGCCGGGCGAGACAGCGGCCAGTGACCGCTGGAAGCGAGAGCCGGGCCTGGCAGTAACAGCGATCGGGGAGGGGCTGCGCGCGCTGCACGAGGCGCTGCCAGTCGCCGAATGCCCGTTCTCCTGGTCCGCGGCCGACCGGCTGGCGTCTGCGCACGCGTGCGCTCGCCAGGACCTGCTCGACCCGGCGAGGTGGCACCCCGATCATCGCCACCTCGACGTCGACGAGGCTCTCGGTCTGCTGGCGGATGTCCCCGACGCCGACGTGCTGGTGGTCTGCCACGGCGACAGCTGCGCGCCCAACACGCTCGTGGGCGAGGACGGCCGCTGCACCGGGCACGTGGACCTCGGCCGCCTCGGCGTGGCGGATCGCTGGGCGGATCTCGCGATCGCCACCTGGAGCACCGTCTGGAACTACGGGCCCGGGTGGGAAGGCCGGCTGCTCGACGCCTACGGCGTACGACCCGATCCGGATCGCACCCGCTACTACCGGCTCCTCTGGGACCTGACGCCCTGACCGCACCACGGCACAATCGGTCGACGAGCCAGGAGGTGGCGCGCATCGCGCAGCACCCGTTCGTCGACGTTGCTCCTCGGGCACCCGATGACTGCTCTGCAGAACGATGAGTGATTCGGTCCGCCATCGTGTGGTCCAGCTGGGATGCGCGCTGCCCGAGGTCATCGCCGATGAGTCGCACGAGCCGCACGTGGCCTTCCGGGTCGGCAGCAAGAACTTTGCTTGGTACGTCGAGAACGAGCACGGCGACGGCCGGGTCGCATTGCTGGCCCGTGTGCCGCCCGGGGAGAACGCGGCTCTTGTCGCGACCGACGGGGAGCGGTTCGCGTTGCCGAAGTACGTGGCGCGCCACGGCTATGTGAGCTACTACCTCGACCTGCCCCACCGGCCGGTGGATTGGGCGGAGGTCACGGAGCTTCTCGCGGACAGCTATCGGTTGCAGGCTCCC
>DASTWW010000127.1:0-5690 GCA_035765755.1 Nocardioidaceae bacterium
CTGGACACCATGAAGCTCTCCACCGGAGTGCTCACCGACGCCGAGGCCCGGGCGGCGCGGCTGTGGGGAGCGGACTTCTGCCGGTTCTCCACCGGCGGCTCCACGCACGCCAACCAGGCGGTCGCGCTCGCCCTGGGCAGCGACGGGGACCGGGTGGTGATCAGCCGAACCCTGCACCGCTCCCTCCTGCTCGGGCTGGTCCTGGCCGGTCTCACGCCGGTGTGGGTGCGCCCCGAGGTCGACCCCGCGACCGGCCTGCCCCTCGGCGTCGCCCCCGCGACGGTGCGCAGCGCGCTGGCGGAGAACCCCGACGTGCGGGCGGTCCTCGTCGGCGACCCGTCGTACGTCGGCACCGTGGGCGACGTCGCGGGGCTCGCAGAGGTGGCGCACCAGCACGACGTCCCGCTCGTCGTGGACGCCGCCTGGGCGGCCCATTTCGGCTTCCACCCGGACCTGCCCCGTCACCCGCTCCAGCTCGGTGCGGACGCGATGGTGACCAGCGCCCACAAGACGCTGCCCGCGTGGAGCCAGGCCGCGCTGATCCTCGCGCGCACCGAGCGGCTGGACCCGGCCCGGCTGGACGCCGGAGTAGAGGCCATCGCGACGACCAGCCCGGCCGGTGCCGTGCTGGCCAGCACCGACGCGGCCCGCGCCCTGCTCGCACGAGACGGTGCGCGCCTGCTCGAGGACGCCATCGCGGCCACCCGTGACGCCCGCGACGGGCTCCGGAAGGTCGACGGCCTCGTCGTCCTCGACGGTCCCACCGTCGACCCGCTCAAGCTGACTGTCGCCTTGCACGGGACCGGCGCCGACGGCAACGCCGTCGAAGCGGACCTGCTGCGGGCCGGTATCCCGATCGAGTCGGCCGACCGCGACGTGCTCGTCGCCGCCGTCTCCCTGGCTGACACGCCGGACACACTGAACGCTCTCACGGCCGCCATGGCCGACTCGATCGAGCGGCACCGCGGCGCTCCGCGGGCCACGGCGGGGCCAGCGGCGTACCGCGTCGAGCCGGTCACCGCGCTCCCGCCGCGGCAGGCCTACTTCGCCGAGTCGGACACGGTCGGCATCGACGAAGCCCTCGGCCGGATCAGCGCCGAGCTCATCGCGCCGTACCCGCCCGGCATCCCCGTGCTCGCGCCCGGCGAGCGGATCACGGCCGACACCCTCGCGGCTCTCGACCACGCGGCGTCGGCCGGCGTCCGGATCGCCTACGCCGCCGACCCCACGCTGGCCACCCTCCGGGTCACCTGCGGCTGACGCGCCCGGCGGGAGCCTGTTCTGGTCGGGCATGGGTAGCTCGGCGGCGATGCTGGGTACTCCGTTCACGTGTTCGCCACCGGCACTGCGCATCACGTGGCGCGCCTCGACCGACTGGACCAGCCGCATCCTGCGCCGGCACCGCCTGACCGCGGGCATATCCCGCGGCGGGGAGGGCACATCACCAGCGGATGGGCTGGCCGTGTCCCCACGCCGCGGGCCGTGGCCGCGGTTGTCGGATTCCCCGAGCACGAGGAGACCAGAACGGTGAACCGGGTACGTGATGCGCTCAAGCGGATCGGTGATGTCTACGCGGGCGACGAGCAGCGGCCGCTGCGCGGCTACCTGGTCGCCATGGGCACCTACGGTGGCCTGGTGTGCGGGCTGTTCGGGCTGGGCAAGGCGACCGGTGCGCGACTGCCGGAACGGTTCGAGCTCGGGGACACGCTCCTGCTGGCGCTCGCCACCCACAAAGCCAGCCGGCTGCTGGCCATGGACGCCATCGCCAGCCCGCTCCGCGCGCCGTTCACGCGGTACGAGGGGCCGGCCGGCGAGGCCGAGGTGGTGGAGTCGGTGCGCGGAAACGGCCTCCAGCACGCGGCCGGCGAGCTGATCTCGTGCCCGTTCTGCCTCGGGCTGTGGACCGCGACCGGGCTCACCGCGGGCATGGTGCTCGCGCCGCGGCTCACCCGGCTGGCGACCACGATGCTGACGTCGGTCGCCGTCTCCGACACGCTGCACATCGGCTACGACGGGGCCAAGCAGCTGTTGCACCAGGTCGGCGAGTAGCGCGTGGCCGAGCTGGTCCGCACCAACGACCTCGGCCTGGTCTCGGTGATCGAGATCCTCCTCAGCGACGCCGACATCCCCTACCAGGTCACCGACCGGAACATGAGCATCCTCGAGGGTTCCATCGGCGCGATCCAGATGCGCATCCTGGTCCCGGACGAGCAGGAGGACGAGGCGAGAGAGCTGCTCGTCGACGCCGACCTCGGCAACTGGCTGCGGCCCTAGGCTGGAGCCCGGGGTCAGGACAGGGGTGGGCCGGCGCTCCGTCGTACTTCTCGGTCGGTCAGGTCCGCAGCACGGCGCGCAGCGCGCCGAACGGCCACACACCGCGGGCAACGGGTCGGTTCTTCCGCGCGCCACGACGGAGGGGGTGGGCGGCGCGCGCGTTCCTGGCGGCGCGGTACGCCTCGGCGCGGGCGATGTCCTCCTGCATGCGGTAGCGCGCCAGGACCATCGCGGTGGTGGGGTGCTCGCTGGGGTACATGGGTGGTCCTCCGGGACTCGTGGTTGCCATCTGCCTGCACCGTCGAGACTTCCGGTAAGACGCACTCCGGACATCTGGATTTCTCCCTATGGTCGCGGGGCCGGCCGCCTTAGATTGGAGGTGCCGAGGGGGCTCACCTCGAGGAGGAGCCATGGACGACGTCAACCAGCCGCCCGGGATCGTGCGCTGGACCCTGCGGCTCGAGCAGTTCTCCGCGCTCGACCGGCCGGTGCACGCGTTGGAGCCGGTCACCAACGCCTTGTTCGGGAGCGGGCCATTGGCTCCCGCGCTCCGCGGCGACTGGCTCGGCCATGCGATCCACCCGGTGCTCACCGATGTCGCGGTCGGCACGTGGTTGTCCGCGAGCGTGCTCGACCTCGTGGGCGGGTCCGGATCCTCGGTTGCGGCCCAGCGGCTCGTGGCCGCCGGCCTGCTCTCCGCCGCACCGACCGCCTGGACCGGATGGGCGGAGTGGGCGGGTCTCGGCCCGCGTGACAAGCGGGTCGGCCTCGTGCACTTCGCGACCAACGGCGCCGCGATCGGCCTCTACGCGGCGTCGTGGATCGCCCGGCGCCGGGGCCGGCACAGTGCCGGCGTGCGACTGGCCCTGGCCGGAGCGGGCGTGGCGGGCGTCGGTGCCTACCTGGGCGGGCACCTCACCGAGGGACGCGCGGTCGCGAGCCACCACCCGGCGTACGACACGCAACCTGACAGCTAGTTGAGGTTCTTTCGCCACAACAAGGCGGAGACGCCGAGCACGAACGCGGCCATCAAGACGACCGTCGGCAAGGAGAACCGACTTGCTTCCATCGAGAAGCCCGTGTGGGCTGTGGCCCAGCCCCCTACCAGCGCACCGACGCCGGCGAGGGCGCCGACGACGCCAAGCCACCTGACCCGGCCGCGCCCCAGCGCAACCGCGAGTCCCAGACCGAGAAGGGCGATCCCGTTCGCGATCTGGAAGAACCCGCTGAGTCCCTTTTCGACATCGCGGATGCCGTTGGCGACCCGGAAGGCAGCGGGCTTCTGTGAAGGTGGTGCCGACACCCAGTCGTCGACCGCCGACTTGAGGGCGACCCCGTCCACAGCCATCTGCACGGCGAAGACGGCTGCTACCACCACGGCAGCGACAACGCCGACTGTGGCACATGCTCTGGGCCAGCCACCTTGGCGGGCAATGCCGCGATAGAGCGCCACGAGCGCGAGCACGATGCACATCGTCCCGACGAAGTCGCCGATGTGGATGGAGGTGAAGGACGCCGAGGCGGCGTACTCGCGGAACGCCGCAGGGGAGTTGTTCGGGTGCGCCCCGTTGGGATGGAGGAACACCTCCATGACCACCACGAGGACAAGGCCCAGCACGCCGAGTACCGAGGCCAGCCGGAAGAGGGCACGGTCAGGCTGCGCCCGCTTCGGTGACGTGGCCGGTAGCTCGTTGGGCACGGTCCCCGACTCCATCCGAGGGGTGGGCGTGAGTGGTTTCATGGTGACCGCCTTTCCAGCCGGGCAGTTGCTGCGAGCAGTGGCTTAGTCCGCGGCGGCGCCCCAGTCGACGGCGCTGTCCCAGCGCTTGGCCTGAAGCACCGGGTGAGGATTGGTCCCGTTGGCGTTCATGACCCAGACGTCGCCGAGCCCCTGGCTGTCTGCCTTGGCGAAGACGATCAGCCTCCCGTCGGGCGAGTACGACGCGGAGAACAGCCGTCGTCCCGTGAACGGGAAGTGGCTGATCTGGGTGAGGTGGGTGCCGTCGGGCCGCACGCTGTAGAACTGCGAGCGCTCGTCGTTGACCTCGACGTTGGACCGGAACAGGATGCGCGAGCCGTCGGGCGCCCAGTCAGGGTTGTCGCCGCCGTTCAGGTTCCACGGCGTGATTCGGTGCAGCTGGGTGCCGTCCGCCTTCATCACGAAAAGCGCCCGCTTCAGCCTCGGCTTGGCCAAGGGCGAGTTGACCCGTTCGAAGACGATCCAGCGTCCGTCGGGTGACAGCTGCGGGTAGTGCACGTCGCCGGCGAAGCGGGGCAGCCGCAGGATCTCACGCCTGCCGCTGCCGTCGACGCCGATGACCGCGACGGCCGCGTGCTCGATCTGGCCCCAGCCGAACTGCGGGAAGTTCCGGACGCGGCCGGTGGCCCGGGCGTAGGTGATGTGCTGGCCATCCGGCGCGAACGACGCCTCGCTGGCATCCTCGCAGCCGACGGGGATGCGGTTGGGTGCGGGCTTGTTCCGGCACACGGGTGTCACCCGGTGGAATCCGCTCCCGTCGGAGTTCACGACGGCGATCCAGAAGGAGGCATCCACGGGCTGCCGCGTGAGCACCAGCTGCTTGCCGTTGGGCGCCCAGTCGGCCTGGTCGTCCTGGGTGCCGATCGGTGGGTGGGTGATCTGCCGGACGTTCGTCCCGTCGGGGCTCATCGTGAACACGGCGCTCTTCGTCTGGTTCGCGTTGAAGTAGCGCCGGAAGGCGATGTTGCCGTTCGTGCCAGGCGTGGTCAGCTCGGCCCCGCCACTGGCCACGGCCCTCAAGCCGGTGGCGGCGGACGTCGGTGCCAGGGTCAGCACGGTCACGCACAGTGCGAGGGTGGAGGTCCGAAGAGGGAGGTTTGGTCGCATGGGACCCGCCTCTATTGCCGTCGCGGGTTCATTCCTTGGACTTGTCGAGCCTCGCAACGGGCGGAGAGGCAGTCAATGGTTCACGAGGGTGCCGGAGCACCCCGGCCGGGCCAGTGCCTCAGCGAGATCGCTGTTCGACCGCACTAGGCACGCATGACGCACGAACGGTCAGCCGGTGCCCGACCAGGTCGGATCCCGTTCCTGGGGCTTTGGGGATGTCCCGGACCCTGGCACGTCGCGCCGACAAGGACGCGCCGGTCACCGGAGGGCGGCGCGGGCGGCGTTCGCGCCGCAGGCGCCGTGCACGCCGCCGCCGGGATGGGCGGAGGCCGAGGCGAGGTACAGCCCCTTCACCGGGGTCTCCGCCCTGCCGAGCCCGGGCACCGGCCGCAGGAACAGCTGCTGGCGCAGCCGCGCGGTGCCGCCGTTGATCGCCCCACCCACCAGGTTCTCGTCGCGGGCCTCCAGCTCCCGCGGCCCGAGCACCCGCCGCGAGACCACGCGCGAGGAGAACCCGGGCGCGTGCTCCTCGACCAGCGCCTGCATCCGG
>DASTWW010000128.1:0-4021 GCA_035765755.1 Nocardioidaceae bacterium
GGACATCCAGGCGGTCGCGAACGCGCTGTGGGCCGGAGGCGCCGAGGCGATGACCATCCAGGGTCAGCGGGTGATCGCCACCACCGGCATCAAGTGCGTGGGCAACACCGTGGTGCTCCACGACGTGCCGTACTCCCCGCCGTACGTCATGTCCGCCATCGGCGACCCGGAGTCGATGCTGACCAGCCTGAACAACAATCCGTACCTCAGGGACCACTACCTGCCCTGGGTGGTCCGCGACCAGCTCGGCTACACCGTCGACGCGCGCGAGCACCTATGGCTGCCTGGCTTCACCGGGTCCGTTGTCCTGAGCTACGCGCACCAGGCCGGCGGCGCCGGCACCACCCTCGGCGGCGACCCCGAGAACCCCACGTGACAGAACCGGCGCCGACCTGGGCCGCGTCGACGAGTCACTCACGTGGACCGAGCGCCGCTCACGTGCCAGCGTGCAAGGACAAGACTCGCCGGCACAGGTCGGCCTCGCGGGCCAGCGCCTCCTCCAGCGACGGTGGCTCGACCACCCTCTCGTCGCCGGTAACGCCGGCCATCTCGGCCAGGTGACGAATCCCCAGGCCTTCCCATTCAGCGAGCACGTCGTTGGTCGCAAGATCAGCCTTGACCCAGACGTCGACGCAGCCGAGCTCGAGCGGCTCCTCGAAGCTCCAGTGCCGCGACCAGGTCGGGAACCGCTGCACGAAGTCCCGAGGTGTTGCCTCGTACACCGCCACGGCACGGCGTCCGAAGACCACCTCGGCAGGAAGCTGCGGCGACAGCGAGAACCCATGCGGCGTCAGCACCGGATCGAACGCCCGCCGCACCAGCCGCTCGAAATCACCGCGGAGGACCCCGACCACGCCGTTCAGCCCACGCCCGCTGTGGCCGCGCATCCGGTCGCGACGATCCCGACGGCCAGCAGGGTCGCGGCGAAGAGCAGGGGTCGCCTCGTCACCCAAGTGCGCCGCCAGAACGGGCTGTTGTGGCCGAGGGCCAGGGCCACCAGCAACGCCTCGGCTGTGAGCGCGACGATCCCGACCGGCTCCGCCCAGTTGCCGACGTCGTCGGCGACCAACGGCATGGCCACCGACCGCGTGAGCGCATAGGCGGCGATCGCCAGGGCGGGGATCACGGCAGCGGCCCACCACAGCAGCGGAGCGTCGCGAAGCACCAACGCGACGGCCAGGACGGTGAGGGTCACCTCCAGCGCGACGAACGACCATCCGATGTAGGGCGCCTCGCTCAGATGTGACGGCGTCACGGGAACGTGTGCGGCGACGATGACCAAGGCAGTCGCTGCCGCTGGCCAGCGCCACGGGGATCGTTCGGCCGTGACGAGGGTTCTCATCGGCCCCTCCAGGGCAGTGAGTAGACGCGCGCCAGCCTACGTAATCCCGTCCATTTCAGAAATGGGCACCCCGGGTCAGGGATGACTAATTCGATTGACGTACGCCCCGGGCTCGCTGCCAGATCATTTCAACCGGTCGAGGAAGTCTCGCGACCGCTGCAGCACCAGCGCCGCCGCGCCCGCGTCGTACGACGGAAGTGAGCTGTCGGTGAACAGATGCTGGTCGCCCGGGTAGACGAACAGCTCGGCCACCTCGGAGCCCGCCTTCTGCACGAGCTCGCGGGCCGCGTCGATGTCACCCTCCAGCGCGAAGAAGGGATCCTGGTCCATCCCGTGGATCTGCACCGGCACGTCGTCCGGCCACGGTCCTATGGCCCAGTCTCCGGTGACCGGGATGCACGCCTCGTAGAGCAGCGCGCCGCGCGCCCCCGGCCGGGTCTGGGCGAACCGCTGGGCGTGATAGACACCCGCGGAGAAGCCGGCGTACACCATGCCCTCCGGCAGGTCGGCCACCGCGTGGTCGGCACGGCGGTTCATCTCCTCGTCCCCAATGCTGTTCATGTGGGCCACCCCGGCCTCGACGCTCTCCGGGAGCTCGCCGTCGAACAGGTCCGGCGTGTGCACGGTGTGACCGCCGGCGCGCAGCTCCTCGGCGAAGGCGCGCACGCCGTCGGTGAGTCCCTGCACGTGGTGGAAGAGCACGACCTCGGCCATCTCGACACTCCTGTCATGGATTGTGGTTCAGAACTCTAGGACGGTCGCGCTCCGCTCGTGCGCGTCTTGAGCCGAGCCAGGTGGGCTCTCTCAGGCGGCGTACTGCTCGAGGAGGTGCTCGAAGAGCGCTTGGTGCTCACGTTCGTCGAGTGGGTCGACCGGGACGACCTCGTCGCCGATGCCGGACTCCTCCGGCGGATCGGCTGCTGGCCACTGGCCGGGCAGGGGTGGAGCGGTGGAGTCGTAGACATGCCCGGTCGGGGTCGTGGTGCGCACCGTGTGCACCAAGCCGGGTACCGCCCGGGCGGTCCATCCGGGCGCCTCCTTGGCGTAGTTGCACGCCTCGCACAGCCCCTGGCTGTTGCGCCTGCTGGTCCTGCCTCCCTGGGCATGCGGCTCGGGATGATCCACGTGCCGGATCGGAGCGTCGCACCACGGGGTGCGGCAGGTCTGGTCCCGAATCAGTGTGAACCTGCGGATCGAGTGCTTGAACAGCCTCCGACGAGACTCCATGGCCACCAGCTGGCCGGTCTTGGGGTGGCTGTACAGCCGGCGGATCCAGGCCTTGGTCTGCTCCGGAAGGCCGGCGATCAGGTTCCGCGCCCAGCCGGCCGGCACGATTCCGTAGCCCTGCAGGTAGGCCGGTTCTTCGCGTGGGTCGCCCCGCGACCCGGGCTCAGCATCGCCCGCGGTGCCCATGTTGGCGAACAGGGCCCGGTCGGTGATCACCAGACCGATCTCCACCGGGGTGCCCTCGGCGATCTTCTTCCCGGTGAGCAGCTCGACCAGGGTGTCGGCCATCACCTGCCCCCGCGTCCGGGGGTCGCCAGTCGCGCGGGCGGTGTCCGCGACCCGCTTGAGCGCGGCGTAACAGGCCACCGCCTTGTCGGCCGGCAGCAGCGCGGTCAGGTAGGCCATCGTGTCCGGCGCTGGCCGCGAGGTGACACACCGCTGGTTCTCGGCCTTGCGGATCCGAGCCAGCACCGCGTCCGGATCCAACCGGTAGGCCATCCGGCGGACCTCGGCGACCAGCCGCGCGTCGCCCCAGGACTCCACCTCTGCCCGGCGGGCATCGACCAGCTCGGCATCCACCTGTCCGCGATGCTTCGCGGACAGGCAGGCGGTCTCCCGGGCGAGCAGCGTGGCCCTCCACTCCGACAGCCAGCCCTCGCCCAGCCCGACCCGAGTGTGCGGCATCTCCGCGACCAGCACCTTGGCCAAGCCCAGGTGCCGGGCGCCGCGGTGAGCGGACTCCCGTCGGGCCAGCGCCACCTGGCCGGCCACTCCCTGGCCCTGCATCCCCGCCGGCACTCCCGCAGCGGCCTGCACGGCACGCTGCGAGGCATCCAGATCCACGCTCCACCGCGCCTGCGCCGCGCACGCGGCGTTCTTGAGCTCCTCGCAAGCCCGGATCGCGTCCACCCGCTGCTCGTCCGACATCTGTCTCGGCGCTTCGGCCAACCGGGCCCGCAGCGCCCGCACCTGGGCGAGAACGTCGGCAGCCGGGTCTAGTGTCGGAGTAGACCCGGGCGAGCTCGTGACCACACCTGCAACGTCATCAGAAGCACTGCCCAGGCGGACGGCTTCCAAGGCGTCCGCGTCCGCGGTGGCAAGAGCCACCCCGGCGGCACCCGCCGCACCATCTTCGGAAGAGTACTCGAACACAAGTTCGATATTAGACGCACTCCGGGCGTCCGTCAAGACCCCCGCGAGCAATGTGGAGAGCCGCCCCACGCCGACGGCGGCGCGCACGCGCGCCCCACAGACCAGGACGGGACTGCGAAGACCTAGAGAGCGCTGCGGATCTGGTGCACCAGGGCCGTAAGCCGCGGCTCGACGCGGAGCAGCCTGACCTTGGTCCAGGCGTGCAACAAGCCGGTGAGCAGGTCGCAGGTCTCCCAGAGCACCACGCGCTCCCTCGACACGACGGCGTGTCGCTGGTACTCACCGAGGAAGTGCTCGCAC
>DASTWW010000129.1:0-4786 GCA_035765755.1 Nocardioidaceae bacterium
CACGCCGAAGCAGATCAGGAACACCACCAGGATGGTGGGCACGCCGCGGAAAAGGTCGGTGTAGATCACCGCCAGCGCCCGCACCGGGAACAGCGCCGGGCTGGTGGACTGGCGGGCCACGGCGACCAGTACCGCGAGGACGAGGATCAGCGGCTCGGCGGCCAGGAACAGCCGAACGTTGAGCCAGAAGCCCTTGGCGATCGCAGGGAACGACGCGGTGGCGTCCGGCCAGGAGAAGAACGTCGCCTGCACCCGCGGCCAGCCCGGCGAGTTCACGATGACCAGCACGAGGGCGCCGATCAGCAGGACGGTGGCGGCCGCGGCGATCCCCGCCGAGCGCAGCCCGAGCCTGCGCCGTACCGCCTGACGCTCCCGCTCCCGCGAGCTCGGCGACCAGTCGCCGACAGGCTGGACTGCTTGCGCCATCCCGCTACTTCAGCACCGGCACGTTGACCACGTCGGACAACCAGCGCTTCTGCAGCTGGTCCAGCGTGCCGTCCTGCTTCAGGGTGGCCAGCGCCTGGTTGACGCACGGCACCAGCTTGCTGCCCTGGCCGAACAGCAGCCCGAACTCCTCCTGCCGGCCGGTGACCGGCTGGAACTGCCCGACGATGGTGCTGTGCGGGATCTGGACCGCCGTGATGTAAAACGCGGTGGGCAGGTCGGAGAGGATCGCGTCCACCTGCCCGTTCAGCAGCGCCTGCTTGGCGGCGTTGGTGTCCTGGAAGACCAGCGGCTGGACGTCCGGCTTGATCACGTTGGTGATCGCCTCCAGCGAGGTGGTGCCGGTCTGCGCGCCGAGCTTGAGCTTCTTCAGGTCGGCCAGTGAGGTGGCCTTGGCCGCCTTGCTCTTGTTCAGCGCGATCACCGCCTGGGCGGCCTGGTAGTAGCCGTCGGAGAAGTCGACCACCTTCGCGCGGGCCGGGGTGATCGAGATCTGGTTGATGTCGAAGTCGAAGTTCTTCGGCCCCGGCGCGTAGGAGTTGTTGAACGGCTCCTTGACCCAGGTCACGTGCCGCTTGGAGAAGCCGAGCTGGTGGGCGACCGCGTAGGCGACCGCGGACTCGTAGCCCTTGCCGTTGGTGGGGTCGTTGTGCACGAACCAGGGCGGGTAGGCCGGCGAGTCGGTGGCGATGGTCAGCTGTCCCGCCGTCTGCAGCGGCAGGTTCTTGGGTGCGCAGACGTTCGCCGCCGGGCTCGCGGACGCAACCGGCGGATGCCCCGAGTGCGTGACGTTGGTCGGCGCGCAGCCGACCGCGGCCAGCAGCACCGGGACGGAGAGCAGCACACATACACGCTTGGCACGCATGGGCTGATCGTAGGCCCCCGGACCCCCGCCGAGCCGGTTTCTCAGTCCGCGGCCACCACGTCGTCCGCTGTGCCCAGGTATGTGCGCGCCATCAGCCGCACGAAGTGGTAGACGCCGTCCTCCTCCGGTGCCAGAGGGCCGGGCCGGTAGTGCGGGGTGGCCAGGCCGCGTTGCACCGACTCGCAGGCGCCCCAGTCCTGCCGGTTGGTGAGGTCCCAGAAGTCCACGGCGTACGCCGGGTCGAAGTCGGCCGGCTGGTCGACGGGGAACGCCCACGAGCAGGTGATCCGGGTCCGGTCCACCGCGACCGGGGCGAGCTGGTGGCTCATCACGTAGTCAGGGTGCAGGCTGATCAGCAGGTTCGGCAGCACCGCGGCGTACATCACCGTTCGGCGCTGCTTCTCGGTCAGGGTGGCGATCTGCGCGCCGCTGCCTCGCCCATCCAGGGACATCGTCTGGGCGCCGTCACGCAGCTCCATCCAGCCGCCGACCCAGCTGCCTCCGGTCTCAACGTTCTCGCCGCTGTCCGGCGGGCTGACCCGGCACAGCTCGGGGTGGATGTTGGAGCAGTGGTAGCACTCCTGGTAGTTCTCGACGATCACCTTCCAGTTCGCGGCTACGTCGTAGGTGTGGCTGACCACGGTGCGCAGCGTCTCGGCGGAGTACGGTGCGACGATCGGCTCCAGGTCCGCGAGGTGATCGGCCAGGTCCACCGCGTCGCGGGACGGGTCCACGAACAACCAGCCATGCCAGTCCCGCACCGGCATGCCCATCAGCCCGTGGGCGTCGGGGTCGAAGCCGGGCACGTTCCTGAACCCCGGAGCGCCCAGCAGCTTCCCGTCGAGGTGGTAGGCCCACCCGTGGTAGGGGCAGACCACCGCGCGCGGTTGCGCGCTGGCCCCGCAGGGCAGCAGCTCGTGACCGCGGTGCCGGCAGGCGTTCTCGAACGCGTGCAACTTTCCGGCGTCGTCCCGAGAGACCAGCACGGCGGTGTTGCCGAGGTCGAACGCCTTGAGCGATCGGGGCTGCGCGACCTCCTCGGTCCGGCCCACGCAGACCCAGCCGCCGAACACGTGGTCGCGCTCCCAGTCGAGCACCGCGGGCTCCAGGTACGCCGCCTTGGGCAGCATCCGGCTGGTGCCGAACGGGGCAAGAGACAGGTTCAGTTCGTCGGCGTCGAGCGGAGCCGCCGGCATCTGATTGAACATACAGTCAGGCTAGTCGGGTGGGCGGCGTCGCGTAAAGGGCTCAGGCCTCGCCGGCGAACACGTCGATGCTGCGCCGCTCCCCGCGGGTGAAGCGTCGGTAGGCCAGGAACCCGAGCCCCACCACGAGCAGCGACGAGATCAGCAGCACCGTGGCCAGTGCGTTCAGCGCCGGGGTCGGCGCGGCCCGGGCGGTGTTGTAGATCTTCACCGACACCGGCTCGGTGGACGCCCCGCCGGAGAGGTACCGGACGATCACGAAGTCGTCGATCACGTCGGCGAACACCAGCACGGTGCTGGCGAAGATCGCCGGCACCAGCATCTTCAGCAGCACCCGGCGCACCGCCCCGGCGGGCGAGGCGCCCAGGTCGATGGCCGCCTCCTCGTACTGCTTGCCGATGGTGAGCAACCGGGCCCGCACGATCACCACCGGGTAGGACAGCTGGTAGGTGACCAGCCCGACCACCTGGCCCACGGTGCCCAGGTGCAGCGGAGTCTGCAGCACGGTGGCCACGAACAGCAGCGCCACGGCGAGCAGGATCTCCGGGAGCACGAAGGAGATCAGCACGAACGCGTTGGCGCCTGCCGGGATCCGGCCCCGCCACCGGTCAAGGCCGAGGGCCATCGCCACGCCGAGCGGGATGGTGACCGCGGTGGCAAGCAGCCCGAGCCACAGGGTGTGCACCACCGCGGAGTGCAGGGTCGGGTCGTGCCAGACGGAGCGGAGCGGGTCGCCGTAGTACCAGCGGGTGGAGAAGCCCTGCCAGGCGGTGCGGGACTTGCCGGCGTTGAACGAGAACAGCACGGCGATCAGCACCGGCAGCAGCGACCATCCGACGTAGAGCAGCGTCACCCCGGCCAGGATCCGCGGCTTGCGCCACGGGTCCCGGAACCACGCACCGAGCCCGCGAGTGCGCGTCGACGGGAGTACGGCCCGGCGGGCGACCGTGGTCACGACTGCACCTCCGCCCCGGTCCGGTTCGCGCGCACGTAGATCAGCATCGGGATGATCGACACCAGCAGCACCAGCATCACGAACGCGCCGGACTGCCCGGTCTGCCCCGGCGTGAGCACCGAGTTGTTGATCAGGTTGCCGACCATCGACGTGCTCGGCGACGCCGACAGCAGGTCGTTGGTGTAGTAGTCCCCGAGCATCGGCAGCGTGGTCACCAGCAGGCTGACCACCACGGCTGTCCGGCTCATCGGCCAGGTCACTCTCCGGAACGTCTCGAACCGGCCGGCACCCAGGTCGCGGGCCGCCTCCTGGACGGCGCCCGGAATCCGGTCGAGGCCGGCGAACAGCGGCAGCACCATGTAGGGCACGTAGCCGTAGACCAACCCGAGGACGACGGTGGTCGGTTGGCCGTTGAGCCAGTTCACGTGTACGTCGAACAGCCCGCCCAAGCTGATCACTCGGTTCACCAGCCCGTCGTTCTGGAGCAGGTTCACCCACGCCAGCATCCGCATCATGTAGCTGATCCAGAACGGCGCGATCAGCAGGGTGAGCAGCAGGCCGCGGTAGCGGCCGGCGAACCGGGCGGTGTAGTAGGCGACCGGGTAGGCCACCAGCAGGCACAGCCCGCTTGCCACCATGACGTACACCGCGGTGCGCACCAGCGCGGGCCCGAAGAACCCGTCCGGCCCGGCGATGTGCGCCAGCACGTAGTCGAACTGGGTGAAGTCCCACCGGGCCGGGTTCCAGACCGGCACCGGTTGCCGCAGGATCGGGTCGACGCCCCCGAACAGCACGGCCAACACGACGTACAGCGGAGCCACGAACAGCACCGTCAGCCAGACGGTGCCGGGCAACGCCAACAGCGGCCAGATCAGCCGCTGCCCGCCGCGGGCCCGGTCAGGCACCTGCCTTGAACTCCTGCCAGATCTGGTGGTAGGCGAGGTCCGCCTTCGGGGGCAGCTGCAGCAGCCGGGCGCCCACGTCGAAGTAGTGTGGAAGCACGGTCGCGGTCTTCAGGTTCTTCGGCAGGAAACCGTCCCGGACCAGCTCGTCGGGGTTGATGTCGTTCTGTGGCGGCTGGTATCCGATGTAGCCGAAGTTCTTCGCGGCGATCTTCTTGTCCAGCAGGTAGTTGATGAAGAAGTGCGCGGCCACCGGGTTGCTGCCCTGGGACAGCACCACCATCAGGTCGTTGTCGACCATGCCGCGACCGTCGGAGGGGAACCAGTAGCGGAGCACGTCCGCCGACTGGCCCTTGGGCAGGTAGTACTGCGCGTTCACGACGTCGCCGGACCACATCTGCGCCAGGCCGTACTG
>DASTWW010000130.1:0-3180 GCA_035765755.1 Nocardioidaceae bacterium
CCGCACTTTGAATGCGGACAAAGCGACGTAGGTTCGACTCCTACCCGGGGAGCCACCACCCTCGGCAGCACGTCACGAGACCCGGGAGTTGAGCAGGTGACCGAACCGGCGCAGCCAGCAGTGCACCAGGTTGGGCGGCCCCTGGCCGTCATCGTCCTCGCCGCCGGCAGCGGCACCCGGATGAAGTCGAAGCTGATGAAGGTGCTGCACCCGCTGTGCGGGCGCACCATGATCGGCCACGTGCTCGCCGCCGCCCAGGGCGTCGACCCGCACTGGCTGGTGACCGTGGTCGGCAACGACCGGGCCCAGGTCACCGAGCACGTCCGCGCCCAGGTGCCCGACGCGCTCGTCGCGGTCCAGGAGACCCAGGAGGGCACCGCCCACGCGGTCCGGGTCGGGCTGGACGCGCTCCGCGCACGGACAGGTACGACGGACGGGGTGGTCGTCGTGATGTCGGGGGACACCCCGCTGCTCGAGGCGGAGACGCTGCGCGGACTCGTCGGCGGCCACGCCGGGTCCGGCCGGGTGGCGACCGTGCTCACCGGCGAGGTCGCCGACCCGACCGGCTACGGCCGGATCATCCGCGACACCGCCGGAGCGGTGACCGGGATCGTCGAGGAGAAGGACGCCACCCCCGAGCAGGCCGCGGTGCGGGAGATCAGCTCGGGCATCTTCGCCTTCGACGGCGCCTTCCTGGCCGAGGCGCTCCCGCTGGTCAAGAACGACAACGCCAAGGGGGAGTACTACCTGCCCGACGTGGTCACCCTCGCCGTGGACCAGGGCCGGACGGTCGGTGCCCACCGCATCGACGACGTGATGCAGACCGAAGGCGCCAACGACCGCGCCCAGCTGGCCGGCCTGGCGGCCGAGCTGAACCGCCGGGTGCTCATGCGCTGGATGAAGGACGGCGTGACCGTGGTCGACCCGGCGACCACCTGGGTGGACGTCACGGTCCGGCTGGCCCGCGACGTGACCCTGCGCCCCGGCGTCCAGCTGCACGGCTCCACCACCGTCGCCGAGGACGCCGAGGTCGGACCCGACTGCACGCTCACCGACGTCCAGGTCGGCGAGGGCGCCCACGTGGTGCGCACCCACGGGTCGAGAGCGGTGATCGGGGCCGGCGCGAACGTCGGGCCGTTCTCCTACCTGCGTCCCGGCACGGTGCTCGGCGCGGCCGGCAAGATCGGCACGTTCGTGGAGACCAAGAACGCCCAGATCGCCGACGGGGCCAAGGTCCCGCACCTCTCCTACGTCGGGGACGCCGAGATCGGCGAGGGCAGCAACATCGGCGCGGGCACGATCTTCGCCAACTACGACGGGGTGAACAAGCACCGCACCAGGGTCGGCAGGCACGCCAAGACCGGGTCCAACAACACATTCGTCGCGCCGGTCGCGATCGGCGACGGTGCGGTCACCGGAGGGGGCACGGTCGTGCGCTCCGACGTACCGCCCGGAGCCCTGTCCGTCTCCGCCGGGCCGCAGCGGGTCATCGAGAAGTGGACGCTGCGCAAGCGGGAGGGCACCGCGGCCGCGGAGGCGGCTTCTGCTGCGCTCGCCGGAGGTGGGACAATCGAGGACGACGGGGTGCCCGAGGACCCGCAGGACCGGCGGGGGCAGGCGAGCGAGGAGAGTCCGGCGTGAGCGGCATGAAGCGCACCACCGAGAAGAACCTCATGGTCTTCAGCGGTCGGGCGCACCCCGAGCTGGCCCAGGAGGTGGCGCGGCTGCTCGGCACCGGGCTGGTGCCCACCTCGGCGTACGAGTTCGCGAACAGCGAGATCTACGTGCGCTACGAGGAGTCGGTGCGTGGCTGCGACGCGTTCGTGATCCAGAGCCACACCGCGCCGATCAACAAGTGGATCATGGAGCACCTGATCATGGTCGACGCGCTCAAGCGCGCCTCGGCCAAGCGGATCACGGTGGTCATGCCGTTCTACGGCTACGCACGGCAGGACAAGAAGCACCGCGGCCGGGAGCCGATCTCCGCGCGGCTGATGGCCGACCTGTTCAGGACCGCCGGCGCGGACCGGTTGATCGCCGTCGACCTGCACACCGCGCAGATCCAGGGCTTCTTCGACGGCCCGGTCGACCACCTGATGGCGATGCCGATTCTCTCCAAGCACGTCCAGGAGAGGTACGGCCACGAGCGGCTGGCCGTCGTGTCGCCGGACGCCGGCCGGATCAAGGTCGCCGAGCAGTGGTCGCGCCGGCTGGGCGGGGTGCCTCTGGCGTTCATCCACAAGACCCGCGACATCGACCACCCGAACCTGTCCTCGGCGAACCGGGTCGTCGGTGACGTCAAGGGCCGGATCTGCGTGCTGGTCGACGACATGATCGACACCGGCGGCACCATCGTGAAGGCCGCCGAGGCGCTGATGAACGACGGCGCCGCGGGCGTGGTGGTCGCCGCCACCCACGCGATCCTCTCCGACCCGGCGGTGGATCGGCTGAAGAACTGCCCGGCCGCCGAGGTGGTGGTCACCGACACGCTGCCGATTCCCGACGAGCGACAGTTCGACAAGCTCACCTGCCTGTCGATCGCTCCGCTGATCAGCCGCGCGATCCGGGAGGTCTTCGAGGACGGCTCGGTGACCAGCCTGTTCGACGGTCGCGCCTGAGGCGGATTCGCGCCGCGCACACCGCGTCGTTAGGATTGGGCAGTTGCCTCGGCGAGGGAGTCTTCTCGCTCCGTGATCGACGCGGTGTCGGCCCGACGGCCGTGCAGCTTCGCTGCCCGACCTGGGTGGGCCACCTCCCGCCTCGATGACGCGGTGCGAGCCTCTTCGCCCGGCAGTCTCTGATCTGCGTACGCCACGAAAAGCGAAACGAGGAGTTCCCCCCGATGTCCGAGAGCAAGATCCAGGCCGAGCCACGCACCGAGTTCGGCAAGGGCGCGGCCCGCCGGATCCGCCGCGCTGACAAGGTTCCGGCGGTCCTGTACGGGCACGGCACCCCGCCGGTCCACATCACGCTCCCCGGTCACGAGACGATGCTCGCGCTCAAGCACGGCGGCGTGAACGCACTGCTCACCATCGTGGTGGAGGGCAAGTCCCAGCTCGCGCTGCCCAAGCAGGTCCAGCGCGACCCGATCAAGGGCTTCCTGGAGCACCTGGACCTGATCGTGGTCAAGCGCGGCGAGAAGGTCACCGTCGAGGTGCCCGTCCACGTGGTCGGCGACCC
>DASTWW010000131.1:0-45947 GCA_035765755.1 Nocardioidaceae bacterium
GCGCCTGCACCGCCGCGGGTATCCAGGCCGGGTTCCACGTCATCGGCGACGCCGCCGTCCGGCAGGTGCTCGACGCCGTCGACGCCGTGGCTGCCGAGCTGGGCGAGGCCGCGGTGCGGGCGTGCCGGCACCGCCTCGAGCACGTGGAGATGATCGACGCCGACGGCATCGAGCGGATGCGCCGGCTGGGCATGGTCGCCAGTGTGCAGTCGGCCTTCGACGCCGCCTGGGGCGGGCCCGACGGGATGTACGCCGAGCGGCTGGGCCTCGAGCGCGCGGCGGCGACCAACCCGCTGGCCGACCTGTCCACGGCCGGGGTCGCGCTGGCCCTGGGCAGCGACGCCCCGGTGACCCCGCTGGACCCGTGGGGCGGGGTGCACGCCGCGGTCGACCACCACACCCCCGGCTCGGGGCTGCGGCCGTTCGACGCCTTCGACGCGGCCACCCACGGCGGCCGGTACGCCGCCCGCGCCGAGCACCCCGCCGGTCCGCTGGCGGTCGGCGCTCCGGCATCCCTGGCGCTGTGGGAGACCGCCGAGACGCTGTCCGCCGTCCTCGCCGGCCGGGCCCGACCGGCCTGCCGCCTCCTGCTCGGAAACGGAGAGCCGCTGTGAGCACCCTCGACCTCGACCCGACCCTCGTGACCCGGGCGCGGGAACTGGCCGCGCGCGCCGCGCAGCCGGTCGTCGACCTCGCCCGCCGGCACAGCACGGTCTCCGTCGAACGAGCCGTGCTGCGCCTGGCCGGGCTGACCGGCACCGACCCCGTGACCGGGGAGGGGCGGGTCGAGGACCGCGTGCCCTGGGTCAACCGGGTGGTCGACGCCGTCCGCGACCAGGTGGGGCTCGAGCAGGGCGTCGCGCTGCCGGTCTGGCACGCGATCACCTCCGGGACGGCGCCGTCGCTGCAGGCGCTCGCCGAGCAGGTCGGCGCCGGCACCGCCCGCTTCGAGCTCCCCGCCGACCCCGAGCCGGCCCGAGGGGCCGCCCGCGACGCCGTGGCCGCCGGCCTGGCCCGCATCGACGCCAACCGCCGCCGTCGCGAGGAGCTGGTCGCCACGCACGGCGACCCGCCGCGCCGGCCGTGGATCTACCTGATCGTGGCCACCGGAGACATCCACGAGGACATCCCGCAGGCCCAGGCCGCCGCGCGGGCCGGCGCCGACGTCATCGCCGTCATCCGGTCGACCGGCCAGTCGCTGCTGGACTACGTGCCCGAGGGCGCCACCCGCACCGGCTACGCGGGCACCTACGCCACGCAGGAGAACTTCCGGCTCATGCGGGCCGCCCTGGACGACGTCAGCGCCGAGCTGGGCCGCTACGTCCGGCTGACCAACTACGCCTCCGGCCTGTGCATGCCCGAGATCGCGGCGCTCGCCGGGTTCGAGCGGCTGGACATGATGCTCAACGACTCGATGTACGGCATCTTGTTCCGCGACATCAACCCGGTCCGCACGTTCGTCGACCAGCGGTTCAGCCGGCAGGTGCACGCCCGCGCCGGCATCATCATCAACACCGGCGAGGACAACTACCTGACCACCGCCGACGCGGTCGAGGCCGCGCACACGGTCACCGTCTCCCAGCTGCTCAACGAGTACTTCGCCAAGGAGGCCGGGCTGCAGGACTGGCAGCTCGGGCTGGGCCACGCCTTCGAGATCGACCCGGACCTGCCCGACAGCTTCCGGATGGAACTGGCCCACGCCATGCTGGCCCGCGACCTCTTCCCGAAGGCGCCGCTGAAGTGGATGCCGCCGACCCGGCACATGAGCGGCGACGTGTTCCGTGGCTACCTGCTTGACGGGTTCTTCAACCTGGTCGGCACGCTGACCGGGCAGGCCATCCTGCTGGTCGGGATGATGACCGAGGCGGTGGTCACCCCGTGGCTGTCCGACCGGGACCTGGCGCTGCAGAACGTCCGCTACGTGATGAACGCCGCCGGCCGGCTGGCGGAGGACTTCCGCCCGGCCCCGGACGGGTTCATCGCCCAGCGCGCCCGGCAGGTGCTCGGCGAGAGCATCGATCTGCTGGAGCGGATCTTGTCCCACGAGGGCAAGCACGGCCTGCTCGAGGCGATCGGCGACGGCACGTTCGGGCTCATGAAGCGGCCCGCCGATGGTGGCAAGGGCCTCGACGGCGTGGCCAAGAAGGCGCCGGGCTACTACAACCCGGCCAGCGAGATCCTGGAGGACAAGTAGTGGTGGCGACGGACACCGCCGAGGGCAAGATCCTGCGCCCGTACGGCGACACGACCGGCGACGGCATGGTGCAGGTGTCGTTCACGCTGCCCATATCATCTCTGGGCGCCCACTCGAAGGTGGCCGAGGGCGCGGCCGCACAGCTGGCGAACAAGATGGGCATCGACCCGGCGCTGGTGGTGCACGCCAAGCCGATGGGCCCCGACTTCACGTTCTTCGTGGTCTACGGCCGGGTGAACCACCTCGTCGACACCTCGAAGGTGAAGGTCGTGGAGCGGGACTATCCGCTGCTGTCGCCGAAGGAGGTCAACCTGGCCATCCGCAAGGGCCTGCGTCGCCGGCTGGTGGTGGTCGGCGGCTGCATCGGCACCGACGCGCACACCGTGGGCATCGACGCGATCTTGAACATCAAGGGGTTCGCGGGGGAGAAGGGCCTGGAGTACTACCGGGAGGTCAAGGTGGTCAACCTCGGCGCCCAGGTGTCCGTCCCAGAGCTCGTCGCCCGGGCGTGGCAGGAGAAGGCCGACGCGGTGCTTGTCTCCCAGGTGGTCACCCAGCGCGACGCGCACATCCTGAACACCAAGGAGATGTCGGCAGCGTTCCGGGAGGCCCATCCCGCGGACCGGCGTCCGCTGCTCATCGTGGGCGGCCCCCGCTTCGACGAGAGCGCCGCCGCCGACCTCGGCGTGGACCGGGTGTTCGGCCGAGGTACGACGCCGGCCGACGTGGCCTCCTTCCTGGTGCACCGGCTGGTGACCCAGCGACCGGGGAAGCGGGCGTCATGAGCGACCAGGACCCCCGCGTCGGTCTCACGGTGACGCACCGGCGCTACGTGCCCTACTCCCACGCGCACTACGCCGGCAACCTCGTGGACGGTGCCTACTCGCTCGGCTTGTTCGGTGACGTGGCCACCGAGGTGTGCATCCGCACCGACGCGGACGAGGGACTGTTCGCGTCGTACTCCGACGTGCAGTTCCGGGCACCGGTGCGCGCCGGTGACGTGCTCGAGGTGACTGCGGAGGTGGTGCGGGTCGGGCGGCGGTCACGGACTCTGGACTTCACCGTGACGGTGGTGGCGCGCGGCAACCCGAAGGTCTCCGAGTCCGCCGCGCGGATGCTGGACGAGCCGCTGGTGGCCACCACGGCGACCGGCACCGTCGTGGTCCCCGAACCGGGTCACTGACGGCTCCCGGCGTGTCGTCGGCACGACACGCCGTGCAGCAAGAAAAAAGTCCCCGGGGACTGGCTCCGGCAGGGTGTCCCTGACCTGCGCATTCTCACGAATGTGCTGGTCAGGGCGCGGTTGACAGGAACTGCCGGTTCTGTCCAATCTTCCGTGGTCGCTCCAAGCAGGCCGCTCCGGCTGCCTGACGTCCTGAGACGATGCGTGACCGGGTCGGGTACCACGAACCAGGGGGCACGCTCTCCCGGGAGGTCATGGCCGCTGCAGCGGGGTGGGACACGGAGGGAGCCCGGCGCCCAGTAGACAACGGGCCCGACGTCGGCAGCCAGCGGCGGCGGGTTCGGTCCGAAGGGTCCGGGCTCTCCCCCGTTCTCTGCGAGCCTGGTGGCCGCGGATAGGTTGTGCGTGTGCCCCTGCTCGTCCTGATCGCCCTTGCCGCACTGGCCGGCGTGGTGACCGGTCTCGGCTTCCCGCCGTTCGGTGTGGCGGTGCTGCTGCCGGTCGGGGTCGCGGCCATCACGCTGCTCTGCCGCGAGACCCGGCTGCGCCGCGGGTTCGGGCTCGGCTGGGTGTTCGGCACGGCATTCATGCTCACCCTGATGCCGTGGCTTCAGGTGATCGGCACGGACGCCTGGATCATGCTCGCGGTGTTCGAGGGGCTCTACTACGGGCTGGTCGGGCTGGCGACCGCGGCGGTCATCCGGCTGCCCGGCTGGCCGTTGTGGGCGGCCTGCTGCTGGGTCGGCGCCGAGCTGCTGCGCAGCCTCTTCCCGTTCGGCGGCTTCCCCTGGGGGAGACTGGCGTTCGGCACCGCCGGAACCCCGCTCGCGCCGCTGTTCGCCTACCTCGGCACCGGCGGGGTCACCTTCGCGGTGGCCCTGCTCGGGACCGTGCTGGCGTGGGCCGTGCTCCGGGTGCGCCGGGTCCCTGTGCGGGCGGTCGCAGCGATCGTCGTGACCGGCGTGCTGGTCAGCCTCGCCTCGGTGTTTCCCTTCCAGCACCGCTCCTCCGGGCACCAGGTGACCGTCGCCGCCGTGCAGGGCAACGTGCCGGGGATCGGGCTGGACGCTTTCGCGCAGGCGCACGCGGTGGTCGACAACCATGTGCACGCCACCGAGCGGTACGCCGCCCAGGTGGCCGCGGGTGCCCGCCCGACGCCGGACCTGGTGATCTGGCCGGAGAGCTCCACCGACATCGACCCGTTCCGCGATCCCGGGGTCTACCAGGAGATCCAGGGCGCGGTGGACCGGATCGGGGTGCCGGTCCTGGTCGGCGCGATGGTGCTCGGCCCCGGACCGCACCAGGACCAGAACGAGGGCATCGTCTGGTCCCCGCGCACCGGACCGGGGGAGCGGTACGCCAAGCAGCACCCGGTGCCGTTCGGGGAGTACATCCCGTTGCGCAGCCTCATCGCGCCGTACTTCCGCCGCCTGGACCAGATCCCGTACGACATGCTGGCCGGCACCAAGCCCGGGCTTCTGCACATGGCCGGGGTGAAGGTCGGCGACTTGATCTGCTTCGAGGTGGCCTGGGACGACCTGCTGCGCACCGAGATGCGGCTCGGCGCGCAGGTGGTCACCGTGCAGACCAACAACGCGACGTACATGGGCACCGGCCAGGTCCAGCAGCAGTTCGCGATCGCCCGGCTGCGAGCGATCGAGTCCGACCGGTACGTCGTGGTGGCGGCCACCAACGGCATCTCGGGGATCGTCGCGCCGGACGGCCACGTGGTCGACCAGGCACCGGTGCGCACCCAGCGGGTGCTGGCGGACCGGATCGAGCTGGGGACCGGACTAACGCCGGGCGTCCGGTTCGGCGGCTGGGTGGACCGTGGGCTGGCCCTGATCGGAGGCATTTCGGTCCTGGCCGCCCTGCTGAGCGGCTATCGTCGGCGCCGCCCCGTGACCCCACGGGCGTCCCGTCCCGGCCTGGCCAGGGTCGGGTCCGACAGCCGGTAGGGGAGGCCGAGCGCACGATGGGCACACACCGGATGGTGATGGTGATCCCGACCTACAACGAGCACGACAACCTCGCCTGGATCGTGGACCGGCTGCGCCGCGCGCACCCGGACAGCGACGTGCTCGTCGTGGACGACAACTCCCCGGACGGCACCGGGAAGCGGGCCGACGAGCTGGCGGCCGCCGACGCGCAGGTCGACGTGCTGCACCGCAGCGGGAAGCAGGGGCTGGGCGCGGCCTACGTGGCTGGGTTCAGGGTGGCGCTCGAGCGAGGCTACGACGTGATCGGGGAGATGGACGCCGACGGCTCGCACCAGCCCGAGCAGCTCGGCCGGCTGCTGGACGCACTGCCCGGCGCTGACCTGGTGCTCGGCTCCCGGTGGGTGCCCGGTGGCTCGGTCACCAACTGGGCGTGGACCCGGCAGGCACTGTCCCGGGGCGGGAACCTCTACGCCCGTGCGCTGCTCGGCATCCCGGTGCACGACGTCACCGGAGGCTTCCGGCTGTTCCGGCGCCGCACCCTGGAGGCCATCGACCTGTCCAAGGTCCGGTCGGTGGGCTACTGCTTCCAGACCGACCTGGTCTGGCGCACCCTGCGGGCCGGGCTCCGGGTCGAGGAGGTGCCCATCGAGTTCGTGGAGCGGGTGCGCGGGGAGTCGAAGATGAACCGCGCGGTCGCCGTGGAGTCGCTGCGCCGGATCACCGTCTGGGGCGCTCGGCAACGGCTTCGTCAGGTCCGCGACGTACTCTCGAAGGAGAGGCACGATGCGTGAGTGCCGAAGGGGCTGAGGTGAGTCGATGACCCGCAGGGTCTGGTGGGGACTGCTGGCGCTGCTGTTCGTGGTGGTGCCGGTCGTCGAGATCTACGTGCTGATCCAGGTCGGCCAGGTGATCGGCGCCTGGTGGACGGTGCTGCTGCTGATCGCCGACGGAGTGCTGGGCAGCTACCTGGTCAAGCACCAGGGCGGCCGCGCCTGGACGTCGCTGCGGCAGGCCCTGGACGAGCACCGGATGCCGGCCCGCGAGCTGGCCGACGGGGCACTGATCCTGATCGGCGGCACGCTGCTGCTGACGCCGGGCTTCGTGACAGACGTGTTCGGGCTGTTCTGCGTGCTGCCGTTCACGCGCCCGTTCGCCCGGCGGCTGCTGACCGGGTTCCTGACCCGCAAGTTCCTGGCCAGCCCGCTGATCGGGATGTACGACGGGCGGGGCGCCGGTGCTCAGACGCGACGTCGCCCCGGACCCGATTCGGTGGTCCAGGGCGACGTGATCGACTGAGTCTCGAGCTCTCAGCGGGGACCCGTTGTGACGGTCAGGCGGACTTCTTGGTGGTCTTCTTCTTCGCGGGCTGCTTGGCCTTGCCGGCGGCCCGGTGCAGGTGGGCCGGCCCGATCTCACCGCCGCGGAGCAGCTCGAGCCGCTCGGCGAGGATGTCCTCGAGCTCCTTGATGGAGCGGCGCTCGAGCAGCATGTCCCAGTGGGTGCGCGCCGGGCGCTCCGCCTTGGCCTCGGGCTCCGCGCCGTCCTTGCTCAGCGCCTCGGCACCGCAGCGCGGGCACTCCCACACCGCCGGGACCTCGGCCTCCGCGGCCATCGTGACTTCGAACTCGTGGCCCTGCCGACAGACGTACGCGACGTCCTGCCGCGCCGCGAACTCGATGCCGCGCTCGTCCTCGAAGCTCTGTCCGCCGAGGCGCGCGCCGCGTAGTGTCCGCTCTCCCATGAGCCACCTCCTGGTGTTGGCGCTTTCCAGTCCGTCCAACGATCCGTACGGTGTGGAGATTCCCGCTCGGTCGCGTTGCGGCATGTGTTCCGTCCCACGCCGTACCCGCCCTGCCGCGGCTTCACACTTCGACGCTAAGCCACGACGACACTATGCCGCCACCGGGGCGGGCCGGTGCGCCTCCTGGGTCCCCCGGACCGGGTCGACGCGGGAGAGCAGCACCAGGCCGACCAGGAAGAACACCGCGAGGGCCAGGATCGCCGGCCGGTAGGAGTCGGCCCACTGGTGCACGAGCCCGAACACCAGGGTGCCCAGCCAGCTGGTGCCCCGCTCGCAGGCCTGGTAGAGGCTGAAGTACTCCGCCTCCCGGCCGCGGGGGATCAGCAGGCTGAAGAACGACCGGGACAGCGCCTGGGTGCCGCCGAGCACGAGGCCGATGCCCACCGCCAGCACCAGGAACCAGACGATCCGCCCGCGGGGGAGGAAGTAGGCCACCGCCACCACCGCCAGCCAGACCAGCAGCCCGGCCAGGATCACCTGCCGGCTGCCGAACCGCCCGGCCGCCCGGCCGAAGACCAGCGCGCCGACGAACGCCACGAACTGGACCATCAAGATGGTGCCGATCAGCGTGGACGTCCCGAACCCGAGCTGCTTCTCGCCGTACACCGAGGCCGAGGCGATCACGGTCTGGATGCCGTCGTTGTAGAACAGGTAGGCAAGCAGGAACGTCATCGTCACCGGGTAGTGCCGCAGGTCGCGCAGCGTGGTCAGCAGCTGTCCGAAGCTCTGCCGCAGCAGGCCGCCGTGCTCGGGGACCACCGAGACCGGGGCCCGGTCCCGGATGCCGAGGTAGGGGATCAGCGTGAACCCGGCCCACCAGACCGCGGCCGACAACAGGCTCAGCCGAACCGCCATCGCCGTCGACAGTCCGAGACTGTCGTGCAGGGTGACGACGGCCAGGTTGGCGGCGAGCAGCAGCCCGCCTCCGAGGTAGCCGAGCGCCCAGCCCCGAGAGGAGACCCGGTCCCGCTCCTCCGGGGTGGCGATCTCGCACAAGATCGCGTCGTACACCACCAGCGAGGAGCCCAGGCAGAGGGTGGCCACGAACAGCAGCGCGGTGCCCAGCTGCCAGTTGGAGCCGGTGACGAAAAACATCAGCGCGGCGGCGACCGAGCCAGCCCAGGCGAAGCCACCGAGGATCCGCCGCTTGTGCCCTGAGCGGTCGGCGGCCGCGCCGACCACCGGCAGCACCAGCGCGGAGACGATGGTGGCCAGAGTCACCACATAGAACACCAGCGAGCCGGGGGAGACCGCCAGCAAGCCGAACAGCACCATGTTCGTCGTGCAGCGCTGGTCGGCGGTGCCCGGCGCGCCGCAGGCGGCGGTCTCGGCGACCGAGGTGAGGTACGGCGCGAACAGCACGGTGGCCGTGGTGGTGACGTAGGCGGAGTTGGCCCAGTCGTACCAGTACCAGGCCCGCTGCTCGCGGCGGCGCAGCGACTCGGTCGGGATCGTCTCGGTCACAGGGTGGCTCCCATCCACTGACCGCGGGCGACGAGCACCTCGCGCAGAAGGTCGGTCCGGTCGGTCATCAACCCGTCGACCCCGAGGTCGAGCAGCTGGTGCATCTCACCGGGCTCGTCGATGGTCCACACGTGCACCTGCCTGCCGGCACGGTGCGCCCGCGCCACCAGCCCGGGCGTGACCACCCGGAGGCCGCGGAAGCGGTGCGGCACCTGCAGCGGGCCCGATCGGGTGCGGACCCCGCGAGGCAGCGGACCGGGGGAGTAGCGGACCGCCGCCACCTCGGGCGGAGAGGCGGCGGTGAGCACCTGACCTCGGGTGTGCCTGCGGAACGCGGTGATCCGGCGGTGCGAGAAGGAGGCCACGCAGACCCGGTCGTGGGTGCGCGTCCGATCGAGCAGCCCGGCCAGCGGCCGGATCGCCGTCTCGGACTTGATGTCGATGTTGAAGAACGCGTCCGGGAACCGCTCCAGCAGCGTCTCGAGGGAGGGGATCTGCTCCCGGCCGGCGATCAGTGCGGCCGCCACGTCGACGTAGGACAGCTCCTCGATTCGTCCCGTGCGCTCGGTGACCCGGTCCAGCGCGGCGTCGTGGAAGGCGAGCAGCACCCCGTCCCGGGTGGCGTGCACGTCGGTCTCCAGGTGCCGGTAACCGAGGTCGAGCGCGTGCTCGAAGGCCGCCACGCTGTTCTCCAGGCCCTCGAGGTCGGGGTGGAAGGCACCACCCCGGTGCGCGAAGGCCAGCACCGAGCCGGGATGCTCCAGCCCCGCGTCCAGGAACGGGTGGCCGGTCGGCCGTCGGGTCACGACGGCAAGTATTCACCGCGCCATGCCGCGGAGCCGCCATTCGCGCGACAACCGCGCCGGGTATCGTTCGGCCATGGACGAGATGACCTGCCCGAAATGCCAGTCGACGATGACGACCAGGTCCGTGGGGGATGTCTCGGTGGCCCAGTGCTCGTCCTGCAACGGGGTGTTCCTGGACCGTGCCGAGCTCGGCAACCTGGTGGAGGCGGAGGTCGACTGGCACGCGCACAGCGGCCCGAAGACCGCTCCGCTGCCCCGGATCACCGCCGACATGACCGCCCCGCCGCCCAGCCGGCCCCGCGCCCGGTCCTACATCGAGACCCTGTTCTGACCGCCGCTGTTTCTTGTCTCAGACACCGGCGGCGGTGACGATGGCGTCGGTGAGGAAGCCGGCCAGCAGGCCCAGCACGATGCCGTAGGCGAGCAGGTCCGAACGCTTGGCGCGCGCGGCCACACCGATCAGCTGGGTGATCACGTAGAGGATCGACCCGGCGGCGAGAGTCAGGAACACCACGCTGAGCGCCTCGTTGGTGAAGCCGTGGCCGATCACGGTGCCCACGAACGTCGGGCCCCCGCCGATCAGGCCGAGCGTCAACAGGAACCGCCAGCTGGGGGTGCGAGCGCGGCCGTCCTCGTCGACGTCGGCGGTCAGCGGGGCCACGATGCCGAAGCCCTCGGTGGCGTTGTGCAGACCGAAGCCGATCACCAGCATCAGCGCCAGCGCGATCTCGCCGACCGCGGCCGCCTGCCCGATGGCCAGCCCCTCGGCGAAGTTGTGCAGGCCGATGCCCACGGCGATGAGCAGCGAGAGCCGCCTGGCCGAGGACCAGGAGGCCAGGCCGCGCGGCGGGTGCACCTCGCCGACCGTCATCGCGCCCGGCCCGTTCGGGCGGGACGCCGCGCCGGCCGGCTTGGCCGCGACCTGGCGGCCCATCCAGCGTTCGTACCAGACCAGCGTGAACAGGCCGACCGCGATGCCGACGATGAACAGCACGCCGTAGCCGATCGCGGCGCCGAGACCGCCGTGGCCCTCATGCAGCGAGCTGAGGGCCTCGTCGATGGGCTCCCAGGCCTCGGAGAGCACGTCCCAGACCAGGAACACCAGCACGCCGACCGCGATGGCGTTCAGCAGCAGCCGCAGGGACGGTGCCGGCTTGCGCAGCCTGCCGACGGGCAGGCCGAGCAGGATGGTGACACCGGCGACGAAGCCGAGCAGCAGTGTCATGGACAGGTTCATGGGGGCGGCTCTCTTGAGGTCGGTCGGTCCGTAGCGGTCTAGAAAAGGTTAGGCATACCTAAAACGGATCCGCAAACCGGGGTAGTTACTAGTCTGCTTGCGGCATGCCGAGGTAGGCCCCGCGGAGAGACGATGGGTCCAGGTCGTGCGCATCAGGAGGGGTCATGTCCGCACCGATTCCCGCTGTCCGTCGTACTCCGCCCAGGCCGGTCGGCCGCTGGGGGAGAGGGGTCCTGGCGCTGGCGCTGGTCCTTCCCCTGGGCCTGACCGTCGCGAGTCCCGTGGGAGCGGTGGAGCCGGCCGGGGGACCGGTTCCAGGGTCCACCCGCTCGGGGGACTCGCTGTTCCCCTTCGCCGGCAACGGCGGGTACGACGTGCGCCACTACCGCGTCGTGCTGGACTACCGCCCGAAGCACAACCGCATCGAGGCGGTCACCACGGTCAGGGCCCGGGCCAAGCACGCTCTGTCGTCGTTCTCGCTCGACCTGTCCGGGCTGCGCGTGCAGAGCGTGTACGTCGACGGGCGCACCGCCGACTTCAGCCGGCACCGCCACGAGCTGGTGATCACCCCGGCCACCCCGGTCCGCGGAACGTTCACCGCGTCGATCTCCTACGGCGGCCACCCCCTCCGGCACACCGACCCCGACGGGTCCTCGGAAGGCTGGATCCGCACCCCGGACGGCGCCACCGCGCTCGGTGAACCGGTCGGCACCATGACCTGGATCCCGGTCAACAACACGCCCCGGGACAAGGCCCGCTACACCTTCAAGGTCACCGCTCCCTCCCGGCTCGCCGTCGCCTCCAACGGCCTGCTGACGCGGCGGGTCCGCCACGAACGGGTGGTCACGTGGACCTGGCGCCAGCGGGTCCCGATGGCCAGCTACCTCGCGATGGTCTCGATCGGCCACTACCGGATGCTCCACTCCTCGATGCGGTCGGTCACCGGCCGGCGGATCCCGGTCTGGTCGTTCGTGCAGCGCTCGCTGCCCTCCCAGCAGCGGGCCCGCAGACTGCTGCCCCGCATCATCCGGTTCGAGGAGCGGCAGTTCGGCGCCTACCCGATGCGCAGCGTGGGGATCGTGGCTCACAAGCTCGACGTCGGCTACGCCCTGGAGACGCAGGACCGACCGGTGTTCCCGGGCCCCGTCCCGGCCATCGTGCTCGTGCACGAGCTGGCGCACCAGTGGTACGGCGACTCTGTGACGCTGCGCGACTGGGTCGACATCTGGCTCAACGAGGGGTTCGCCACCTATGCCGAGTGGCTCTGGCGCGACGCGCACGGCGGCCCGAGCCCGTCGACGATCTTCCACCGGCTGTACCGCAAGAACGGCCCCGACGCGAAGCTGTGGTCACCGGCCCCGGCGTCGTTCAGCGACCCCGCGGACCTGTTCGGCGCGCCGAGCTACGAACGCGGATCGATGACGTTGCAGGCGCTGCGCGAGCAGGTGGGGAGCCGGGACTTCTTCCGCATCCTGCGGGCCTGGGCCCGGGAGCACCGGCACGCAGGAGCCTCGACCCGTGAGTTCATCGCCCTGTCGGAACGGATCTCCGGCCAGAACCTGCACACGCTGTTCCAGGACTGGCTGTTCACCGCGTCCCGGCCGGTGGGCTACTAGGGTCAGATGTCGCGGAAGGTCTCGATGCTGGCGCCGAGCGAGTTCAGCCGGGTGGCCAGGTCCTCGTAGCCGCGGTTGATCACATAGACCGAGCGCAGCACCGAGGTACCCTTGCAGGCCAGCATCGCCAGCAGGATGACCACCGCGGGCCGCAGCGCCGGCGGGCAGACGAGCTCCGCGCCGCGCCAGCGCGTCGGGCCCTCGATCATCACCCGGTGCGGGTCGAGCAGCTTCACCTGCGCACCCAGCTTGTTCAGCTCGGTCAGGTAGATGGCCCGGTTCTCGTAGACCCAGTCGTGCAGCAGCGTCTGGCCGTCCGCGACGGCGGCGATGATCGCGAAGAACGGCAGGTTGTCGATGTTCAGGCCGGGGAACGGCATCGGGTGGATCTTGTCGATGGGGGAGTGCAGGTCGGAGACCAGGGTGGTGATGTCCACCAGCCGGGTGTGGCCGTTGGCCGCGACGTACTCCTCCCCGCGGTGGTAGGCGAAGCCCATCTCCTCCAGCAGCGCCAGCTCGATCTCCAGGAACTCGATCGGCACCCGGCAGATGGTGATCTCCGAGCGGGTCACGATCGCCGCGGCGAGCAGCGACATCGCCTCGATCGGGTCCTCCGAGGGCGCGTAGTCGACGTCCACGTCGATCTCCGGCTGACCGTGCACGGTCAGCGTGGTGGTGCCCACGCCGTCGATGCGCACCCCGAGCTTCTGCAGGAAGAAGCACAGGTCCTGGACCATGTAGTTGGGGCTGGCGTTGCGGATGATCGTGACGCCGTCGTGCCGGGCCGCGGCGAGCACCGCGTTCTCGGTGACCGTGTCGCCGCGCTCGGTGAGCACGATCGGCCGGGTCGGCTGCACGGCGCGGTTCACGCTGGCGTGGTAGTTGCCCTCGGTGGCTTTGACCTCGAGACCGAACGGCCGCAACGCGGCCATGTGCGGCTCGACGGTGCGGGTGCCCAGGTCGCAGCCGCCGGCGTAGGGCAGCCCGAACGTGTCCTCGCGATGCATCAGCGGGCCGAGGAACAAGATGATGGAGCGGGTACGACGGGCGGCGTCCTCGTCGATGCCGGCCAGGTTGAGCTCGGCCGGCGGGATGATCTCCAGGTCGTTGTCGTCGTTGAGCCAGCGGGCCTGCACGCCGATGCTGATGAGCACCTCGAGGAGCCGGTTCACCTCCTCGATCCGGGCGACCCGGCGCAGCGTCGTACGCCCCCGGTTGAGCAGCGACGCGCACAGCAGCGCGACCCCGGCGTTCTTCGACGACTTCACGTCGATGCGGCCGGACAGAGTGGTCGGTCCAGTGACCCGCAGGTGGGTCGGGCCCGCGCCGAGTGCGACGATCTCGGAGTCGAGCGCCTCACCGATCCTGGCCAGCATCTCCAGGCTCAGGTTCTGGTGGCCGCGCTCGATGCGGTTGACCGCGCTCTGGCTGGTGGCCAGCACGTCGGCGAGCTGCTGCTGGGTCCAGCCACGGTGCTTGCGGGCATCGCGGATCAGGTTGCCGATCCGGCGCAGGTAGTCCTCCGTCATAACGTAAAGACTATCTCAAATATGAGATAAATCAACGCAGGACACGAGGCAGAGGTCACATGCAGGTGAAAGTGTACGCAACCGGGACCTTCCCCGTCGTACCGGGGCCGCGCGCCAGTCTGCGACCATGACCGCATGGGTGCCACGGTGACGCCGCGGGCAGTGGTCTTCGACATCGGCGGTGTGCTCGAGCAGGTCGACGACGACGCCTGGCCGGAGCTGTGGGTCCGACGCTGGGAGAGCCGGATGGGTCTGGCCGCGGGCGTCTTCGAGGCCGGCCTGGCGCGCCATTCGCCGAGCGGTTCGATGCTGCTCGGGGAGGTGTCCGAGGCCCAGACGCGAGCGATGTACGCCGCAGCGCTCGGCCTGTCCGAGGAGCAGGCGAACGCGATGATGGCCGAGATGTGGGACGCCTACTGCGGGGAGCTGGATGTCGCCCTGCGAGATTTCGCCGCGTCGCTGCGTCCGTCGTACAAGACGGCGATCTTGAGCAACTCCGCGGACGGCGCCCGCCGCGAGGAGCAGCGGCGCTACGGGTTCGAGGACCTCGTCGACGAGATCGTCTACTCCCACGAGGTGGGGCTGGCCAAGCCGGATGCGCGGATCTACCGGCTCACGGAGCAACGGCTCGGCGTGCAGCCGGAGGAGGTGGTGTTCGTCGACGACGTGTTGACGAACGTCGAAGCGGCTCGTGAGCTCGGGTGGACCGCCGTGCACCACGTCGACACCGCGGAGACGATCGCCGAGGTCACCCGGATCCTGGGACGTTGAGGCTCAGCAGTGCTGGGCCCGGTCTTGGTGGCGCAGGGTCTGGTAGTGGTCGATCTGGTGCTGACCGCGGTGCCAGCTCTTGATCCACATCCGGCTCGCGGTGGCCGGCGACATGGTGCCCATCCGAAGCATCTCCATGTCGGTGATGTGGGACTTCCAGGTCGCGATCGCCCGCGCGGCCGCGGCCAGGGTCTGGTCGCGCACCTGGACACCGTGCACGCAGGCCGACACCGTCGGCATGGCCGCGCCGGACGGAACCGCGCACTGCAGGGAGAGCGTCTTCCGGGCCCGGTCCGCCCGCTCGAAGACGTTCACCCGGTGCATGGCTCCCACCCGCGTGTTGGCCCAGAACGTGCTGGCCTGGGCAAAGGTGATCTGCCCCGAGACCAGCTGGTTCATGGCGCCGACGTGCACCTGCCACTGGTGCATCGACCGCCGCGCGGCCCGCAGCGCACGGTCCTGAGCCGACCAGACGCTGTGGCAGGCGGCCAGTGCCTGGGTCGCCGGCGGCGTGTCGTTGGCGGCCGGCTGAGCGGTCGACCGGCCCGCCGAGTGCGCCGCGGCCGGAACCTGACCGGTCGGCGGCCACGGCCTGTTGGACTGGTTGGCGAGCAGGACGCCGAGGCCGGAGAGCACCACCACCACGGCAACCACGGCCGCGACCACGGTGCCGCCGGTCCAGTGGCTCTTCGCGTGCCGGCCGGGTCTCGGGGCGTGCTCGGAGTCGCCCCGTTGTTGTTCTGAGGGCCGCTCCGAGAAGGCCACGAAAACACTCTAAGTCCGGAGACGGAAGCCAGACCAGATGCGACTTCCTGCGGTCAGCGGGTGACGAGGCGCCGGAGTGCCGGCGGCAGGTCGCGGAGCCGGGAGCTCCCGGGGCGGGAGTAGAAGACCACCCGTGGGAACTCGGAGGGAATGGCGAACGCCATCCGGGGGTCGATCCCGGGCAGCGTCCAGGCGGCGTGCCGAGCCCGCGTCGCGGCGCGTTCAGCGGCGCGCTCGTCGGCAGTGACGTGGTTGGTGTCGAAACAGGTCGGTCGGCGCACCGAGCCGAGCGGATGCTCACCGGTGACCGGACTGGCAGTAGAGATCCCCACGTAGGTTCGGCCGTGGAACACCATCAGGAAGGCGCAGGACGCATTGCCGGAGGAGCTCGTGGCCGCGCATCCGGCGACGGTCAGGGCCAGCACCAATGAGGCGGCAACGTTGCGCATGGTCGGTTTCTCCTCCGGTGTCGGTCGACCGTTGCACGTCCCGAACCGGTTCTCGGTTGTCCCTGCCGGGCAGTAGCGTGTGGGCGTGCCCCGAGACCGCCCGACGCAGGACCCGGTGACGACGCCGGAGCGGCTGCGCCACCTCGCGTCGCTGCGCCGCGTGCGAGACCGGATCGACAGGGAGTTCGCCCAGCCGCTCGACGTCGAGGCGCTGGCCCGCGGCGTGCACATGTCGGCCGGGCACCTCAGCCGCGAGTTCCGGCTCGCCTTCGGCGAGTCGCCCTACAGCTATCTGATGACCCGGCGCATCGAGCGCGCCATGGCGCTGCTGCGCCGTGGCGACCTGAACGTCACCGAGGTCTGCTTCGCGGTCGGCTGCTCGTCGCTGGGCACCTTCAGCAGCCGCTTCACCGAGCTGGTCGGGGTGCCGCCGAGCACCTACCGGCGCGACGCGGTGGGCGCGACGGAGGGCATGCCGTCCTGCGTGGCGAAACAGGTCACCAGACCGATCAGGAATCGAGAAGCCCCGGTCGGCGGCCCGCAGCTAGCGTGACCCCATGAACATCGTCATTCACTCGGCCATGCTGCCGCACGAGGACCCGCAGGCCGCACTGGCCTTCTACCGCGACACCTTGGGCTTCGAGGTGCGTAACGACGTCGAGTACGCCGGCATGCACTGGATCACGGTCGGCCCGCCGGACCAGCCGGAAACGTCGATCGTCCTGTACCCGCCGGCGGCCACGCCCGGCATCACCGACGACGAGCGCCGGACCATCGCCGAGATGATGGCCAAAGGGACCTTCGCCAGCATCAACCTGGCCACCAGCGACGTGGACGGCGTCTTCGAGCGGCTGCAGGCCGGGGAAGCGGAGGTCGTCCAGGAGCCGACCGACCAGCCCTACGGCATCCGTGACTGCGCGTTCCGCGACCCCGCGGGCAACCTGGTCCGGATCCAGGAGGTGCACTGACCATGACCACCATCGCGTCGGTCACTCTCGAGGGTGCCGACCCCACGTCGGCAGAGGCCTTGTACACCGCCTTGGGCGTGCGCGACCGGGTGGACGTGCGCGCCGCGGAGGAACCCACGAGCGGCTTTCGAGGATTCACGCTGTCGCTCCTGGTGTCCCAGCCCAGCACCGTCGACGCCCTGCTCAGCACCGCGCTCGACGCCGGGGCCACCGCGTTGAAACCGGCGAGCAAGAGCTTCTGGGGCTACGGCGGCGTGGTGCGGGCCGCTGATGGTTCCATCTGGAAGGTCGCCACCTCGGCGAAGAAGAACACCGGCCCGGCGTCCCCGCAGATCGACGGGATCGCCCTGTTGCTCGGGGTGGCGGACGTGAAGGCGAGCAAGCGGTTCTACATCGACCGCGGCCTGACCGTGGCGAAGAGCTTCGGCAGCAAGTACGTCGAGTTCGACGCCCCGCCGGACCACGTCAAGCTCGCGCTCTACGGCCGCCGCGCGCTCGCCAAGGACGCCGGCGTCTCGCCGGACGGTGACGGGTCGCACCGGATCGTCATCGGCAACGACTCCGACACCTTCACCGACCCGGACGGGTTCGCGTGGGAGAAGACAGGATGAGCATGGCCACAGGGACGGATACGCGGCAGCCTGCCGGGCACGTCGCGGACAGCCACGGCCTGATCCGCGTGCAAGGGGCGCGCGAGAACAACCTCAAGGACATCAGCGTCGAGCTTCCGAAGCGTCGGCTGACGGTATTCACCGGCATCTCCGGGTCGGGCAAGAGCTCGCTGGTCTTCGACACGATCGCCGCGGAGTCGCAGCGGTTGATCAACGAGACCTACAGCGCCTTCGTGCAGGGCTTCATGCCGACCCTGGCGCGACCCGAGGTCGACGTCCTGGACGGCCTCACCACCGCGATCATCGTGGACCAGGAGCGCATGGGCTCCAACCCGCGTTCCACGGTGGGCACCGCCACCGACGCCAACGCGTTGCTGCGCATCCTGTTCAGCCGCATCGGCAAGCCGCACATCGGCCCGCCGACGGCGTTCTCGTTCAACGTGCCGACCCGAACCGCCAGCGGCGTGATGAAGACCGACAAGGGCCAGGGCGAGAAGACGGTGGTCCGCAAAGCCGTCTACCAGGGCGGCATGTGCCCGCGCTGCGAGGGCATGGGCACGGTCAACGACTTCGACCTCACGGCGCTGTACGACGACACCCTGTCGCTCAAGCAGGGCGCGCTCACCATTCCCGGCTACAGCATGGACGGCTGGTACGGCCGGATCTTCGCCGGCAGCGGCTTCTTCGACATGGACAAGCCGATCGGCACGTTCACCAAGAAGGAGCTGCGCGACCTCCTCTACAAGGAGCCCACCAAGATCAAGGTGGATGGGATCAACCTGACCTACGAGGGCCTGATCCCCAAGATCCAGAAGTCGATGCTCTCCAAGGACGTCGACGCGCTGCAGCCGCACGTGCGCGCCTTCGTGGAGCGCGCGATCACCTTCACCACCTGTCCCGACTGCGACGGCACGCGGCTCAGCAAGGAGGCCAGGTCGTCGAAGATCGCGGGGAAGACCATCGCCGATGTGTGTGCCATGCAGATCAGCGACCTCGCCGACTGGGTGCGCGACCTGGACGAACCGTCGGTCGCGCCGCTGCTCGGAGGCCTGCAGCACCTGCTCGACTCCTTCGCGGAGATCGGGCTGGGCTACCTGGCGCTGGACCGGCCGTCCGGCACGCTGTCCGGCGGCGAGGCGCAGCGCACGAAGATGATCCGCCACCTGGGCTCGTCGCTGACCGACATCACCTACGTGTTCGACGAGCCGTCGATCGGCCTGCACCCCCATGACATCGAGCGCATGAACAAGCTGCTGCTCCGGCTGCGGGACAAGGGCAACACCGTGCTCGTCGTCGAGCACAAACCGGAGGTCATCGCGATCGCCGACCACGTCGTCGATCTCGGTCCCGGAGCCGGTGCAGCCGGCGGCGCTGTGGTCTTCGAGGGCACCGTCGAAGGGATGCGGGGGAGCGGCACCATCACCGGCCGGCACCTCGGCGACCGGACGAGCCTCAAGGAGAAGGTGCGAACCGCGTCCGGCGCGCTGGAGGTCCGCGGCGCGTCGACGCACAACCTCCAAGACGTCGACGTCGACATCCCGCTGGGGGTGCTGTGTGTGCTCACCGGAGTCGCGGGCTCGGGCAAGAGCTCGCTGATCCAGGGATCGGTTGCCGACCGCGACGGCGTCGTGGTGGTCGACCAGGCCGCGATCCGGGGGTCGCGGCGCAGCAACCCGGCGACGTACACCGGGCTGCTGGACCCGATCCGCAAGGCGTTCGCGAAGGTCAACGGCGTCAAGCCGGCACTGTTCAGCTCGAACTCCGAGGGTGCCTGCCCCGCCTGCAACGGCGCCGGCGTGATCTACACCGAGCTGGGCGTGATGGCCACTGTCGAGTCGACGTGCGAGGAGTGCGAGGGCAAGCGCTTCCAGGCCTCGGTGCTGGAGTACACCCTGGGCGGCCAGAACATCGCCGAGGTGCTGGCCATGTCGGTGACCGAGGCCGAGGAGTTCTTCGGCGCGGGCGAGGCCCGCACGCCGGCCGCGCACAAGATCCTGGACCGGCTCGCCGACGTCGGACTCGGCTACCTCACCCTCGGCCAGCCGCTCACCACGCTGTCGGGCGGTGAGCGGCAGCGCCTCAAGCTGGCCGCCCAGATGGCGGAGAAGGGAGAGGTCTACGTCCTCGACGAGCCGACCACGGGCCTGCACCTCGCCGACGTCGAACAGCTGCTCGGGCTGCTGGACCGGCTGGTGGACTCCGGGAAGTCGGTCATCGTCATCGAGCACCACCAGGCGGTGATGGCTCACGCCGACTGGATCATCGATCTGGGGCCGGCCGCCGGTCATGATGGCGGTCGAATCGTCTTCGAGGGCACACCTGCCGATCTGGTGGCCACCCGCTCCACGCTCACCGGCGAGCACCTCGCGGCCTACGTGGGTGCCTGACCGGCCTTCCTCCCCACGCTTCCCCAAAGCGCCGATAAGCGACATTATGTCAAGTAACGACCACGTCGCCGTGGGCACAGCTCACGCGATCTCCCCCCTCCCGGGGCGATTGGCGGCTACCTTCTGGCTGTGGTGTCCGCCGACCCGTACTCCTGCCCGAACTGCCAGAGCCCGCTGGCTCCGGGAATGGAGCAATGCCCGGGCTGCCGGATGCGGCTGCGCGGTCCGCAGGCGCTGCGCCTGTGGCAGGTCCAGCAACAGATCGCCGCGCTGAACGCCGAGTCGCAGGCGCTGATCACCGCGCTGCTCCAGCCGTTGGCCGCGCCAACTGGCCCCGGCGCACCGCGGCGGCCGCGCCAGTCGCTGTCCGCGCAGCAGCTCCTGCTCGGCCTCGGCGCCGTGCTGCTGCTGTCGGCGGCCGCGGCGTTCCTGGTGGTGATCTGGCAGGTGGTCGGCCTCGCCGGGCAGGCCGCGATCATGGCCGGCCTGACCGCGGCGGCGGCCCTGGGGGCTGCGGGGGGAACCCGACGGTCGCTGCGGGCCGCCGCGGAGACCGCAGCCGTGATCACCGCCGGACTGGTCATGGTCGATCTCGGCGCGGCGCACAGCCTTGACCTGGCCGGGCTGGGTGGCGTGCCGCTGGACAGGTACTGGGCCTGCGCGTCGGCGCTGGCCGCGGCCCTGCTGGTCGGCTGTGACCTCCTGGTTCCACGGGAGCGGGCCGGCGTCCAGCTGCGGCGCATCCTCACCTACCGGCCCGCGGCGGCGGTGCTGTTCGCCGCCGCCACCTGGCTGGCCCTGGCCGCCAGCGGCGTGGACGGCGCCGCGCGGGTGGCCGGCCTGATGCTGGTCGCCCTGCTCGACCTGCTGGCCGGGGCCCGGCTCGCGCGGTTCCGACTGCCGGCGCTGGTCCTGCTCACCTCCGGCGCGCTCGCCGTCGCACTGCATGTCCTGGTGGGGCTGCGCATCGGCTACGGCCCGGACCACCCGGCTGCCGAGCGCTACGCGGCGTTCGGCCTGCTCCTGGTCGCCCCGGCGTTGGTCGCGGTGTGCAGCACCCGCGTCGGCGCCCGCCTGGTCCCAGCACTGGCTGTGGCTCCGGCGCGGGCGTGGCTGCCCGCGGTCGCGGTGACCTGGGGCGCCGCGGTGCTGGTGATTCCTGCGCTGGACGCTCCCGCGCGGGTGCTGATCGTGGTGGCCGTGCTGCTGGCCGCGGCGTTGACGGGCGTGCGGCTCGGCCTCGTCACCGCGGCGACGCCGCCGCGGGCGACGTGGCTGCGAGTGCTCACCATGGCCGGGTCGGTGGTCCAACCGCTGCTCGCAGTGGCGGTGGTGCTGCTCGACTCGGCCGGACAGCCCACGCTGCGCGCGCTCGCTCAGAACAGCCTCGGGCAGGTGACCGTGCCGCTGCCGCTGGTGGTGTTGCCCGCGGTGGTGTGGGCCGTGCCGTCCGCGGTGGCGACCGTCCGGCTACGGAAGTCCAGGTGGGCCTGGGTGACCCAGGCGGCGGTGCTGCTCGCGTTGGCGCGCGCGGTGGCCGACGCTCCCCCCGTCGTACAGATGACGGTCATGCTGGTGGCCTTCGCCTGCACGGCCACGCTCGCAGCGGTCGGGGCGCGCCGGAGCGAGCCGTTCTGGTCGGGCGTCGAGGTCGCCGCGGTGCTGTTCGGGGCGGTGTACGCCACCGCCGCCGCGCTGGCCACCGTGGACCTCAGCACGGGGTACCTGTCGCTGGCCCTCGTCACGGTCGGCGTGGTCACGCTGGTCTACGCGGGCGCGCCGCAGCGGCTTCCCTTTGCGTACCTGGGATCCCTTTCCATCACGGCGGGCATCAGCAACCTGCTGGAGCACGCGCAGGTCGACCTCGTGGAGGCCTACACCGCCCCGCTGGTCGTGCTGCTCGCCGGCATCGGCGCGGTGCAGTGGCACCGCAACCACTCCCTGCCGACGCTGGTCACCACCGCGCCGGCACTGTCCGTGGCACTCGGTCCGTCCCTGCTGGTGGCGATCCACGACGGCGACCCGATCCGCTTGGCCGCCGTCACCGCCCTCGCGGTGGGCGTGCTGGTGGTGGGGCTGGCACGCCGCTGGAAGGCGCCGGTCACGGTCGGCACCGCGGTCCTGCTGGTGGTGGCGATCACCCAGGGCGGGCCCCTGATCGGCTACGTGCCGGGCTGGCTGACGATGGCGGTCGGGGCGGCGGCGCTGCTCGCGGCCGGGGTGCTGTGGGAGAAGGCCGTGGTGGCCGGCCGCCGTGCGACCGCCTGGTTCGAGTCGCTGGCCTGACCGGGCCGCCCGGGAAGGCTAGGGTCTCCCCCGTGCCCACTCTGACCTGGTCCGAGGCGCGTGCGCGCGCCGACCTCCTCGCCGTCCAGTCGTACGACGTGTCACTCGTCCTCACCGGAGACGACACGACCTTCACCTCGCGGTCGGTGATCCGGTTCACCGCCCGCGAGAGCCGGGACACCTTCGTCGACCTCAAGCCCGAACGGCTGCTCGCCGTACGCCTCAACGGCGCTCCCCTGCCTACCGACAGCTGGCGGGACGGACGGATCCCGCTGCACCCCGACGCCGGGGAGAACGAGCTGGTCGTAGAGGCGCAGATGGCCTACAGCCACGACGGCGAGGGCATGCACCACGCGGTCGACCCGGAGGACGACCGGCACTATGTGTACGCGATGTCCTTCCTGGACGCCGCGCCCAGGATCTTCGGCTGCTTCGACCAGCCGGACCTCAAGGCACCGTTCACCGTGCACGTCGACGCTCCCGAGGACTGGGTGGTGGCCGGCAACACCCGGGCGACCCGCACCGACCCGGGTCACTGGGAGCTGGCGACCACTGAGCCGCTGGCCACCTACTTCGTCACCCTGGTCGCCGGGCCGCTGCACGTGGTCACCGCCGAGCACGACGGCATCGCGCTGGCGCTCTCGGCTCGGGCCAGCCTCGCCCAGCACCTGGATCGGGAGGCTGACGAGCTGTTCACCGTCACCGGCCAGTGCTTCGACGAGCTGCACCGGCTGTTCGGGATCCGCTACCCGTTCGGCGACTACCACCAGGCGTTCGTCCCGGAGTTCAACGCCGGCGCGATGGAGAACCCCGGTTGCGTGACGATCCGCGACCAGTTCGTGTTCACCTCCGCCGTCACCGAGGCGGAGCGGGCCGAACGGGCCATGGTGGTGGCCCACGAGATGTCGCACATGTGGTTCGGTGACCTGGTCACCATGAAGTGGTGGGACGATTTGTGGCTCAACGAGTCGTTCGCCGAGTACATGGGCCACCGGGTGGCCGCCTCCGCGACCCGGTTCGCCGGCACCTGGGTGGACTGCGCCTACGGCCGGCTGGCCTGGGGGGTGGTCAGCGACCAGCGGCCCAGCACCCATCCGGTCGCCGGCAATGGAGCCCAGGACGCCGCCACCGCGCTGCAGAACTTCGACGGCATCAGCTACGCCAAGGGCGCCGCGGTGCTCAAGCAGCTGAACGCCCGCATCGGCGACGACGCGTTCTTCGGCGGCGTGCGTCGCCACTTCGAGACGCACCGCTACGGGAACGCCAGCATGCGCGACCTGTTCGGCGCCTGGGAGCAGGCCGGAGCCGGGGACCTCGGTTCGTTCATCGAGGGGTGGCTGCTCACGCCCGGAGTCGACCTGCTGCAGGTCGACCGCGGTGGCGAACGCCCGGTCGTCCGGCGAAGCGCACCCGACCGCCACCCCGCCGACCGCGACCACGCCCTGCACGTGGCCGCGTCCAGCGCCGACGGCTGGCGGGTGGACAAGGTCAGCGTCACCGGCGACGGCACACCGCTGCCGGACAGCCCATCTGCCGTGGTCCTCGACCCGCGGCAGGAGACCTTCGCCCGGCTCGGGCTGGACGAGGTCACGCTGGCTGCCCTGCCCGAGCTGCTGCCGGGGATGACAGACCCGCTGATGCGCGCGGCGGTCTGGAACGCCCTGCGCGACAGCACCCGTAACGGCCTCGTCGACCCGCGGACCGCGCTCGACCTGGTGGTCGCCGGCCTGCCGTCGGAGAGTCACGACGAGGGCGTCGCGATCGTCAGCCGCTTCGCCGTCGACGAGGTGGTCGACAGGCTGCTCGATGATCCCGCCGAGGGACGCCGCCGCGTGCACGTGGCCGCCGTACGACGCCTGGACACGGCCGACCCCGGCTCCAGCCTGCAGCTGGCCGCCGTGCGGGCCGCGGTGAGCACGGCCGCCGAGCCGCAGCTGCGGAGCTGGCTGGACAGCCCGCCCGACGGTGTCGACCTCGACCTCGACCTGCGCTGGCGGATCCTGGTCCGGCTGGCCGAGCTCGGCGCGGTGAACCGCGAGGAGCTGGACAAGGAGCTGGCCGCACAGGACACCAGCCGGGCACGGGAGCACCACGTCCGGGCGGCCTCGTCGCTGCCGGACGCCGAGGCCAAGGCCTTCGCCTGGCTGCACTTCCGCGGCGAGGGCGCCGCCGGGCCGGTGATGCTCCAGGCAGCGGCCCGCGGGTTGTGGCTGCGCGGGCAGGAGGCGCACACCGGGTCGTACGTCGACCGGTACTTCGACGAGCTGCCCGGCATCGCCGAGCGCCACTCCGGGTACCTGCTCCCCCACGTCGCCGAGTGGTTCTACCCCCGCTTCGCGATGGAGCCGGCCACCGTAGACCGTGCGCGGGCCGTGCTGAGCCAGCCGGATCTCGCTCCGGGGGTACGCCGCGGCCTGGTCGACGCCACCGATGACCTGGAGCGCGCGCTGCGCGCCCGCGAGCTGTGCCAGTGACCCTGCTGCCCGAGCTGGCCACCCCGTGCCTCCTGGTGGACCTCGACCGGCTGGAGACCAACATCTCCTCCATGGCCGCAGACGGGCGGCGGAAGGGGGTCGCTCTGCGGCCGCACGCCAAGACCCACAAGTCCGCGCAGATCGCGCGGCTGCAGCTGGACGCCGGAGCCGCGGGGCTGACGCTTGCCACGGTCGCCGAGGCCGAGATCTTCGCCGCGGAGGGCTTCACCGACATCTTCATCGCCTACCCGCTGTGGGTGGACGGCCCGAAGGCCGACCGTCTGCGGGCGCTGCTGGACACCTGCACCCTGGCGGTGGGCGTGGACTCGGCCGAGGGTGCACGAGCGCTGGCCGCCTCCCTCGACGCGGACGATCGTCGACGACTGGCGGTACTCGTCGAGGTCGACAGCGGCCACCACCGCACCGGGGTGCCGCCGGAGCAGGCCGGCCAGCTCGCCGAGCAGGCCAGCCACTCCGGACTGCACGTGCGAGGGGTCTTCACCTTCCCCGGGCACAGCTACTCCCCCGGTGCCCGGCAGCAGGTCGCCGACCAGGAGGCCCAGGCGCTGGCAGCAGCCGCGGCGGCCCTCGAGGACCGGGGCCTGCCCTGTCCGGTGCGCAGCGGCGGGTCGACGCCGACCGCCCAGAGCGTCGGCCCGGGCACCATGACCGAGATGCGACCGGGGGTCTACGTGTTCGGCGACGCCCAGCAGTGGGAGCTGGGAACGATCGGGACGGACCGGATCGCGCTGACCTGCCTGGCGACGGTGGTCAGCCACGCCGGAGGCAACACGGTGCTGGACAGCGGCAGCAAGGCTCTCGGCGCGGACCGGGCACCGTGGGCCAGCGGCTACGGGCGGCTGCTGGACCACCCGGACGCGCGGATCTCGTCGTTGTCGGAGCATCACGCGGTGGTCACCTGGCCCGCCGACGCGACCCGCCCGGAGGTCGGCAGCCGGGTCCGGGTAGTGCCCAACCACGTGTGCAACGCGGTGAACCTGTCCGACACCCTGGTCGTTTGCCGGGACGGCGAGGTGCAGGAGCGCTGGCCGGTGACCGCCCGGGGCGCCAACAGCTGATCGGCCGCGGCTTACCCTGTGCTGGTCCCCGGCACGAAGGAACCCGATGGCACTGCAACTGGTCGTCTTCGACTGCGACGGCGTGCTGGTCGACAGCGAGCGGCTGGTGGTCGCCGTCGAGGCGCGGATCCTCACCGAGCTGGGCTGGCCGCTCACCCCTCAGCAGGTGGCCGACCGCTGGATGGGCCGGTCCTCGGCATACCAGCTCGCCGACCTCGAGGCGCGCATCGGCGCCGAGGCCGCCCGGCGCTTCGACGAGCTGAGCACCCAGGAGGCGCTCGCCGTCTTCGAGCGGGAGCTGGCCGCAGTCCCCGGGGTCGAGGCGGTGCTCGACGCCCTCGACGCCGCCGGGACGCTGACCTGCGTCGCCTCGAGCGGCAGCCACACCAAGATGCAACGCACCCTGGGCCGCACCGGCCTCTACGACCGGTTCCACGGGCGGATCTTCTCGGCCGACGAGGTCGCGCACGGCAAGCCGGAGCCGGACCTGTTCCTGCACGCCGCGCGGCGGATGGGCGTCTCGCCCGCCGGCTGCGCCGTCGTCGAGGACAGCGTGTACGGCGTCCGCGCCGGCGTCGCGGCCGGCATGCGGGTGCTCGGTTACGCCGGCGGGCTCACCTCCGCGGCGGCGTTGCGTGACGCAGGCGCTGAGGTGTTCGCCGACATGGCCGATCTCACCCCGCTGCTCCTGGCGGACCTACCATCGGCGTCATGCGCACCGAGTTCGCCCCCGACGACCCCGAGGTCAACTTCTACAAGCTGATGACCGCCGTGGTGGTCCCCCGCCCGATCGCCTGGGTGACCACTCTCTCCGCGGACGGCGTGGTGAACTTGGCTCCGCACTCTTTCTTCACCGTCGTCTGCGCCAAGCCGCCGATCGTGATGTTCTCCTCGGTCGGGAAGAAGGACACCCTGCGCAACGTCCGGGCCACCGAGCAGTTTGTGGTCAACCTGGCCACCGCGCCGCTGATCCACGAGGTCAACAACTCCTCGGCCCGCTTCGCCGCCGACGAGAGCGAGCCGGCCAACCTCGACATCGCCATGGAGCCGAGCACCCACGTCTCTCCTCCACGAGTGAGCGCCTCCCCGGTGTCCATCGAGTGCACGCTGCACAGCACCCAGGAGCTCGGCGACTCCACCATGGTGCTGGGCAACGTGGTCGCGATCACCGTCGAGGACGGGGTGCTCGTCGAGGGGCATCCGGAGTTCTCGCTGCTCGAACCGCTGGCCCGGCTCGGCAAGGACGAGTGGGGCCTGCCCGGCGAGGTGGTCGCCCTCCGCCGTCCACGCACCCCCGACGACATCGCCTGACCCGGTCAGTGGCTCGTCAGACGCGGCTGGTCGGCCCTCGAGGGGCTCGCGGGTCCAGCGCGCTGACCACGTCTCGGGCGGCCTGCCGCCAGCCCCGGGCCAGGTCCACCGCGGGGACCACCCTGTCGACCGAGGCGGTCAGCTGCAGTACCGCTCCCCCGACCAGCAGCCCGGCGACCAGGTCGGTGAACCAGTGCCAGTGCTCGAGCAGCGAGGTGAACGTCATCAGCACGCCGAGGAAGGCCACCCCCGACCAGAGCGCAACGCGGGCCCGGTGTCCGACGCGTCCGTAACGCATCAGCAGGTAGGCCGCGAGCCCGTAGACCAGCACGATGTTCGAGGTGTGTCCCGAGGGGTACGCCAGCCCGCCGACGAAGAACGCCGGGTCGGCGGTGTGCGGGGACTCGCGGCCGAGCACCACCTTCAAGATGCCCACGACAAGGTTGAGGAAGAACACCGAGGCCCCCGACACCACGGCCGGCCGCCACGACCCGGTGCGGCGCCACATCCAGAAGATGACCGCCCCGAGCACGGGCAGGCAGACCGCCCGCTGGCCGATGCGGTCCAGGAGGTGCAGCACGGGCAACCAGGACGGCGGCGGCGGATCAAGGTTGATGGCGGCGTCGAAGCGCGACAGCGGCCCGATGGCAAGCAGCGTGAGCGCGACGAAGACCACCCAGAGGAAGCCGGCCAGTGCGAAACCGGAGGCCGTCTCCGAGGTCCAGCCGTCGTCGGGATCGGGGTCCCGGCTGCGCCAGCCCACGCCGTACTCCTTCCGTGCATCTGTAAATATAGGCTGGTCACCATGATCCGACCGCGCCGCCCGGGGCCCTCCACCCGGGTGCGGGTGCGCGAGGTGGTCGACGAGCAGGTCCGGGTCCGCGAGGACCGGCTCGCCACCGAGGAGCCCCTGGAGGTTCGGCTGGCCTGGCCACAGCACCCGGCCCGGCGGGTCGCGGTGACCATGCGCACCCCCGGCCACGACTTCGAGCTGGCGGCCGGCTTCCTGTACGGCGAGGGCATGCTGGGTCCCGCTGCTCCCATCCATACGGTAGCGTATTGCACCGACCATACGCTCACTCCGGAACAAGAGTTCAACGTGGTCACGGTGGAACTCGAGGCTCCCCCGCTTCACGATCCGGCCCAGCGGTACGCCGGCCCGGCCGCGGCCGCCTCGGCGTGCGGGGTCTGCGGCAAGGAGAGCATCGACGACGTGCTCGCCGCCTGCGCACTGCATCCCACCACGGCCTGGGACGGGCTGACCGTGCCCGCCGGGGTGCTGCAGAGCCTTCCCGGCCAGCTGCGCGAGCAGCAGCGGGTCTTCGACTCCACCGGCGGACTGCACGCCGCGGGCCTGTTCGAGTCCGACGGCACCCCGGTCGTGGTCCGCGAGGACATCGGTCGGCACAACGCCGTCGACAAGGTGGTCGGTGCGCGACTGCTGGCCGGGGCCGGCCACGGGCTGCCGCTGCTCTGCGTCAGCGGCCGGATCGGGTTCGAGATCGTGCAGAAGGCGGTCGCCGCCGGCGTCGGCGTGCTCGCCGCAGTCGGTGCCCCCTCCAGCCTCGCGGTGGCACTGGCCGCCGACGCGGGTCTGTGCACCGTGGGCTTTGTCCGCGATCACCGGTTCGTGGTGTACACCGCCCCGGAGCGGGTCGCCGGCTGACCGTCCCGGCGTGGGCTCCGCGGTTCTGTCGGCGCCACACCCTACGGTCGTCGCGTGCGTATCCTCCACACCTCCGACTGGCATCTCGGGCGCTCCTTCCACCGCGAAGGGCTGCTCGCGGCGCAGGCGGCCTTCGTCGACCACCTCGTGGAGACCGTCGAGGCCGAGTCGGTGGACCTAGTGGTGGTGTCCGGTGACGTCTACGACCGGGCGCTGCCGCCGGTGGACGCCGTGGAGCTGGCCGGCGAGGCCCTGGCCCGCCTGGCAGCGGCCCACGCCACGGTGGTCGTCACCAGCGGGAACCACGACTCCCCCGTCCGGCTCGGCTTCAACGCCCGGCTGGCCGACGCCGCCGGCGTGCACCTGCGCACCCGTTGGCAGGACGTGGGCACCCCGGTGCTGCTGGAGGACGAGCACGGCCCGCTCGCGGTCTACGGACTGCCCTACCTCGAGCCGGACGCGGTGCGCGGGGCCTGGGAGCTCCCCGCCCGCAGCCACGAGGCCGCGCTCGGCGCGGCACTGGGCCGGGTGCGGGCGGACCTCGGTCACCGCCGCGAAGCCCGGTCGGTGGTGATGGCGCACGCGTTCGTCGCCGGCGTGGCCGAGCAGGCCACCGAGATGGCCAGCGACAGCGAACGCGACATCTCCGTCGGCGGCCTGCAGATCGCGCCCACGGCCCTGTTCTCCGGCTTCGACTATGCGGCGCTCGGCCACCTCCACGGCCGGCACACCCTCACCGACGCCGTCCGCTACAGCGGCTCGCCGCTGGCCTACTCCTTCTCAGAGGCGCGGCAGGTCAAGGGCTCCTGGCTGGTCGAGATCGGTCCCGCGGGCTTCGAGCGCGCCGACTTCGTGGCCGCTCCCGTGCCGCGCAGGCTAGCCGTGCTCCGCGGCCGCATCGACGACCTGCTGACCGACGCCAAGCACGCCGACGCCGAGGACGCCTTCGTCCAGGTCACCCTCACCGACCCGCGCCGCCCGCAGCACGCCATGGACCGGCTGCGGCAGCGGTTCCCGCACGCGCTGGTGCTCGCCTTCGAGCCGGAGGGGGCGGCCCGCAACCGGGCACCGGTGATGCCGCACGTGTCGGGTCGCAACGACCTCGACATCGCGCTGGGCTTCGTCGAGGAGGTGCGCGAGCTGGAGGCGACCACCGAGGAGACGCTGCTCCTGCAGCTGGCCTGTGACGCCTGCCGGATCAACGACGACGCCGACGCCCCGCTCACGGTGACCGGCTGATGCGCTTCCACCAGCTGACGGTGTCGGCGTTCGGGCCCTTCTCCGGCACGGAGTCGGTCGACTTCGACGACCTCAACGGCGGCGGGCTGTTCCTGATGACCGGGCCCACGGGTGCCGGCAAGACCAGCATCCTGGACGCGATCTGCTTCGCGCTCTACGGCTCGGTCCCCGGTGTGCGCGGCGTGAAGACCCTCAAGTCCCACCACTCCCCTCCGGAGGCCCGCCCGGAAGTGGTCCTCGACTTCAGCATCGGCGGTCGGCGCTTCGTGGTCCGCCGGTCACCGGAGTGGACCCGGCCCAAGCGCCGCGGCGAGGGCGCGACCACCGAGAAGGCCTCGGCCACGCTGGTGGAGACCACCGGAGGAGCCGAGCACTTCCTCAGCTCCCGCGCCCAGGAGGTCGGCCACCTGGTGTCCGACCTGATCGGCATGCGCGCCTCCCAGTTCGTGCAGGTCGCGATGCTGCCCCAGGGCGAGTTCGCCCAGTTCCTGCGCGCCGGCTCCCAGGATCGGCACGAGGTTCTCCAGCAGCTGTTCAAGACCGACCGGTTCGCGCGCATCGAGGACTGGGTGCACGAGCACAGCCGCAAGCTGCGCGACCGTGCCGGCGCGGAGCAGGCCCGGGTGCAGCGGCTTCTGGACGCAGTGGCCGACCGCGCCGGCGCCGACCTGCCCGAGGAACTGTCCGGGGCTCCGCTGGCCACCGCGGACCCCGACCGGATCCGCGGCTGGGCCGCCGAGCAGGCCACCCGCGCCCGGGCAGCGCACGCCGAGGCGCTGGAGGCGCACGATGCGGCCGCAGCCCGGCTCCAGGCGGCCCGGGACCGCCACGAACGCGACACCCGCACCGCGGAGTCCGTCGCCCGCCGCGACGAGGCGCACGCTGCCCGCGCCGCCCTGGCGCCCGACGCCGAGGCCGAGGCCGCCACCGCGGCGCTGCGGGCGGACACCCGCGCCGGCCGCTGCCTGCCGGTCCTGCGCATGCTCGAGGAGGCCCGGGACGCCGCCCTCGACGCCGAGTCGCGCCGCGCCCAGGCCCACGAGGCGGTGATGCAGTTGAGCCTCGGCGCCGACACTCTCGACGCATTCCTCGTCGAGCCGGTCGACGCAGCGCGACTCACCGAGCTCGCACGCGCGCTGCGTGAGCAGATCGCCCGCACGGAGGCGATGCTGCCCCGTGACCGGGCCCTGCGCGAGGTCCGCGCCGCCCGGGACGCCGCCGAGAGCCGAGTCTCACAACTGCGTCGCGACGTCGAGCGCAGCCGGGAGCGGCTCGAGCTGCTGCCGGCCGAGTGCAGCGGCCTGGAGGCCACGCTGGCCGACCTGTCGACCGCGGCGGCGACCGCGCCCGTGCTCGACCTCGAGCTGGCCGCGGCACGCAGCGCGCTCGAAGCCGCGACCCAGGTTCCCGGGTGCGAAGCCGAGCTGGCCCGACTGAACGACCGGTGCCGCGACGCCCGCGACGCCGCCGCCGACGCCCGCGAACACCTGCAGGACCTCATCGCTCGCCGGCTGTCCGGCATGGCGGCCGAGCTCGCGGGACGGCTCACCGCGGAGTCCCCCTGCCCGGTCTGCGGCAGCAGCGAGCACCCCGCCCCCGCACTCCCGGCGGAGGACGCGGTCACCGAGGCTGAGCAGGCCTCGGCCACCGAGACCTATCACCGGCTCACTACCGAGCACACCGAGGCGACCGGGCTGCTCGCCGACGCCGAGCAACGTCTGGACGGCCTCCGGAAGGCGGCCGGTGGCCACAGCCCGGAGCAGGCCCAGCGGCTCGTGGCCGACGTCGAGCGGCGCCGAGAGGCCGCCGAGGCCGCCGCCAGGAAGAAGGACACCTGCCAGGCACGGCTGCGCGAGCTCACCGCCGAGCAACAGGAGGTCACCGCCCGTGTGCATGCCCTCGAGACCGAGCAGGCGGCCACCGAGCAGGCGCGCCGTGATCACGCCGCGGCCGCCCAGGCGGCCGAGCAAGAGATCGCTCAGGCCCTCGGTGGCCGGCCCCCGGAGCTGACGGTCGAGGACCTCCTGGACGGGTTGCGGTCGGCTGCCCGGGCGGTGGAGGCGGCCGAGCGCGACTTCCACGCCTACGACGAGGCGCGCACCCGGGCCGCGGACCTGGGCGAGCGCGCTGAGGCAACTGCCCTGCAGGAGGGATTCGCCGATGCCGCCGCTGCATCCCAGGCCGCCCTCGACGAGGAGGAGAGGGCCGCCCTGGAAGAACTGCTGCGCGACCGCGCCGAGGTTCTCGCGAGAGTCGGCGCCACCCTGGCGGACCCGCAGGTCCAAGCGGTGGGCGACACCGCCGCCCCGGACCTCGCAGCGGCTGCCGCGCACCTCGCGGAGACGAACCGGGCCTGCGCCGAGGCGACCCGTGCGCTGCACCAGCGCGAGGAGGAGGCCACCGCCCTCGACCGGACCCTGGCCCGCATCGAGGAGGCCCTCGAGGCGTGGCAGCCGGTGCGCACCGAGCACGAACGCACCGAGGCCATCGCCCGGCTGGTGCGCGGCAGCGGGCCGGACAACTATCTGCAGATGCGACTGTCGGCCTACGTTCTCGCCACCCGGCTGGACCAGGTGCTGGACGCCGCGAACGAGCGGCTGGCGCAGATGCGTGACCAGCGCTACCTGCTGGAGCGCACCGGCAAGGCGGCACGCCGCAACGCCCAAGCCGGCCTTGGCCTGCAGGTGCTGGACTCCTGGACCGGCGAGGTCCGGGACCCGGCCACGCTCTCCGGCGGGGAGACGTTCGTGGTCTCCCTCTCCCTGGCCCTAGGGCTCGCCGACGTGGTCAGCCAAGAGGCCGGCGGCGCGGAGATCGACACGCTGTTCGTCGACGAGGGCTTCGGCACGCTGGACGCCGACACTCTCGACGACGTGATGGACCGGCTCGACGGGCTGCGCGCCGGTGGCCGCACTGTCGGGGTGGTCAGCCACGTCCACGAGCTGCGCACCAGGATCCCGACCCAGCTGCACGTTCAGAAGCATCGCACCGGCTCCAGCCTGGCGGTCCGCACCCTGACCGCCTAGGCGGCTTCGGCGAGCTCGGTGTCCGAGGGTCCGCAACCGCCCTAGAGTTCCCCCGTGCGGATCGTTCTGCTGGGAGACAGCCACCTGTCCCGGGTGCGCCGCGATCTCGGGCGCCTGGCTTGCTGTGCTGCGGACTGCGCAGGTTCGGCCCCGCCCCAGATCCTCAACGCGGCAACGGGTGGAGCCACCACTGCCGATCTTCCCCAGCAGGCGGCTGATGCTGGGCTGAGATCCGATGACCGGGTAGTCGTCTCGATCGGCACGAACGACGCCGCGCCCTGGAAACGGGTCGCGTTCGAGCGTGTGCGCGCGCAACTGGACGACTTCCTCGCCGGCCTCGCCGTCGCCCGGCTGGTGTATCTGTGCCCTCCTGGATTCGACAAAGTCAGGCTTCGCAACCAGGGCCACAAAGCCAACGACGCGCTCGCTTTGTACGCATCTGCCATTGCCGGACGTCTCTGCCGCTGGCGCCACGCTGGTCGATGGTCACCGCCTCGTGAAGAACCTTGGCGACGCCGCCTTTGCCGACGACGGGATGCATCTCACCGGGCGCGGCTACGACGCGGTGCTTCCAGCTCTGGCCAGAGCACTCTGCGGCAAGCACGGTGGATAGGGCTCACCGCCCCAGCACGGTCAGCCCTTTCGGCCCTCCACCCGGTCCAGCCACTCCTCGACGAGCGTGTCGAACACGGCCGCTTGTTCGATGTGGCCGTTGTGGCCCGCGCGGTCGAGCACGGCGAAGGTCGCATGGGGGTAGTGGCCGAGCAGCGGCCATGCGTCTCGGAAACCGGTCGAGCTGTCCTGACGCCCCGTGAAGATGAGCACCGGTGCGTCGTACACAGCGTCCTCAGGCTCCCGGGGGAAGGTGCCGCCCCACCCTCCCTGGATCCGGTCCAGCGCCGGCAGGTCGGCCACCGCGATCCCGGCGGCAATCTCCCGCTGCACCCGGCGGTAGGTCTCCTCGGTCTGCACCACCGCCCTCTCGTCGTGCCCCGGAGCCTTGGTGAGCCCCATGCCGGGCAGGTCCAGGTAGACGCGGCGCCAGCCGACGCGCCGGGCGAGCACGGGCTCGAAGGCTCCCGTCATCAGGCGGTGATCTGGGGTGAACCCGTGCAGCAGCACCAAGATCCGTTCCGCGTCACGGGGACCGTGCTCGACGTAGTGGACAGACACTCCCGAGGCATCGACGTACGGCATGCGCGCCACGCTAGCGGGCTTGCCCGACACCAGTTCGCGCTCGGCTGTCCAGATCACCCGTTGACGGTCTGCCTACCGGACGCTAACGTACAACCAAATGGTTGTAGATCATGGTGAGCTGACAGATGCCGAGGTGGACCGGATCTTCCGAGCCCTGGCCGATGCGACACGACGCGACATCGTCCGCCGCACCCTCATCGATGAGGAGACGGTCTCGCAGCTGGCGCAGGACTACGCGATGTCGTTCGCAGCGGTGCAGAAGCACGTCGCAGTGCTCGAGACCGCAGGACTGGTGACCAAGCAACAGCACGGCCGCGAACGCCTCGTTCGAGCCAATCCCGCGGTGATCCAACGCGCCCAGGCGCTTCTGGACTCCTACGAGGAGCTCTGGCAATCCCGGATCTCCCGCCTCGACGCGCTGCTGTCCGGGGACGAGCAGTGACCCGCAGCTCCGCCACGACCTGGCCGAACCAGCACTGAGAGGACCCAGCTCATGCCCATCACCTCGGTCCACAAGGACCCGGAAGCGCTGACCCTGACTGTCGTCGCCGACTTCGGCGCACCGCTGAAGCGGCTCTGGAACGCCTACGCCGATCCGCGCCAGCTCGAGAAGTTCTGGGGGCCACCGACCTACCCGGCCACCTTCACCCGGCACGACATGTTTCCCGGCGGACGCTCGGCCTACGCCATGGTCGGCCCGGACGGCGATGTCGCACGCGGCTACTGGGAGTTCCTCGATGTGAAGGCGCCGCACTCCTTCGAGGTCCGTGACGGCTTCTGCCACCTCGACGGGACGCCCAACACGGACATGCCGACGATGCGGATGAGCTTCGCGTTCGAGGCCACCAGGTCCGGGTCCCGCCTCACCACCACGACGTACTTCAACAGCGTCGACGAGCTCGAGCAGCTCGTCACGATGGGCATGGAAGAAGGGATGCGCCAGGCCATGGGCCAGATCGACGCCGTGCTCGACGACCTGCGCAGCTTCGCCGCCGACCTGCCTGCAGCCGCCCAGATCCTCAGTGACACGAGGGTCCGCGTCAGCCGAATCATCCGGGGCACCATCGAGCAGGTGTGGGCGGCTCACCACGACCCGGCGCTGCTCTCCCAGTGGCTGTTGGGCCCCGATGGATGGTCGATGCCGACGTGCGAGACCGCCACCGAGGTGGGTCAGACCTACCGCTACGTGTGGCAGGAGGACAGCAGCGGGCGCAGCTTCGGCTCCACCGGCGAGCTGCTGGAGGTCGCGGCGCCGCACCGCGCGGTGACTACCGAGCGGATGTACGGCGACGGCATCCCCGACGACGCCCCCGGAACGGTCAACGAGCTCACCCTCACCCCCGTCGAGGACGGCACCTTGCTGGCGCTCGTGGTCACCTACCCCGACGCCCAGACCCGTGACATCGTCCTCGGCACCGGCATGGTCAACGGGATGGAGGCCAGCTACGCACGCCTGGAACGGACCGTCCTGGCCGGCTGAGCCGAGCTCCGCCGAACGAGGGGCCAGCCCGCGCCCTCGGCCTTGACCTTCTGGCTGGTGATGCTGCCGCCGGGCGACGGCGGCGGGCAGCACCGAAGACCAGGCCGAGGTGGAAGTAGCGCCTTCAGGCGCTGGATCGGGTCGGTTTCCACCACTGTTCGACTTTTCTGCGGGCGTCGACACCGGGTGGGTGGTCGCGCAAGGCACGATCACCGCCGTGCTGTGGGTGCCGTTCGACCGAGCGCATGGCGCGGTGCGGCGCCCAGGCAACACGCTGCGTCCTGATCGCCGGCCCCTGATCCCAGCCCGCTAGCCTCGTGCCCATGACCTCAGGCGCCCGCACCGAGCACGAGATCGACCCCGCGTTCCTGGCTCTCCCTCTCCGCCGACTCGCCGATGCCGCCCTGTCCCGCGCCCGCGACTTCGGCGTCGACCACGCCGACTTCCGGCTGGAGCGGATCCGCGGCCAGGACATCCGCGTCCGGGACGGCCACCTCCAGGGCGCGGACGACACCGAGGACCTGGGCCTGGCCGTCCGGGTGGTGCACAACGGCTCGTGGGGCTTCGCCTCCGGGGTGGTTTTCACTCCCGAGGCTGCGGTGCGGGTGACCGAGAACGCGGTGCGCACCGCCCAGGTCGCCAAGGCCATGACCTCCCGGCCGGTAGCGCTGGCTCCCGAACCGGTCCATGACGACGTCCGGTGGGTGTCCAGCTACGACATCGACCCGCTGACGGTGCCGCTTTCGGAGAAGGTGGCGCTGCTCGAGGACTGGTCACGGCGCCTGGTTGACGCCCCGACGGTCGCCCACTCGTCGGCCGTGGTCCGCCAGGTCGTGGAGAACAAGTTCTACGCCGACCTCGCGGGGACCACGACCACCCAGCAGCGTGTGCGGCTGCTGCCGCAGCTGGAGGCCTACGGCGTCGACGAGGGCAGCGGCCGCTTCGACTCGATGCGCACCATCGCACCGCCCACCGGCCGTGGCTGGGAGTACGTCGGAGGCGACGTCTACGACTGGGACCAGGAGCTCGCCGCGCTGCCGGACCTGCTCGCGGAGAAGCTCGCCGCCCCCTCGGTGGAAGCCGGCCGTTATGACCTGGTCATCCACCCCTCGAACCTGTGGCTGACAATCCACGAGTCCGTCGGCCACGCCACCGAGCTCGACCGCGCGCTCGGCTACGAGGCCAACTACGCCGGCACGTCGTTCGCCACGTTCGACAAGCTCGGCACCTTGCAGTACGGATCCCCGGTCATGCACGTCACCGGCGACCGGACCGTCGAGCACGGGCTGGCCACCATCGGCTACGACGACGAGGGCGTGCAGGCCCAGCAGTGGGACCTGGTCAAGGACGGGGTGCTGGTCGGCTACCAGCTGGACCGGGCGATGGCCCACGACAACGGCTTCGACCGCTCCAACGGCTGCGCCTACGCCGACTCACCCGGCCACATCCCGGTGCAGCGGATGGCCAACGTGTCCCTGCAACCAGCCTCGGACGGTCCGGACACCGCGGACCTGATCGCCGGAGTGGACCGCGGCATCTACGTGGTCGGTGACCGCTCCTGGAGCATCGACATGCAGCGGTACAACTTCCAGTTCACCGGCCAGCGGTTCTACCGCATCGAGAACGGCCGGCTGGCCGGCCAGCTGCGCGACGTCGCCTACCAGGCCACCACCACCGACTTCTGGGGATCCATGGAGGCGGTCGGCGGGCCGCAGACCTACGTCCTCGGAGGCGCGTTCAACTGCGGCAAGGCTCAGCCCGGCCAGGTGGCCTCGGTGTCGCACGGCTGCCCGACCGCGCGGTTCCGCGGCATCCGGGTGCTGAACACCACCGCCGAAGCCGGCCACTGACCGCCTGCCGCCACGAGAGGAAACCCATGACTGCACCCACCCCCCACGAACTGGTCGAGCAGGCGCTGCGGGCCTCCCGTGCCGACGACTGCGTGGTGATCGTGCACGACTCCACGCAGGCGAACCTGCGCTGGGCGAACAACACGCTGACCACCAACGGTGTGATGCACCGGCTCACCGCCACCGTGGTCTCCTTCGCGGCCACCGCCGGCGGCACCGCCTCCGGCTCGGTCACCGGAAGTGCCGCCGACAGCGACCAGCTGCTCGCCCTGGTCGAGGCCGCGGACGCCGCCGCCCGCGAGAGCACGCCCGCCGAGGACGCTACCGAGCTGGTGCGGCCCACCGACGCCGCCAAGGATTGGGAGGAGGAGCCGGTCGAGACCTCCATCGAGGTGTTCACCGACTTCGCGCCCGCCCTCGGCGAGGCGTTCGGGCGCGCTCGCGGAGCCGACCGGCTGCTCTACGGGTTCGTGGAGCACGACGTCACCACGACGTACCTCGGCTCCACCACCGGGCTGCGGCTGCGGCACGTCCAGCCCACCGGGCACTACGGATGTACGGCCAAGCCCACCGACCTGTCCTCCAGCGCCTGGGTCGGCGGGACGTCCACCGACTTCACCGACGTGGACCCGCTGGCGATGGAGCAGGCGCTGGCGGAGCGTCTGGCCTGGAGCGAGCGCAAGGTGGACCTGCCCGCGGGTCGCTACGACTGTGTGCTGCCGCCGACCGCGGTCGCGGACCTGATGATCTACGCCTACTGGAGCGCCTCGGCCCGGGAAGCCCACGAGGGGCAGTCCGTGTTCTCCGCGCGCGGCGGCGGAACCCGGATCGGGGAGCCCCTCACGGGCAGGCCGGTGCAGCTGTTCTCCGACCCGGCCTACCGGGGCCTCGAGGCCGCACCGTTCGTGACCGCCTCGGGCAGCAGCAACGTCAGCAGCGTGTTCGACAACGGCTTGCCACTGGATCGCACCGACTGGGTCAAGGACGGCACTCTGTCCGCGCTGCTGCAGACCCGCCACTCCGCCGGCCTCACCGGCCAGTCGGTGACCCCGGCGATCGACAACCTGGTGCTGAGCGTGGACGGCGCCGACGGCGAGACGGACACGCTGGTCGGCGGGATGGAGCGCGGGCTGCTGCTGACCTGCCTGTGGTACATCCGCGAGGTGGACCCGCAGACCTTGCTGCTCACCGGTCTCACCCGGGACGGGGTGTACCTCGTCGAGAACGGCGAGGTGACCGGCGCGGTCAACAACTACCGGTTCAACGAGAGTCCGGTCGACCTGCTCGACCGGTTCTCGCACGCCTCGGCGACCGTCCCGGGCTTCTCCCGGGAGTGGGGCGACTACTTCCCGCGCACCGCGATGCCGGCGCTGCGCGTCCCCGACTTCAACATGTCCACGGTCAGCCAGGCGCTCTAGACCTCGCCGGGGATCGGGGCGGCCGAATCGTACGGCGTCCGCGTGTAGACGAAGGTCGCGCACTCCAGGTGGCTCACGCCGCCGCCTTGGTCGCGAACCACGTACAACCGCTCGCCGTGGTGGTAGCCCGCAGTGCCGAGGAAGCTGCCGTCCTCGCACGGCCGGAACCGGTGCGCGATCGCGTCGGTGCCGAGTTTGCTCACCTCCAGGTCGGCACCCGTCCAGGCGAACGAGAAGGCGGTGTTGCCCCAGTGCCAGACGCCGAGCACCTCCTCGACCTGGGCGGGGACGGAGTCGTTCGGCTCCCACGGCGCCGGCATCGAGGGCTCGAGCTCCTCGAGCGCGGCGAGCAGGTCGCCAGGCAGACCCTCGCAGCGCAGACCGGAGGTGCCGTTCGCGAGCACCACCGCGGCGGTGCCGCGGGACCGGTCCACGAACAGCCCGGCCAGGAAGCCCGGCATCGAGCCGGTGTGCCCCACCAGCGTGCCGGAGCCGCCGGGGACCAGCCGGAGGCCCAGCCCGTACCCACCGGCCAGCCCGTCGGCGGCCGACCCGGACTGCGGGGTGGCCATCTCCTCCAGCGTGGCCGCCGACAGCACCCGCGCGTCACCGTCGCGCAGGAACCGTGCCCAGAGCGCCAGGTCGTCGACCGTGCTCCAGACCTGGCCGGCCGGGGCCATCGCCCCGGCGTCGTGCGCGGGCTCCTCGGTGAGGGTGCCCGCGAAGTGGTGCACGCTGTAGCCGGTGGCGGCAGGCGGCTCGGGGAGGTACGACGTGCGGGCCATGCCGAGCGGCTCGAGCAGCCGGGAGTGCACCACGTCCCACCAGGACGCGTCGCGGTGTCGGGCCACCAGCTCGCCGAGCAGCCCGAAGGCCAGGTTCGTGTAGTGGTACGTCGCACCGGGCGGATGCGCCGCCCGTCCGCCGTCGATGCCCTTGGCGAGCTCGTCGAAGGACACCCCGGGACTGCGCTCCCACCACGAGCCATCCGGCTCCGACTGCATCCCAGAGGAGTGCGACAGCAGGCTGCGGATAGTCCGGTCGCCGTAGCCGATCCCGGGCAGGTGGTCGTCCAGCCGTTCGGCGAGGTCGAGCCGGCCCTCGTCGCGCAGCTGCATCACCAGCACGGCGGTCATCGTCTTGGTGATCGAGCCGATCCGGTACTGCACGTCCGAGGACGGCGGGCCGTCTCCGGTGGCCGCGCCGTACTCCCCCGTCCAGGCCAGCCCGGAGCCGCGCAGCACCCCGGCGACCACCGACGGCAGCCGGGCCGTGGACTGCTCCCGGGCCAGCAGCGCCTGCAGCCGGCGCGCGGTCAGGTCCGCGACCGTCGAGCAGCCGGGGCTCATTCGGGCGCGACCTCGGCGAACGCCTCGGGCGGCGGGCAGGCGCACACCAGGTGCCGGTCGCCGTAGGCCTGGTCGATGCGGGCCACCGGCGCCCAGTACTTGTCCGGGTCGTAGCCGACCGGGAACGCGCCGGTCTCCCGGTCGTAGGGCCGCTCCCACTTGCCGGCCAGCGCCCGGGTGGTGTGAGGCGCGTTGCGCAGCGGCGAGTCCGCCACCGTCCACTCCCCCGCCGCGACCCGGTCGATCTCGCTCTTGATGGCGATCATGGCGTCGCAGAACCGGTCCAGCTCGGCCAGGTCCTCGCTCTCGGTGGGCTCGACCATCAGCGTGCCGGCCACCGGGAAGCTCATCGTCGGGGCGTGGAACCCGTAGTCGATGAGCCGCTTGGCCACGTCGTCGACGGTCACCCCGCTGGCCTTGGTCAGCCCGCGCAGGTCGAGGATGCACTCGTGAGCTACCAGGCCGCCGTGGCCGCGGTAGAGCACCGGGTAGTGCTCACGCAGCCGGTGCGCCACGTAGTTGGCCGCGAGCACGGCGACCGCGGTGGCCGCGGTCAGCCCGGCGGCGCCCATCATCGTGACGTAGGCGTAGGAGATCGGCAGGATGCCGGCCGAGCCGTACGGCGCGGCGCTGACCGGCCCGATGCCGTCCCGAACGGCCGGGTCCGGGTGCATCGGGTGGCTCGGAAGGTACGGCGCGAGGTGCGAGCGCACCCCCACCGGCCCGACCCCGGGTCCTCCGCCGCCGTGCGGGATGCAGAAGGTCTTGTGCAGGTTCAGGTGCGACACGTCGCCGCCGAACTCCCCGGGACGGGCGTAGCCGAGCAGCGCGTTGAGGTTCGCCCCGTCGACGTACACCTGCCCGCCGTGCTCGTGCACGATGTCGCACAGCTCGGTGATGCCGTCCTCGTAGGCGCCGTGCGTCGAGGGGTAGGTCACCATGATGGCGGCGAGCCGGTCGCCGTGGGTGCGGCACTTCGCGAGCAGGTCCTCGCGGTCCACGCTGCCGTCCTCGGCGGCCTTGACCACCTCGACTCGCAGCCCGGCCATCACGGCGGAGGCCGCGTTGGTGCCGTGCGCGGAGGACGGGATCAGGCAGATGTCTCGCTCGGCGTCGCCGTTGGCGACGTGGTAGGCGCGGATGGCCAGCAGCCCGGCGAGCTCGCCCTGGGAGCCGGCGTTGGGCTGGATGGAGACCTTGTCGTAGCCGGTCACCTCGGCCAGCCAGGACTCCAGGGTCGCCACCAGCTCGGCGTAGCCGGCCGCGTCCTCGGCGGGCGCGAACGGGTGCAGGTCGGCGAATCCCGGCAGGCTGATCGGCTCCATCTCGGTGGTGGCGTTCAGCTTCATGGTGCACGAGCCGAGCGGGATCATGCCGCGGTCGAGCGCGTAGTCGCGGGCCGAGAGCCGGCGCAGGTAGCGCAGCATCGCCGTCTCGGAGCGGTGGGTGTTGAACACCTCGTGGGTCATGAAGTCGTCGGTGCGGCCCAGGGACACGTCCGCGGCCGGCTCGGCCGGGATCTCGAGGTCGGCGGGCACACCGAACGCGGCGAGCACGGCCTCGAGGTGCTCCGGCAGGGTGGACTCCGAGGTGGACACCCCGACGGTGTCGTCGTCGACCAGCCGCAGGTGCACGCCCCGGGCTCGCGCGTCGGCGACCACCTCCGCGGCCCGTCCCGGAACCCGGACGGCCACGGTGTCGAAGAAGTCCTCGTGCAGCACCTCCACGCCGCCCTTGGCCAGCGCGGCGGCCAGCAGCTCGGCGTAGTGGTGCACCCGCCGGGCGATCGCTCGCAGCCCCTCCGGGCCGTGGTACACGGCATACATGCCGGCCACCACCGCGAGCAGCACCTGCGCGGTGCAGATGTTCGAGGTCGCCTTGTCTCGGCGGATGTGCTGCTCGCGGGTCTGCAGCGCGAGCCGGTACGCCGGCCGGCCCTCGACGTCCACGGACACCCCGACCAGCCGGCCCGGCAGGTGCCGCTCCAGGCCGGCGCGGACCGCCATGAAGCCGGCGTGCGGACCGCCGTAGAACAGCGGCACCCCGAACCGCTGCGAGGAGCCGACCACCACGTCGGCGCCCAGCGACCCCGGCGAGGGCAGCAGGGTCAGGGCCAGCAAATCGGCGGCGACGACCGCGCTGCCGCCCTGGGCGTGGGCCTGCTCGACGATCTGGCGCAGGTCCGGGATCCGGCCACCGGCGGCCGGGTACTGCACCAGGACGCCGGACAGCTCGCCCTCGGGCAGACCCTCGGACAGGTCGGCCACCACCACCGGGATGCCCATCGCCTGGGCTCGCGTGGAGATCACCGCGATGGTCTGCGGGAGGGCGTCCGCGTCCACCACGAAAGGCCCCTCCGCCTTGCGGTTGGCCCGTCGTACCAGCGTCATCGCCTCGGCGGCGGCGGTGCCCTCGTCGAGCAGGGACGCGTTCGCGGTCGGCAGCCCGGCCAGGTCCCCGACCATGGTCTGGAAGGTGAGCAGCGCCTCGAGCCGGCCCTGGGAGATCTCCGGCTGGTACGGCGTGTACGCGGTGTACCAGGACGGGTCCTCGAGGACGTTGCGCCGGATCACCGCCGGGGTGATGGTGCCGTGGTAGCCGAGACCGATCATCGGCTCGAGCGGGTTGTTGCGGGCGGCCAGCGCGCGCAGCTCGCGCGCAGCCTGTTTCTCGGAGGAGGCGGGCGGCAGGTCCAGCGGCTGCCGGAGCCGGATCCGCGACGGCACGGCGGCATCCATCAGCGCATCGAGGGAGTCGAAGCCGAGCGCGGCCAGCATGGCGCGCTGCTCGACGGGGCGCGGTCCGACGTGCCGGTCGGCGAAGACCGCGGAGATGTCTGGGTGCTGTTCGAGCTCGGACGTCGAGTCCGTCATGGGGGCTCCCGAAGGTGTGCGACCGGCGGGCGCCGGTCTACCGGTCAGTCGCCTCCCCCTCTGTCGGCCCGGTCGGGTGCGCCGGCCGCGCTTCCAGAGTCGCCTCGTCCGCACGGTCCTGGCGCCTGAGAGGTTCCGGGGAGGATTTGCCCCTTCGGCGCTCCGGGTCCGGCGAGAGCCGGACACGCGGAGACTCTCCCGCGCGGTGTCTGCAGCGACACCACGCTACCAGCCCGGGCTACCCCGTCATCCGGGCGCGGCGGCGCGCCGCGAGCTCGTCCTTCTCGTCGGCGCCCTCGTGGGCGGTCCGCTCGCTCGGCAGCTCGGCCAGCGATCCCTCGATCTCTCGCCACACCCCACCGATGGCGATGCCGAAGACGCCCTGGCCACCCTGCAGCAGGTCGATGACCTCGTCGTTGCTGGTGCACTCGTAGACGCTCGCCCCGTCGCTCATCAGGGTGACGCGAGTCAGGTCGTCGGTGCCGCGGGCGCGCAGGTGGTGGACCGCGGTGCGGATCTGCTGCAGGGAGACCCCCGCGTCGAGCAGCCGCTTGATCACCTTGAGCAGCAGGATGTCGCGGAAGGAGTACAGCCGCTGGGTGCCGGAACCGGTCGCGCCGCGCACGCTGGGCTCGACCAGCCCGGTGCGCGCCCAGTAGTCGAGCTGACGGTAGGTGATGCCGGCGGCGTTGCACGCGGTCGGGCCGCGGTAGCCCACGTCACTGGGCAGCGGCGACACATCGTCGTCGAAGAGCAGGCCCTGCTCCTCCGCGGCGGTCGCCGTCCGAGCCGCCTCCTCGGCCGCCTTCCGGTCCGGCTGCGTCGCCTTGTCGCCGTTGCCTGTCACGGTTGACCTCCGTCAGTTCTCTTCGCTTTGCCTGCAGCTCCGGCTGGGGAAGCCGTCGGACCCGGGTGGACCACAACGGTGGAGTTACAGCGAAGACACCTCAAGGTACGGCGGAGGGTCCAGGCCGGTCAATCATCCCCGGGGCCTGTCGCTCGGCGTGTCGTAACCCTCAACCCAAGGTTGAGGTCGAGGATTTCGCGAGGTCCGCGGTGAGACACCGGATGGGCAGACGCGCCTCAGTGGCTCTCGAAGTCCTCGGGGCTGACGTTGTCCAGGAACTCGCGGAACTTCTCCACCTCGTCCTCCTGCTCCTCCGGGACTGCGAGGCCGGCCTCGGCCAGCACGTCCTCCGCGCAGACGATCCGAGTGCCCGTGCGCAGCGCCAGCGCGATCGAGTCCGAGGGCCGCGCGCTGACCTCCACCCCGGAGTCGAAGACCAGCACCGCGTAGAAGATGCCGTCCTTCATCTCGGTGATCTGCACCTCGGTCAACCCGTTCCCGGTGGCCGCCAGCAGGTCCTTGATCAGGTCGTGGGTCAACGGCCTCGGAGGCACGACGCCCTGCTGGGCAAAGGCGATCGCGGTCGCCTCCACGGCCCCGATCCAGATGGGCAGGTAGCGGTCTCCGTCCACTTCACGCAGCAGCACGATGGGCTGGTTGGAGGGCATCTCCACACGGACACCGATCACGTCTACCTCACGCACGTCATCAGCGTACCCCTGAAGAAAAGCAGTGAACCGGTCCGCGTGCCGGGGAAATCGCGGGCTTCAGCGGTGCGCCCGCAGCCCACTCTTGACCAGCGTGGCGTGCAGCCGGACCGACAACGCCGCCATGGTCTTGATGGTCTCCTCGCTGCGCGCCTTGGCGCTGGCGTCCCTGGCCCGGCGCATCGGCTCGACCACCTGCTCGACGAGGCCGACCTCCCGGTCCGCCGCGGTCTTGAAGGACCGCAGGTGCCGCGGCTCGATGCCGAAGGCGGCGAGCTCACCGGCCGTCTTGGCGATCACGAGCGCGTCCCCGTCGTACGGGGCAGAGCCCTGCCTCGGCGCGACCAGACCGAAGTTCTCGAGCTGGTCGAGCAGCGCATCGTCGATCTCGGCCGCGGAGAGCAGCTCGCGGCGGGAGAGCCGCAGCTCGCTCGCGTCGGTGGCGAAGGCCTCCGGAGACGGGTAGCCGTCACCGGACAGCACCACTCGCGGCACCTGCGGGCCGGCGTCGTTGAGGCTCGGCGGCTGCAGGCCACGGTCCAGCGCGTCGAGGTGCTCCTTGATCACCTTCAGCGGCAGGTAGTGCTCACGCTGGCTGGTGAGGACGTACCGGAGCCGCTCCACGTCCTGGTGGCTGAACTTGCGATAGCCGGACGCGGTCCGCTCCGGCTCGATGAGCCCCTCGGCCTCCAGAAAGCGGATCTTGGAGATGCTGATCTCGGGGAAGTCCGGCCGTAGCAGCCCGAGCACCTCGCCGATGCTCATCCGCCCTCGCGCGGACGGCGCGGTCCTCATCGTGCTGACCTCACTGGCCGGGCCTCACTGCGCCCCACCGGACTCGGTCGGGGCCGCCGGCTTGGCCTGGCTCGCGAAGTAGACCAGCCGGTACTTCCCGATCTGCACCTCGTCGCCACCCTGCAGGGTCACCTCGTCGATCCGGTCGCGGTTGACGTAGGTGCCGTTCAGGCTGCCGACGTCGGCCACCCGGAAGCCGTCCGTCCCCCGGCGGAACTCCGCGTGCCGGCGCGAGACCGTCACGTCGTCGAGGAAGATCTCGCTGTCGGGGTGCCGCCCGGCCGACACCACGTCGGTGTCGAGCAGGAAGCGGCTGCCCGCGGAGGGGCCGCGCTGGACGACCAGCAGCGCGCTGCCCGCCGGGAGCGCGTCGACCGCGGCGGCGTCGGCGTCGTTGAGGGCCCGCTCCTCGCGGTGCTCGGCCTCCTTGACCGGGCCACCGAAGGTGATGGTGGAGGTGGTCTCCCCCGGCGCCTCGGCGGCAGGAGCGGCCTGCGTCACCAGCCGGTGACCGCACTGCGAGCAGAACCGGGCGTCGTCGGGGTTCTGGTGTCCGCACTCCGTGCAGAACGGCATGGGGTCCTCCCGTGGTGGCCGGTCAGGAAAGCCTCAACTTCGGGTCGAGGTTG
>DASTWW010000132.1:0-18552 GCA_035765755.1 Nocardioidaceae bacterium
GTGACGAAGAGCTGCTCGGCAAGGGAGTACGTCAGGCAGTTCACGCACTGGTAGTTCAGCGAGCCGGAGATGTTCTGCGGCGCCGCGACGTGGTTGTCGCCCACGACGAGCACGACCTGGAAGCCGACCGCGACCGAGGCGCAGTGCGTGCAGCTGGCGAACGCGTACGCCTCGTTGCGGTTCAGCGCATCGGCGCCACCCTTCACCCAGACCAGCGCGAACGCCGTGTCGTAGACGACGGTGCCGTCCTGGGTGTTCACCGCGAGCGCCTGGTTGTCCCCGGGTCCCGGAGCCAGCGGCTTGTCGACGGGGAACACCCACGTCGGCGCCTTCTTCGCCGCCGCAACCGCCTCCGCCGACTGGGAGGCAGGCCTGGGCACCATGACCACCGCGAGCTGCGGATGCGCCTTGGTCGGCCACGGCTGGCTCGAGTCCCAGACCGTGTACGCCGTGCCCCGCTGCCCGTCACGAAGCCCTGGTACCGGAGCGGACGCCGGCCGCAGCAGGCCGACGGCGTCCATGACCGTGCCGCGCTGGTCGGGCTGGATCGGCCGGTAGGTGTGCCCGCCGGGCCACCACGCCCACGCCACACCGCCAACCATCAGGGCAGCGACCATGCCCGCAGCAGTACGACGGACGGGGCGACCGCGCGTGCGGCGCCAGGTCGATGCCGCCACCTGGCGGAGCACGCGGGCCAGGATGTAGCCGCTGCCCACGATCGGCAAGGCGATCGCCGCTAACGCGATCACGCCGGCCGCCGACCGGGTCGCGTCGCCCTGCGCCCAGGCCTGGGCGAGATAGGTGTGGTACTCCCCGAACTTCTCCCAGGCCGTGCCGACCACCCGGGGAGCGGCGACCACCATCATGCCGAGGCTGAACAGCAGCACGGGCACCACGACGAGCACCCACGCCGTCACCACGGCCCTCGCCCACGGCTTGAGGACCCTGGCCTCAGGGTCGTGCCAGCGCCAGGGCAGCAGCCCGCGTAGCGTCGGGCCGATCCGTTGGAACAGGTCCGGGACGCCGGTGACGTCGGCGAGCACGTGGTAGCCGTCGAAGCGCACCAGCGGCGTCAGCTGCCGGAGCATCTGCAAGATCTGGGTTGCCACGACGAGCAGCAGCGCGTCGTACCCCGTGGCCCACCACACGGCGCTGATCGCGACCGCGACGATCGCGTTGAAGTACAGGCCACCCAGGTCGGTCCGGATTCGTCCCGCGCGACCGAGCCGGTAGGAGTCGGTGACGTCGGTGTAGAACGCCGGCCAGATCAGGTAGATGCCCATGCCCATCACACCGGGCGTGGCACCGCCGTACCGCGCCGCCGCCGCGTGCCCGAACTCGTGGAACCCCGCCGACAGCAGGGTCACCGCGACCACGAGCAGCAGCAGCCCAGGCTTGTCGAAGGCCTGGTACGTCGCGGAGGCGAGCCCCTTCTGGAAGAACACCCACCAGCACACGACCGCAAACGCGGCCACGACGAGGCCCACGAGCACGGGATGGAACATCCGCGCGAAGGGACCGGTCAGGGCCCTGGTGCGGTCCGGATCGGTCACCGCCCAGCGCAGCCGCAGCGCCAGCAGCGGGTGCGACTTCCTGACCTGCGGCTGACTGCCGTCCGCGAGGGTCAGCAGGCCAAGGGGCCGCAGCCGCGCGTCGACCAGGGTGCGCACGTTCGCCGCGCTCACCTGCCGACCGGACCGCTCCGAGACCAGCGCGGCGACCTGCTCCACGTCTCGACGGCCGTCGACCGCCTCGAGCACCAGGTAGAGCAGCGGGGTCAGCGAGATGGTCTGGCCGTCGGCACGGCGCACCAGCGCGGGTGGGTTCCGGTAGCCCGAGCCCGCCATCGCGCCGATGAGCTGCATGCCGTCGGCACGGCGCAGTACCTCGACACCACCGAGAGTGGTCACCGCGGGTTACTGGTCGATGGTGGAGGTCTGGTCGCCGACGGCGGTGGCCGCTCCGTCGATGTTCTGGTTGATGATGGCGTCCTGTTCGGAGACCGACACCGCCTGGCTGTCGATCGAGCCGACGTTCGCGGACACGCCGGCGTTGATCGGCGCCGCTACGTTGGCGTTGGCGGCTACCGCGCCGTCGACCGGAGCGGCGAGGTCGGCGTTGCCATCGACGTTGACGTTCACGTTGAGCAGGTTGCCGTCGTCGAGCGCACTGGTGCCGCTGTCCGTGGTCGTGGACGTGGTGGTCCCACCGTCCGTCGTACCGCCGGTGTCGGTCGTGCCCGTGGTGGTCCCACCGTCCGTCGTGCCGCCGGTGTCGGTCGTGCCCGTGGTGGTACCGCCCGTGTCGGTCGTGCCGCCGGTGTCGGTCGTGCCGCCGGTGTCGGTCGTGCCGCCAGCGGTGCCGGTGTCGGTCCCGCTGGTGGCGCCCTGGTGGATGCCGCTGTCCTGGATCGAGTGCGCGGTAGCGGTCGCGTCGATGTTCTGGTTGATCAGGGCGCCCTGGTCGCTGAGCGACTGCGCGCTCGACCCGGCGGAGAGGATGTTCGCGTCCGCGGAGGCGTTGATCGGGGCCGCCACATTGGCGTTCGCGGCCACAGCCAGGTCGATCGGTGCGGCGGCGTCGATGGCCAGGTTGATGTCCGCGTTGAGGTCGAGGATGGAGACGACCTCCTTGTCCGGCAGTGCAATACCAGCCTCGGCCTGGAGCTCCTCGTCGCTGAGCCCGCGCCTGTTCTGCTTGTCACTCATCGTGAGCGTTCCTCCGTTCCGTGACGCAGTTCGTCAGGTTCGTCCGAAATACCCGACGTGAGAGGGTCCAAACGCTTGCCGCCTATGGAGGGACGTTCTGCACGTGTCCAAGCCGTCCCCCTACGGTGCTCGGCGAGGCAAGCCCGGAGCACTTCGCCGTGGTGAGCGCTCCGCTCGATCTCGCGCTCGGCGACCACACCGTCCTGCAGCCGGATCTGATGGTGTTCCTCGGACCCAGCTGCTCTCCGAGGGCGCACGCTTCGACCGCGGTGACCGTCTCGACCCCGTACCGGCTCATGCTCTTCGCCGCGGCGCTGGTCCGCTGAACCGGCTACCGTGAGCATGTGCGCGGGGATCGCGTGGAGATCGTCATCGATGCGGGCCAGGAGGTCCGCACCTACGAGGTCGCGGCCACCCGCAACGGGCGCCGCGTGGAGATCAACACCGGACGCGGCATCGTGGAGGTCACCGAGGTGACCCGCGGCGGTACCCCGGTGCGCACCGCACGGTTCATGGCCAACCGGATCCTCGCCCTCGTCGAGCACCCGGCGGCGTCGCCGAACATCGCCGAGGAGGTCATCTCCCCCGACGGCGACCCGCACCGCGGCAGAACGGACCGCGGCTGAGCCCGGATCGAGCTTTCGGCCGGACAAAGGAGCGTGAGGCCCAGATAGCGGGCTCAACACTCCTTCGTCTCGAGCCGCGGGCAGCCAAGAGCGACGACATCTCTCCTACGTCGCGAGCAGACTGCCCCCGTCCTCCAGCACACGAGCCGGCGCTGCCCCAGGGCCGCCGGGCTCATCCGCCCCAGATGTCCTCCACCAACCGGTCCGCGCTCTGCAGCCCGGCCAACCAGGCCGCGGCATCGCTCTCCCCGGCCCCGGTCCGGTCGCGGAAGAGCTGGGTCAGCGAAGCCCGCACCCCGGGCGCGATCGTGCCGGCGTTGCCGCACACGAGCACGACGGCGTCGTGCTGCAGCAGGTCCCACACCTCGTCGGCGCACTCGAGCATGCCTGCCTGCACGTAGCGCCGCGGCTGTCCCGGGTCGTCGGAGTAGCACCGCTCGACGCGCACCACGCCCTTGCCCTCGTAGTCGGCCAGCTCGTCGGCGTAGAGCAGGTCGGTGTCGGGGTGGCGGCACCCGAAGAACAGCAGGGACGCACCGATCGGGACACCTTGCTCGCGCAGCATGGTGCGCTCCTGGAGGAAGCCGCGGAACGGCGCGAGACCGGTGCCCGCCCCGACCATGATCATCGGCACGTGCGGGTTCTCCGGTGGCCGGAACGGGATCGACGGCGGCCGGACGAACGCGAACAACGTGCCCTTGAGCGGGGCGTGCGCCAGGTGGGTGGAGCACACGCCGCTGTAGGTGCCCGCACCGGACCGCGCCGGGGCCTCCAGCACCCCGGTGGTGATGCTGCAGACATCGGGGCTGGCCAGCGGCGAGGACGAGATCGAGTAGAAGCGCGGCCGCAGCGGCGGCATCATGTCGAGGTACACCTCGAACGGCAGCCGGCAGGACGGGAACTCCTCCAGCAGGTCGAGCACCGACCGGTTCGGCTCGTAGACCCGCTCCCGGTAGGCCGCGTGGGCCGCGTCGTCGTCCCCGGCCATCGCCTCGAGCGCTGCCTTCTCCTCGGGGTCCTCGGCGTACTCAGCGAGGATCGCCAGGTCGTCGCGGCTCGCCACGTCCTGCAGCTCGACGCAGCTGCCCAGGATGCCGAGCAGCGGGGTGGGCTCCTCGATCGGCAGGTGGGTGTGCGAGCCGCTGTTCGGGATGATGGTGATGTACTGCCCCGCGTCGAGCCCGAAGTGCGCCATCACCCTGCGGATCGCGTCGAACCCGTTGCGGGGCAGCACTCCGAGGTGGTCCCCGGCCCGGTAGCTCTCGTCCGAGGGCAGGTCGATCTCGATGTGACGGACCGACCGGCTCAACGGCTCCCCGTCCCGGCGCGTGATCAGCTCCCGGTTCTCCCGGACCAGGCCCGCGTGCGCCTCGTAGGACACGATCACTGGGTTGGTGACCTGACGGTTGGTCAGCGTGATCGACAGCCGCGGCCCGGACGCAGCGGCACCGCCGATCTCCTCGGGCAGGTCGAGCGCCTCGGCGACGTCCGCCCACATCTCGCCGTGCCAGGCGCGGTAGTCGGCGTCGAAGTCCCCGGCGGCGTTGCCGGCACCGCGTGGGTGAATCCGCTGCCCGCCGTGCTTCTCGAGCTGCTCGTCGATGAGCGTGGGGATGGCCTGGTACGTCGAGGCCCACTCGGTGTTGCCGCAACCGAACACCGAGTACGACACCCCGTTGGCGGCACCGGCGTCGGCGCTGCTGAGCCACCTGCAGAAGGCGGCGGCGTTGTCCGGCGGCGTCCCGTTGTACGACGCGGTGACCACGATGAGCGCCCCGCCCTCGGGCAGGTCGTCGACGTGCTCGTCGAGCGGACCGACGGTCACGTCGAAGCCGCGCTCGGCTCCCTCCTGCGCCAGACGGGTCGCGATCGACTCGGCGGTTCCGAGGTTGGACCCGAACAGCACCGACAGCTTGGTGCCGTGGTGCGGGACGAGGAGCGCCGGGGCATGGGCCGGTGTCGCGGACTGGGCCGTGGTGTCGCCGCGGCGTACCTCTTCCGGTGCCGGCCGGGCGATCCGGCGGTCCGGCCGGGGCCGGACCTGGATGCGGAAGTCGGCGGGCTTGACTGTCAGCGTGGTCTTGATGTGCAGCTGGTAGTCCTGGCTGTCGACGAGGTCGAAGCGCTGCAGCAGCATGCCGAGCACCAGGGTGGCCTCCTGGAGCGCGAACTGCCGGCCGATGCAGGCCCGCTGTCCGGCGCCGAACGGCTTGTAGGCGGCCGGGGGCAGGGTGGCCATCCGCTCGGGCGCGGTGTGCTCGGGGTTGAACTCGTCCGCGTCAGGGCCCCACACCGAGGTGGCGCGGTGCAGGGAGGGCGTGAGCACGGTGATCGCCGTCCCGGCCGGCAGGTGGTAGCGACCGCCGATCGTGGTGTCCTCCAACGGGCGGCGCGTGAAGCCCGGGGCGGTCGGCCACAGCCGCAGCGTCTCGTCGAGCACCTGGCGGACGTAGGTGAGCCGGTGCACCTGCTCGAACGTGGGGGCGGCGGTGTCGCCGAGCACCTCGTCCACCTCGGCGATCGCCCGCTCGTGCACGCGGGGGTTCTTCAGCAGGTAGTAGATCGCGAACGACAGCAGTCCCGACGTCGTCTCGTGGCCGGCGATCAGGAAGGTGATGCACTGCGCGCGGATGTTGGAGTCCGGCAGCCGCTCCCCGGTCTGCTTGTCCACCCCGGTCAGCATCCGACCGAGCAGGTCGGTGGTGTCGGCCGCGTCGCCCTGGGCGCGACGTTCCGCGATGAGCCGGTCGACCAGGTCGTTCATGAACGCCTGGTCCTCCTCCACCTGACGCCGTGCACGGATCTTCAGCCGGGTCTGGATCGGCAGCTGCCGCGTACGCGCCTGCGACTCCGCGAGCGTGCGCACCATGGCCTGCACGAACGGGTGCGCGGTGTCGCGGTAAAAGGAGTTGAAGCGGTAGCCGAACCCGCACAGCGCGATGGTGTCCAGGGTGAGCCGGGTCATGTCGTCGGGCACGTCCACCTCGTCGCCGGGGTTGAGGCGGGCCCACTTGTCCATCAGCTGGTCGGCGATGTCGATCATCTTGGGCATGTAGTCGCGCATCGCCTGCAGGCTGAACGGCGCCATCAGGATGTTGTGCGCGCGGTGCCACAGCGGATCGTCGGTCTCGGAGGTGAACAGCCCGCTGTCCGTGGCGCCCTTCCGCAGGTTTGCCAGACCGCCGCTGACGAGCTTGTCGAACCGGGTGTCGTCGCAGATTTCCTCGACCAGGTCCGGCCCGGAGACGATCAGCCGGGCGCCGCCGGGGATGGTGAGCTTGAAGATCGGGCCGTACTCGCGGGCCATCCCCATGAAGCCCTCGATGGGGTTGTCCGCGTCGATGTCGAACGCGTTGCCGACGACGGGCAGACCGTGCGGTCCGGGAATCTCGTCAAGCTCGATCGTCGTGCTCATGGGCTGTCCTCACTGGTGAGAGCGGAGAACCGGGCGTGCTGGGCTGGCCGGGGGCGGTCCGCGGAGCCGGCAGCGTGGCGGACGCGGCGGTGCCGCGTGCGGAGGCCTTCACGAGGAGTACGGCGCTGAACAGCACCACCCAGCCGGAGAACACCAGCAGGGTTGCCGGGTGGAAGGTCGTGTTCACGAGCAGGAACGCAGCGCCGAGGTAGCTCAGCGCGCCGACCCATGTGGGCAGGATGCCGCGGTGCCGGGACAGGGTGGTCGTGGTGATCATGTACATGCCGGCCGCCCGGGTCCCGAACACGAACACCATGCCGTAGCCGACGCTGGTGAGGGTCCGGGCCACGTCGGGAGGCGGCAGCGGCGTGGAGGACAGCCGGGTCAGCAGCGCCACGGCGGCCACCGCCGCGGTCCCAGCGAAGAGCATGCTGACGAAGAGAATCCCCGAGGCGAGCTGCAGCCAGCGGGGCACCTCGGAGGTGGTGCCTGGCAGCGCCTCCACGAGCGTCCGGGTGGCACCCATGTGCCACATGTAGGCGATCCCGGCGAAAGGTACGACGTACAGGCCGGCCGTCACGAGCAGGTTGCCCTGGCCGACGGTGTAGAAGTCCGCGTAGACCCGGTCGGGCACGCCGATGCCGGGCCCCTGGCGCACCAGGACGAGGGCCATCACGAACAGCCCGGCGAACAGGATCCCGGAGACCGCGGCGGCACGCGCGAGCCCGCGCACCTCGGATACCCACGGACCCGCAGCTTCGACCGATGCCGGAACGGACTGGCGACGGGAGCACGCGCGGGGCATAGGCCAGACCTTCTTCCTCGTGAGCCGGTGCCGGAGCGACCGGAGAGGTGGCGCAGCCCTCAGCCTCACACCGGTTGACGGATCGGCCCAGACACGTTCGGTGAGTGGTCCAGATAGTCATTCGGGACGGGTGGTCCAGAGCGGATCAGGCCGGCGCCATCACCCCGAAGGCCGCGCTGCGCACCGCGTCGGTGGCGTGCCCCACGGCCCTGAACAGCCGCGTCGACCCGGCCACCAGCGCCGGCACGTCCTCCTCACGGCCCTCCGCGCGAGCCAGGTGCGCCCGGGCCTCGAGGAGAGCGGCCTCCCAGGCGCTGCCGTCCCACCTCCTGGCCACCGAGGCTTCCGCCACGCGCAGGTGTTCCCGGACCAGGTCGAGGTCCCCCACGGCCGCGCAGGCGATCGCCGCCGGCACCGCCAGCATCACCGCGCAGGTAGGACACCGGTCGGACTCCCCCAAGGTCGCCTCAGCCTGGTCGACCACGGCACGGGCGGCCACCGGATCGGACGCCGACCCGATCATCGTGCCGTACACCCGGTGCAGCAGGTGCTTGCTGATCACCGACCAGCGGGCCAGCGGCAGCGCCCGCCGCAGCAGCCGCTGCGCCTCGGCCCGGTCGCCTTGCAGCAGCCGAAGAGAGGCCAGCCGCTCCAGGCTGTGCGCCTCCCCGGCGGCGGCGTCGATCTCGCGATGCAGGTCGACCGCCCCGACCAGCTCGTGCTCGGCGCGGGCCAGGTCACCGGAGTGCAGCGCGGCCTCGCCGATCAGGGCGGTGGCGAAGGCGACTCCGCGCAGCGCGCCGGCCTGGGTGGCTCTGGTGCGCAGCTCCTCGGCGTCCTTCATCACCTCGTCGTAGGGCACCCGACCGTAGAGCAGGTACTCCGCCACGCACAGGTGTGCGTCGAACAAGGCGGTGACCAGCTGCTGCTTGCCCTGGGTACGCCGCAGCTCCATCCGGAAGCGCTCGAACCAGTCCCCCCGCTCGTGTGCGATCAAGCCCTGAAGGGTCACCAGGTCGACGAGGTACCAGGGGTCGTCCGGGGACTGCAGCCGGTCACGTGCCCGGTCGGCGATGTCCCACGCAGTGGCGACGTCACCGGAGAAGTAGGCGGCATGCGCCTGCGCCAGCAGGATCGGGGCGTCCGCAGCATCCCCTTCGAGCTCCAGGCCGGCCAGCGCGGCTCGCGCAGTGTCCAGGTCGCCCTCGAACCACGCGGCCCTGGCCAGCCGGGCCCGCACCAGCCGGTGCTCGGTCCCCGTGGTGACTCCGATCGCCTCGCGGTAGGCGGCGACGGCGGACGGGTCGCCGAGGGCCATCAGCAGGTCGCCGCGCCGGGCCAGCAGTCGCGGCAGGTCGGCCGGGCCGGCGTGCGATCGCACCGCGTCGATCAGGCCGAGGCCGTCCCGGTAGGCGCCGAGCGCCCCGGCCGACTCGACGGCGCGTACGACGTACGGCACCGCACGTGACGGTAGCCCGGCCGCGAGGTACTGGTGGGCGACACGGGATGGCGGGGCCCCCAGCTCGGCCAGGCGTGCGGCGACGTCTCGTCGGGCGGTGGCCAGCAGCACCGGCGGCATCTGCTCGATCAGGGCGTCGCGGACCAGGGCATGCCGGAAGCAGTACGCACCCCCGCACGGCTTGACCAGCAGCGCGGCCAGCGCACTCGCCAGGTGCCGGTAGCCCTCCTCCTCGTCGACCCCGGACACCTCGAGCAGCTCGTCGGTGGTGAACATGATGCCGAGCAGCGCCACCCGCTCGAAGGTGCGCAGCACCGGTGCGGGCAGCACCGGCAACACGCCACCGGCCGACGATCCGGTTCGCGACGCCAGCTCGAGCACCGTGAACGGCAGCCCGCCGCCGGCCGCCCAGATCGCCTCGGTCGTCTCGGTGTCCAGCGCCGGGAAGCGGTCCGCGAGCAGCCGGAGGGTGACCGCCTTGTCCAGCGGGGCCAGCGGAACCCGCGCCCCGCTCCCCCGGGCCACCAGGCTGTCGGCGATCTGCTCGACCGCGGCCGGGGCCGGCTCGCGGTGCGCCAGCACCAGCAGCACGGGCTCGGTCAGCGCGCACCGCGACAGGTAGTGCAGCAGCCGCAGGGAGGCGTCGTCGGCCTCGTGGAGGTCGTCGACGACCAGCATCAGACCCCTGCCGGCGGCGGCCAGCCGGACCAGCTCCGCGACCGCGACGAACAGCCGCTGGTGCCCCGACTCGCCGGTCCAGGCGACGTCGCGGCCGGACAGTGCCCGCTCGATCTCGTGCCGGAAGGCGTCGTCCAGTCCGTCCAGCAGGCTCGGGTGCGCCCGGCACAAGTCGCCCAGCGCCTCCAGCACCGGGGAGTACGGCCACGGCCCCTCGACGGCGGCCGCGGTGCCTCGGCCGGTGCGCCAGCCGCGCCGGCCGGCCAACGCCACGGCCAAGTCGACGACCGCGGACTTGCCCACCCCCGGGGGGCCGGTGAACAACAGCGTCCCGCCGCGACCAGCCTCGGCACGGTCCAGGCTGTCCCGGATCCGGTCGCCGATGCCGCGGCGTCCGAACAGCCGGGTGCCCTGCGCTCGCGCGGCGGGCTGTGCGACCTTCTGCTCCAGCCTCGCGCGCAGCTGCGCGGCCTCCGGGGACGGTGTGGTGCCGAGCTCGCGGCGCAGCGCCTGGTCCATCCGCTCCAGCTGGCGCAGCGCGGCCGGGACGTCGCCCCGGTCGACGCAGGCCCGGGCCAGGGCGAGGTGCCCCGCCTCGTCGGCGGGCTCCTCGGCCAGCACCTCTTCCCAGCGGCCGGCCTGACGGAGCAGGTCGAGGTGCAGCACCCGCACGGCGTCACGGGTCTGCTCCGTCCAGGGTTGGTAGACCTCCTCCGGCAGGAGCGGCCCGGCGTACCCGCCCAGGGCGAGCAGCGCCGCCTCCGTCGTACCGGCGGCCAGCGCCTCCTTGGCAGCCTGCGTGAACTCCTCCGCGTCCACGCGCACGTCGGCGCCCGGCCACAGCGCGACGACGTCGTGGCGCAGCACCACCGCGTCGGCGGCGCCGAGCGCCCGCCGGGCGTAGTGCGCGGCCTTGTGCAGCCGCGGTCCGGCCGCGTCCAGGGTCAGGTCCGGCCACAGCGCGTCGACGACCTGCTCGCGGTGCAGGCGCCGGTCCGGGGCGAGTGCGAGCAGCTGTACCAGCCAGGCCGCGTGCCGGCGGGCCCACGCTTCCGCTGGGACCGGGACGTCGTCCACGGCCACCCCGAAGCCCCCGAGCATCCTGACCGCCACGGTCATCGGCCCTCGCCTCCCTGAAGCAGGCTACGTCCGCGCGCGGACGGTGTCAGGCCCCACGAACCCGCCGATTGCGGGGCGCACGAGGCGACCCGGGAGGGCTTCGAGGTGCTCGAGCTCGTCGCTCATCGCGGAGCTGACCCGGCGCAGCAGCGCCTGCACGCGCACGGTGTTCCAGTCGTAGGCCGCGACCGCCTCGGTGGCGTCCCGCAGGTCGCGGGAGAGCCGGTCCCGGGTGGCCTGGTAGCGGGCCAGCGCGACGGCCCCCGGCGTCACCCCGGCGAGCACCTCGACCAGCGCGTCGGCGAGCAGCTCGGCGTCGCGGAGGGCATCGGTGATGCCGTGGGTGGTGATCGGGTCCTTGAAGTAGCCCGCGTCGCCGACCAACGCCCAGCCGGGGCCCCAGGACCGCCGCACGTAGCCGGGCACCCCACCCCAGCCGTGGAACGGACCCGCCGGCTCGGCATCGGCCACCTGTGCGGCGTGCTCCGGCGCGGCGACGTTGAGCAGGGCCCGGAACGCCGCCTCGGCGCTGCGCGCGCGCAGGCCTCGCATCCGTTCCGGTGTGGTGGCCACGAACACGCAGGTCTGCCCGTCGTTGGTGGGGATCAGACCGGCCGCGGCCGCGGGGCCGTAGGACCAGACGTAGCCGTCGTCGGGCAGCCCGGACAGGTAGCGGTAGAGCGCCGCGCCGGCCGCCGTTCCCTGGTGTACGACGGGCGCGCCGGTCTCCCGGGCCACGAGGGACCGGACCCCGTCCGCGCCGACGGTGAACCGGGCCCGGACCGTGAACGGCGGGCCGGCCGTCGTGACACCGGCCACCCGGCCGTGCTCGTCGCGGAGCAGCCCGGTGACCGTCGTACGGTGCAGCACCTCCACCCCGGCCTCCGCGGCCGCGTCCACGAGGAACCGGTCCAGCAGGTGCCGGCGCGGGGCGTACAGCGCGTCCACGCCGGGGCTGGGGCGCAGCGAGACGTGCACCGTCTCCGCGCCGGCGTAGTGGAAGGCCACCCTCCTCACCGGCGGGGTGCCCGTCGCGACCACCTGGTCCAGCAGCCCCCATCGCGACAGCTGCAGCACCCCGGCGCGCATCAGCGCGTGGGTGGAGACGGTGTCGGTGCCGTAGCCGGACCGGTCCAGCAGAGCCACCCGCAGTCCGGCTCGGGCGAGCAGCATCGCGGTCGAGGCGCCGGCGACCCGGGCCCCGACCACCACCACGTCGTAGTCGTTCATGCCGCCGGCTCCTCCCCCTCGAGCGCGGGCTCCCCGGAGCGGGCCAGCAGGTGCGTCACCACCGACCGCGCGTCGTGCCGGGCGCCGTCGATGGTCGCCGAGTCCCGCCGGTGCTGGAACCGCTGGCCGACCACGTAGAGGCCGGGTGCCGGTGTGACGCCCTGCCGCTGCAGCATCCGCCCGTCGTCGGCCACCACCGGCACGTCCAGGAACGGGTAGTCCGGGCGGTAGCCGGCGGCCACCAGCACGGTGCCGATCCCCTCGGCGCGGAGGTCCAGCCGACGCGGGGGCTCGGCGACCTGGATCGGCTCGGGCCGGTCCGGCGCCCACACCTCGCGGGTGATCCCGCTGCAGGCGATGTGCTGGTCCACCGTGTCCAGGAACCGGCGCAGCTGCCGTTCGGAGGTGGCCACGTCGCCAGCGAGGTTGTCGCCGAGGTGCACGGTCGAGCCGGAGGCCCCGAGCAGCCGACCGACCAGCCGCACCCCGCGCTGCTGCAGGGTGCCCAGGTCCAGGTCGGCGGCCGGAGGGTCGTTGCGACCGACCAGCTGCACGGACGGCTCGTGCCGCGCGGCCTCCGCGTCGGGCATCTCGTCGATGGTGCGGGCCAGCCGGCCGGTGGCGTGCAGCCACCAGAACGAGTCCATGCCGCGGTAGCGGCGCGGCATCCGGCTGTGCCGCCCGGCCGCGAGGGTCACCTCGCGGCCGGAGCGGGCCAGCTCGTCGGCGATCTGCAGCGCGGACGAGGAGGCACCGACCACCAGCACACCGCCGGACGCCAGCTGGTGCGGGTTGCGGTAGCGGTTGGCGGTCAGCACGTTCAGGTGCTCCAGCCCCGCCGGCACAATGGGGGTGCCGTGCGGACCGGTCGCGACCACCACGTTCCGGGCCAGCCAGCCGCCGTCGTCGGTGTCGAGACGGTAGCCGTCACCGTCCCGGGACAGCCGGGTGACCGTCGTACCTCCGACCACCGGTGCGGCGAAGGAGGCGGCGTACCGCTCCAGGTAGTGCACGAACCCCGCCGCGCTCAGGTAGCCGTCCGGGTCGGGCCCGCCGTACCACCAGCCGGGCAGCCGGGTCATCCAGTTCGGCGACAGCAGGTGCAGGGAGTCCCAGCGTTCGCTGCGCCACCGCTCGGCGACCCGGCCCCGGTCGAGTACGACGTGCTCGCGGCCGGCCTCGGTGAGCAGCCGGCTCACCGCCAGGCCCGCGTGGCCGGCGCCGAGCACGACGGTGTCCACCCGGTTCATGACGACCCCGTGACCACGTCGACCACCACCGGGGTGGGGTTGGTCAGCGCGTCGTACACCGCCGACCGGCGCCGGGACTGCTCGACGATCTTGCGCAGCGTCTCGTCGTCGGCGTCGCCCTCGATGTGGAAGGTGACCTTGATCTGCTGGTACCCGTTGCGCACCGAGCCGTCGGTGAGGCCCAGGATGCCGAGCAGGTCGATGTCGCCCTCGACGGTGGAGGTGACCTTGGTCAGCTCGACACCGCGGGCGGCGGCGATGTTCGCGATGCCGGAGGTCAGGCAGGCGGCGAGCGCGGGCAGCAGCATCTCGGCCGGCGTGGGCGCGTGGTCCTTGCCGACGAGCACCTCCGGGTGATCGGTGTCGATCACCGTGGGCTGCTTGTGCTGCATCTCCTGCCCGGCCCCATAGAAGCCGTGCACGGTCGAGCGGCTGTGCGTGCCGGCCAGCCAGGTGTTGCTGGCCCGGAACTGGAATGCGGCGATCTCCGGCTGCGCCTTGACGGCGTCGAGGGTGGCGAAGAGCGTAGGGACGTCGACGCCGTTCAGGTTGGGGTTGGCGGTGAGAGTCATGACTCCTCCAGGGATGGTGCCGGCGAGCCGGCGGGGATGGATGGTGCCGCGGGCGCGGCGTGATGGGCGGCCAGCACCGGGTCCCGCCACACCACCGCGGTCCCGTCCAGGACGACGGCGCCGTCCTGGTTGGTGATCCGGGTGGCGAGCGTGGTCACCGGTTTGTCGGCACGGGCCGCCGTGACGACCGCCTCGGCGGTGATCACGTCACCGGGCCGCACCGGCGCCAGGAACCGCCAGGCCACCTCCAGGAACACGCTCCCCGGGCCGGGCAGCTGCTCGGCGACGAGCGCGTTCAGCAGCCCGGAGGTGACTCCGCCCTGCACCACCAGTCCGCCGAACTTCGACCTCGCGGCCAGCTCGGCGTCGTAGTGGATCGGGTTGCGGTCGCCACTGATCTCGGTGAACAGCGCGATGTCGCGTCCGGTGATGGTCCGGGTCCGGCGGGCGAACGCCCCGACCGGAGGGTCCGGAGTAGCGCCTGGTGTGGGCTCTGTGCTGGTCATGACGGCAACCTTCGCCGTCGTACCTTCCTCCAGCCTTCCCCGCGCCTTCCCTTGGCTGGCTGCTCGCGGGCAGGTACGCGTCAGCGGTGCTGTTCGAACGCCCCGTGCCGGCCGGCACCCTCAGCGAACCGCGCCGCACCCGCCTGACCGTCGGCGGCCAGCGACTGCATGCCGGCCGACAGCTCGTAGGCCATCGCCTCGGACAGCTCCCGGCCCGTCTGGTGGTGCACCGAGCGCAGGTCGTTGCGCAGGCAGGTCTGCGGGAATCCACTCAGCTCGTGGGCGAGCTGTTCCGCGGCGGCCCGCGCCCTCCCGGACGGGACGACCCGGTTCACCAGTCCGAATTCGAGTGCCTCCGCGGCCGAGATCGGCCGGCCGGTCAGGATCAGGTCCAGGGCACGGCTGGTGCCGATCAGCCGCGGTAGGCGCACGGTGCCCCCGTCGATCAGCGGGACACCCCAACGTCGGCAGAACACCCCGAAGACCGCGTCCTCCGCGGCCACTCTCAGGTCGCACCAAGCCGCCAGCTCCAGCCCGCCGGCGACGGCGTAGCCCTCCACCGCGGCGATCACCGGCTTGCCCAGCTGCAACCGGGTGGGTCCCATCGGACCGTTCCCCGCCGGCTCGACGACGTTGCCGCGTGCGGTGCCGACCGCCTTGAGGTCCGCGCCCGCGCAGAAGTTGCCGCCCTCGCCGTGGAGCACTGCCACAGCTGCGTCGGGATCGGCGTCGAAGCCCGCGAACGCATCGGCGAGCTCGGCGGCGGTCGGGCCGTCCACGGCGTTGCGCCGCTCGGGGCGGGCAAGCACCACGGTGGTCACCGGGCCGTCCCGCTCCACGCGGATCGAGTCGTACGACGTGCTCACTGCGTCTCCACGGCATCGCGCGGTGCGTGCTGCTCCCACAGCGGATCGCGCAGCGCCCGTCTCAGGATCTTCCCCACCGCGGACTTGGGTACCGCGTCCACGAACTCGACCCGCTTGGGCACCTTGTAGCCGGCCAACCGGGCACGGACGGCGTCCCGGAGCTCCTCGTCCGTGGCGTGTTGTCCTGGTTTCAATGCGACGAACGCGGTCACCGCCTCCACCCACGTCGGGTCGGGTGCGCCGACCACCGCGCACTCGGCAACCGCGTCGTGGCTCATCAGCGCGTCCTCGACCTCGCGGGGGTAGACGTTGTAGCCGCCGGTCACGATCATGTCGCTGCGCCGGTCCACGAGGTACAGGTAGCCGCGCGTGTCCTGGCGGGCCATGTCCCGGGTGCGGATCCAGCCGTCCTCGGTGATCATCTCCGCGTTGAGCTCGTCGGCACCGTGGTAGCCGGCCATCTGGAAAGGCGCGCGGACCTGCACCTCCCCGATCTCTCCTCCAGGGACCGGCCGACCGTCCTCCCCGACCAGCCGCACCTCGGCGTCGACGGCCGGGTGGCCGCACGACCCGAGCAGGTCCGGGTCGTCATGGTCGGCTTCGTCGAGCACGGTGATGCACAGCGGCGCCTCGGTCTGTCCGTAGTACTGCCTGAAGACGGGTCCCCACTCCCCGATTGCCCGGGTGATCAGGGATCGCGGCATCGGGCTCGCGCCGTAGACGACCGTGCGCAGCGAGGACAGATCGGCGTCCCGCGGCTCTGCGAACAGCATGGCCAGCATCGTCGGCACCAGGTTGGTCTCGGTGACCTGGTACCGCTCGATCGCGGCCAGGAACCCGTCGGGATCGAACCCGGTCAGCACGGCTGCAGTTCCGCCGCGCAGCCAGTACGGAAGCACGAACGTGCCGCTGGCGTGGATCAGCGACGCCGCGTGCAGCATTACCGAGTCGCGGCCGGGGTTGAGCAGGTTGGCAAGGATGTTGGCCGCGATCGCGGCGTAGGAACCTTGGGTGTGCGTGGCGGCCTTCAACGTGCCCGTAGTGCCTGAGGTGTAGAGCAGCAGCATCGGGTCGTCCGGGTGCAGCAGGACCTGCGGGTCCGCGGCGCCCGCGCGCTGCCCCTCCTCCAGCAGGTCCGGACCCCCGCCGGCCCCCGGCCCGCCGAGGCCACAGGCGCGAAGTCCGGGCACCGACCGGCACAGCTCGCCGGCCGGCCCCGACAGCTCGGGGGCATGCACCAGCCACGAGGCGCCGGTCTCCTCGAGCATCCGCCGATGCTCGGGCACGGACAGCCGCGCGTTGAGAGGCACCCGGACCACACCGGCCTTGAGGCAAGCGAAGTCCAGCGAGATCGACCACGAGCCGTTGCCGACCAGAAGCGCCACCCGGTCGCCCTTGGCCACCCGCTGGCCGATCAGGAAGTTCGCGAACCCGTTGGCTGCCTCGTCCACCTCGCGGTAGGTCAGCGCCTGGTCCTCGAAGAGGACGGCGGTCCGGTCCGCGAATCGCGCGGCTCCACGTCGTACCAGGTCGGCCGCGATCACCATGCCCGTTCCCCTCGTTTCGGTCGTCTCCATCCCAATCCTCACACGCGTGTGCCGTCGTACGTCGGACGTGGCCGGCGTCACAAGACCCGCTTGCAACCCGCCGGCCCGGGTCGGCGTCTTGAGTGCACATCCCACCGCGCAAGGCCCGGCTGGGCGACCTCCACGAGAAACGAGAACGCAATGCGCACAATCATCGCCAGCGCCGCCGCCCTGTCGGCTGCTGCCCTCACCATCGGCCTAGCCGCCCCGGCGAGCGCGGCCAGCATCGGGGTGAGGGATCCGAAGGACACCTCTCACGGGTCGGACCTGCGAGCGGTCCACCTGAGGAACGGCGACCGCAATGTCGTGGTCCTCACCACCCACACCAACCTGCGGCGTGACCCGAGCACCGGCTCGGGCGGTGCGGTGTACCTCGACACCGACCGCAGCGACAAGGGTCCGGAGTTCGTGTTCGTCGGCGGGTACTTCGCAGGCACCGACTACCAGCTGCTGCACACCGACGGTTTCGGTCACAAGAAGTGGGGCGCTCCGGTCGACGGCTCCTACCGAATGACGATCGACTACGCCCAGGACCACGTCCGCATGCGGATGTCCCGCGAGGCGCTCGACCACCCCGGCAAGGTCCGGATCGCGGTCCGCGTCTCGGGCACCCGCTCGGACGGCACCAGCGCCGGCCTCGTCGACTGGCTCGGCGAGCCGCGTAGCTTCACCCCCTGGGTCGCCAAGGGCTGACCCTGCACCAGCCCGGCCCGGGCCGCGTCCTCCCAGCGCGGCTCGGGTCTCGGCGAGGCCCACCGTCCACGCGCGAGACGCCGTCCTGGCGTATTCCCAGTCAGCCCAGCTGGTCGAGCGTCCTCTGGTCCGGCTCCCCGTCGAAGTACTTCTCCAGCACTTCCCGAAAGACCGTTTCGTCGGGAGCAGCCGCGGCGAACAGAGTCATCGACGAGCGCAGCTTCATCGCGTCGACTGGCCCGAGCACGGCGACGGCGTCGTTGCCCGGCAGCGACGTCAGCACCGAGGCACACTCGCGGAGCCGCGGTCCGAGCACCGGGTGGCCCAGGTAGGCAGCCGCCTCGTCCCGTCCGGCGATGGCGAAGTGCCGCGCGGTGCCGCTGTGCCCCAGCCCGGCGGTCTGCGGGAACACGAACCACATCCAGTGGGAGCGCTTGCGGCCGTCGCGCAGCTCGTCGAGAGCTTGCTGGTACGTCGCGTGGTCGTCCTGGGCGGTAACGAACCGAGACAGGTCGAAGCCGTCGGTCATGCGGCCAGGCTCTCAAAGACGATCGGAAGGGTGTCTAGCAAAACCGGACCATGCGAGCTCTTCACAGTGTGACCTCGGTCACCTATTTTTGCGGTAGAGCAACCTTTGCGTGCAGCGGACCAGCCCGCTGGCACTAGTGCGCGCACAGCGCTGGCGTAGCTGCGCGCACGGATCGGAGAGGCATGGCCACCACCCCGTTCGCGTCCACCGCGGACACCGAAGCCAAGGAGCAGACGCTCGAGGAGCTCGCCGAGGGGGTGTACGCGCTGACCGCGGAGGGTGACCCGAACGTCGGGGCGATCGAGGGCGAGGACTTCCTGGTCTGCTTCGAGGCGCTCGCCACCCCGACCGCCGCGAAGGAGTGGCTGGCCCGGCTGCGCGAGCACACCGACAAGCCGGTCCGCTACCTGGTGCTCTCCCACTACCACGCGGTCCGGGTGCTCGGAGCGAGCGCGTTCGACGCCGACGTGATCGTCGCCCACGAGAAGACCCGCGAGCTGGTCGCCGAGC
>DASTWW010000133.1:0-13349 GCA_035765755.1 Nocardioidaceae bacterium
GTTCTGCAGCTTGCAGCGGTCCCCGATCCGCACGCCGGGGCCGACGTACGCCCCGCGGCCGACCACGCAGCTGCTGCCCAGGCTGGCGTTCTCCCGGATCTGCGCCAGCTCCCAGACGCTGGTGCCCTCGCCGACCTGCGCCGACTCGTCGACCTGGGCGCTGGGCTGCACTCGGATGCTCACCGGGTCATCGTGCCATTCAGCCTCAAGGCACGTCAGCGCCGTGGCCCTCTCCCCCGTCAGAGGGCCACGGCGCCGCCGGGACCGGGTGGTGCTCAGCGAGGGCCCTCGAGGTCGCCTTCCGCCTCGATACGCTCCTTGCGCACGTCCTCGGTCACGACCTGGTCGTCGGTTACCTGTTCCTTGCCGAGGCGGACCCGCTCGACCGGCACCGCCTTCTTCTCCACGACCGGGCGTTCCTCGTGGAGGGTGAGCTCGTGCTCTTCCTCGGAGATGGCTGGGCCAGCCATGGCTTCGTCGCGGTTCTCCTCGGTGACCGGCTCCCGCTCGAGGACGGCCTTCTCCTTGCGGACCGGGACAGTCTCAGTGACGCTTTCTGTCACGACGTACTTGCGCAGCCTCACCCGGCCGGTCTCCTCCGACCGGGTCCCGACGCTGACCCGCTCCTCCGACCGCGTCATCGCGTCGTCCGTCGTGGGGCCCGAGGTGTCATGGCCGGCGCTGTCGGCCGGGCCGCTGTCCGTGACCGTCTCGGAGTGCTCCAGGCCGTAGTAGCGGTAGAGCTCGGCTTCCTCCTCCTGCGTGAGGTGGCCGTCCGAGTCCGCCACCCTCGGCGCATCCTTGACGATCTCCTTGTCGTAGGGGACCAGGATGTCGGTGCCCGAGGGCCGGGCGTGCGCCAGCGGGACGAAGCTCTCCGCGGTGCCGAAGATGCCGGTCTTCACGGTCACCCACTCCGGACGCGACGTCTGGTCGTCCACGTAGACCTGGCCAATGCTGCCGATCTTGCTGCCGCTGGCGCCGATCAGGTCGCCGCCGCCGCTCAGCATCCGTTGCACTTCCTCTGTGTTGAGCATGTGACTCCTTCGGTGGCGAGACGGACCAACCGCCCGCCTCGGTGTGGTGCCAGGGGTCGTCGTCACCAGAGGTCCCCCCCAGGGACGCCTTGCGGGCCAGTCGCCCGCGATGTCTTCCCCCCGAAACATGAACAGGGGCTGAACGCTAACCCGCCACCAGACTGATACAAACCTTGTCCAGACAGACCTGTAGCCCTGGGTTTGCCGTGGCAGACGCGGGGAACTGACCGTGGCCGTACACTGGCCATACCGTGTTCACCATCAAGCAGGCGGCGAGGCTCACCGGAATTCGGGAGGCGACTCTCCGGACCTGGGAGAGGCGCTATGCGGTGGTCGCTCCCCGCCGTACGCCGTCGGGGTACCGGCTCTACAGCGACGAGACGATCGCGGTGCTCACCACGATGCGCCGACTGGTGGACGCAGGGTGGTCACCTGCCGAAGCGGCCCGCGCGATCCGGGAGGGTGACGTGCCGGTGGGCGGGGCCTCCGCCGCTCCCGGTCCTGCTCAGGCCCGGGACGCAGCCGACGCTGCGGCCTACATGGAGCTGTTCTTGACCTCAGCCGCGCGGATGGACACCGCAGGGATCGAGGAGAGCCTCGACGGCGGGTTCTCCATCGGCTCCTTCGAGCATGTCGTGGACACGTGGCTGTGCCCCAGCCTGGTGGCGCTCGGCGAGGGCTGGGCGCGCGGCGAGATCGACGTCGCCGGTGAACACACCGCGGCGCATGCGGTCATGCGCCGGCTGTCCGCGGCCTTCGAGGCGGCAGGCAGCCGGCCGAGGGGCCCCACCGTCGTGGTCGGGCTTCCCGCCGGCAGCCTGCACCAGCTCGGCGCGCTCGCCTTCGCGACCGCCATCAAGCGGCTGGGTCTCGACGTGCTCTACCTCGGTCCGAGCGTCCCCCTGGCGAGCTGGGAGGCTGCGGTCGTCTCACGGTCCGCCAGTGCTGCGATCCTCGGCGTGGTGACCGCGGCGGACCGGTCGAGCGCCAGCGCCGCGGCGCAGCAGCTGCTGGAAAGCAACCCGGGGCTGCTCGTCGCCTGCGGGGGCGCGTTCGCGGCGCACCTCACCGCCGGGGTGCACACACTGGCGGCCCCCATCGGCACTGCGGCAGTCGAGCTTGACCAGATGCTGCACCAAGAGCCCACTGGCCGTTGACCGAAGAGGTTCCGCCCGAGGTCGGCTGCACCTGCGGCCCGCACATCACTTGTCGATGTCGCCGACCACGAAGAACATCGACCCGAGGATGGCGACCATGTCGGCGACCACGCAGCCGGTGAGCACCTCCGGCAGCACCGCGATGTTGTTGAACGACGCGGTGCGCAGCTTCAGCCGCCACGGCGTCTTCTCCCCGCGCGAGACCAGGTAGTAGCCGTTGAGCCCGAGCGGATTCTCCGTCCAGGCGTACGTCGCACCCTCCGGGGCCTTGACGATCTTGGGCAGCCGCACGTTGATCGGCCCCGGAGACAATGTGCGCAGCCGCTCGATGCAGGCATCGGCCAGGTCCAGGGACACCTGTACCTGTTCCAGCAGCACCCCGAACCGGGAGTAGCTGTCCCCGGCCCTGCGGGTCACCACCCGCAGCACCCCGTCGGCGAGCAGCTCGCCGTAGGCGAGGTACGGCTCGTCGCGGCGCAGGTCGAAGTCCACGCCGGAGGCCCGCGCGATCGGCCCGGACACGCCGTAGGTCTCCACCAGCTCCGGGCTGATCACGCCGACGCCGCGGGTGCGGGCGGTGAAGATCTCGTTGCCGAAGATCAGGTCCTCGATCTGCGGCACCCGGGAGCGCACCGCCCGGACGGCCGCGGCGCAGCGGTCCAGCCAGCCGGCCGGCATGTCCTCCTTCAGGCCGCCGACCCGGTTGAACATGTAGTGCATCCGGCCACCGGAGATCTCCTCCATCACCTGCTGCAGCGTCTCGCGCTCCCGGAACGCGTAGAAGATCGGCGTGATCGCACCCAGCTCGATCGGGTAGGAGCCCATGAACATCAGGTGGTTGAGCACCCGGTTCAGCTCGGCCAGCAGGGTGCGCAGCCAGACCGCGCGCACCGGCACCTCCATGCCGAGCATCCGCTCCACGGCGAGCACCACGCCGAGCTCGCTGGAGAACGCCGAGAGCCAGTCGTGTCGGTTGGCCAGCACGATGATCTGCCGGTAGTCCCGCACCTCGAACAGCTTCTCCACGCCGCGGTGCATGTAGCCGATCACCGGCTCGCAGTGCACGATCCGCTCGCCGTCGAGAGTGAGCTTGAGCCGGAGCACGCCGTGGGTGGCCGGGTGCTGCGGGCCGATGTTGAGGACCATGTCCTGGGTGGCCAGCCCGGGCTGCCCGCCGCGCTCGTGGGTGAATCCCGCCGCGCCGGCGCCGACGCCGACCACGACCTCCTCGGGATGCCCCTCGCTCACGCCGCCATCGTCGCACGTCACCGAGCTGTCACTAGGCCACCCGCCTAGAGCCGGGTCACCGACTGACAAGTCGATGGGGAGGCGGGTCGGCAACTAGGCTCGTGGTGTGAGCGAGCTGTTCGCCCCGCCGGGCAACGAGTGGCGTCCCGTGTCGAGCGCACTGGCCCGGATGCGGCGGACGTTGCTGGCCGGTGCGGTTCTCGCCTTGGCGGTCGCCGCCGTGCTGGTCGTGCTGCTGCTGGCCGTGCCGTTGTGGGTGCTGGTCGCCGCGCTCGTCGTACTCCTGCTCGCCGGTGGCTGGGGCTGGCGGCTGATCGGTCGGAACGCGCGCTACTGGGGCTACGCCGAGCGCGACGAGGATCTCTACATCAAGCACGGCGCGCTGTACCGGCGGCTGGTCGCGGTGCCCTACGGCCGGATGCAGTACGTCGACGTGACGGCCGGCCCGCTGGAGCAGGCGTACGGCATCGCCACGGTGCACCTGCACACCGCGAGCCCGCACACCAGCGCCCGGATCCCCGGCCTGCCGCGGGACGAGGCGGCTCGGCTGCGGGACCGGCTCACCTCGCTCGGGGAAGCGCAGGCGGCCGGGCTGTGACGCAGGCGCCGAGCCGGGAGCGGGACTACCGCCGGCTCTCCCCGCTGACACCGCTGGTGCGCAGCTTCATCTTCCTGGTCGCGGTGGTCGGCTCGTCGTGGCAGAACGCGCTGCACGGCGAGCTCGGCCCGATCGGCTGGCTGCTGCTCGCCCTGGCGCTGTTCGGGCTGGTGTACGGCGGGGCGTCGTGGCTGCGGACGAAGTACTGGATCGAGGCCGACGAGCTGCGCGTGGACACCGGCGTGGTGGGCAAGCAGTCACGGCGGATCCGCATCGACCGGCTGCAGGGCATCGACATCGTGCAGCCGTTCGTGGCCCGGCTGTTCGGGCTGGCCGAGCTGCGCATGGACGTGGCCGGCAGCGGCCGGGAGGGATCGCTTTCCTACCTCAAGCTCAGCGAGGCCCAGCAGCTCAAGGAGCTGCTGCTGGCCCGCCGGGACGCCGTGCGGGGCGAGACCGCGCAGCCGGAACGGCACACGGAGGCACCGGAGCGACTGCTCACCAAGGTGCCCCCGGGGATGCTGGCCGCGAGCATCGCGTTGTCCACGGAGACCGCGATGTCGCTGCTCGGCGCCGCCCTGCTGATCGGGCTGGCGGTGTGGGCCGACAGCCTGGCCGCCGTCGGCGGGCTGTTCCCGGTGCTGATCGGCGCCGGGCTGGTCGCGTTCCGCCGGTTCTCCGGTGCCTACGGCTTCACGGTCACCGAGGGCCCGGCCGGCCTGCAGGTGCGGCGCGGGCTGTTCGACCTGGACGCGCAGACCATCGCCCTGCCGCGGCTGCAGGGCATCACGATCACCGAGCCGCTGCTGTGGCGTCGGCTCGGCTGGGCGCGCCTCGACGTCTCGCTGGCCGGCGGCGGCGGCGGCGACGACCGGCACGGGCCGGCCTCCTCCACGGTGCTGCCGGTCGGCCCCCGGCCGCTCGTCGACTGGCTGGCCGCGCACCTGCTCGGCGAGCCGCTGCCCGTCGAGAGCACGCTGGTGCGTCCCCCGGCCCGAGCCCGCTGGGTCGCACCGATCGGCCGCCGGTTCATGGCCGTCGGCGGCGACGACGCGGTGATCGTGGCCCGGGAGGGCTGGCTGACCCGGCGTGCCCACCTGGTCCCGCATGCCCGGGTGCAGTCGCTGCGGCTCAGCCAGGGACCCCTGCAGCGGTGGCTCCGCCTCGCCGACCTGCACGTGGACTCCCCGCCCGGGCCGGTCCGGGTCCGCGGCCGGCACCGCGACGAGGCCGAGGCCCGGGCCTTGCTGGAGAGCGAGAGCCGCATCGCCCGCGCGGCGCGGCTGGGCTGTCGGGCTGCCGACCGGTCCTAGCCGGCTGTCACGTGGGACGGGTCAGCCGGTCATGCGCCGGACGGGTCAGCTGGACTTGCGGCGGCCGAAGAAGAAGTAGGACAGGGGGACGGTGCCGAGCGAGTTGGCCAGCGCGACGGCCGCCGCCCAGACCGGCTTGGGGCCACGGATCTGGTCGGCCGGGCGCCGCCAGATGTCGACGAGCGCCGCGATCTTGAGCATCCCCTCGAGGGAGGCGCCGACGATGATCAGCCGACGCGTGCGCTGGCTCAGTTCACTCCATCGCAGCTTGACGGCCACGGCACCTCCTGGACTCGGGACGGACGGATGCTCCGACTCTACGGCCGCTGAGCCGTTCAGACGTCGGTGATCACCCAGAAGAACCCGCCGAGCCCTGCGGGGTCGGTCAGCTCGGCGGCCTCGGAGGCGCGGGACAGCTCGGAGAGGTACGACGCGGGGGCGGACCGGGCCAGGTCCAGCGGCGGACGCTCCCCAGACACCCCGAGCCGGCGCAGCTCCTCGCGCTGCCGGACCAGCCGGCCACCCACCGCAGCGGCGATCGCGTCCACCGCGACGTGCGCGGTCACGTCCCGGGAGCCGTCGGGGAGCACCTCCACCTCGACGCCCTCGCGGTAGGAGCGCAGCGACCCGAACGGCGGCCGGTCGTCGCGGGTGTGGCCGTAGTCGACCGCGACCGCCAGCCCGTGCCGGATCCGGCCCACCACCTGCGACCAGGCCTGGTCCCGGGCGGTGCCGACCTCGGCGCGCAGCCCGGGCTCGGGCAGCGGCCACCACTTCTCCAGCCACGCGCCGAGGCCGGGCGGCCCGGCCGGGTCGGTGACCGGGGCGCCGAGGCACTCCGAGCCGGTGGCCGGGTCGACGTGCACCAGCCGCGGGGTCCCCTCGTCATCGACCTGCACCACCTCGCAGGGCACGTTGTCGAGCCACTCGTTGGCGACCACCAGCCCGTCGATCGACGCGGGCAGCACGGGCTCCCAGCCGATCCCGCGCGGCAGACCCTCCGGCCGGGCCGCCACCTCCACGCCGAGCAGGGTCAGCGTGGGGTCGATCGCGTGCAGGGAGGCCAGCAGCTCGCCGCGGCCGGCGCCCACGTCCACCACGGCATCCAGCCCGGCCTCCCGGGCCAGCCGGACCAACGCCCGCGCGAAGAGCGGGGACGCGTGCACGGACGTGCGGAAGTGGGCCGAGGGAGCCTCCCGGCGGAAGAACCCCTGCGCGCCGTACAACGCCTCCTGCCACGCACTCCTCCACGTGGGCAGGCCGGTCATCGGGCCAGCGTAGCTGTGACCGAGCCCACCTTCTCGCCGGGTTTTCGGCGGCCGAGTCGTCCGCGTACGCTCGATATGCCCCAGTCGGCGTTTGTTGAATTCCGCGCAACACTTGAACCAGCGTCCGGTACCTCCGCAAGAGGACTGGAACGAAAGGCGATGAGTGCCAATGACACGAGTAGGTGTCGTGGGGGCCGGTCGGGTCGGGGCCGTGCTGGCGGCAGCACTGCGCGAGGCGGGCTACGTCATCGCGGCCGTCGCCGGCGAGTCGACCGCGTCCCGCACCCGGATCGCCGCCCTGCTACCCGGCGTGCACGTCGACAAGCCGACCGCCGTGGCCCGGGCGTGTGACCTGCTGCTGCTCACCGTGCCCGACGACATGCTCGCCAACGTGGTGGCGATGCTCTCGGCGAGCGGCGCGATCCGGCCGGGGCAGTACGTCGCCCACACCTCCGGCCGGCACGGGCTCGAGGTGTTGCTCCCGGCCGCCGAGCGCGGCGCTCACGTGCTTGCGCTGCACCCGGCGATGACGTTCACCGGCACCGAGCGGGACCTGGCACGGCTGCCCGGCTGTGTGTTCGGCGTGACCTCCGCCCCGGACACCGCCGAGCTCGCGGAGCGGCTGGTCTCCGACCTGGGTGGCACCCCGGTGCGGATCCCGGAGCGGCTGCGCACCCTCTACCACGCCGGCCTGGCGCACGGCGCCAACCACCTGGTCACCCTGGTCGCGCAGTCCATGGACATCCTCCGCGCCGCCGGTGTCGACGACCCGGCGGCCACCCTGCGGCCGCTGCTGGCCGCCGCTCTCGACAACGCCCTGGACTCCGGTGACAGCGCGCTGACCGGGCCGATCGTGCGCGGCGACGTCGAGACGGTTCGCGCCCATCTCGCCGAGGTGGCCACCCACGAGCCGGACGCCCTGGAGTCCTACGTCGCGATGGCCCGCGCCACCGCCAACCGGGCGGTGCTGGACGGCCGGCTGCTGCCGATCCGGGCATCGAAGCTGGTCGGCATCCTCAACGACGCGCTGCCTCGCTCCGCGGCCGCTGACGCCCGCGTCGGACGGGTCAGGTGAGCAGCGCGGCAGCGCCCACCGGTAGGCCGCCGGTCCTGGTGCGCAGCCGCGCAGAGCTTCGCGAGGCCCTTGCCGGTACGGCGGGTGGTTTCGAGACGCTCGCTCCTCAACCACCCGTCGTGCTGGTGCCGACCATGGGCGCGCTGCACGACGGCCACGCCGCGCTGGTCCGCGAGGCGGCCGCCCGCGGAGGCACCACCGTGGTCTCGATCTTCGTCAACCCGCTGCAGTTCGGGCCCGGCGAGGACCTGGACCGTTACCCGCGCACCCTGGACGCCGACCTGGCGGTGTGCGCCGCCAACGGCGCCGACCTGGTCTTCGCGCCTCCGACCGACGAGGTTTACCCGTCCGGAGAGCCGGAGGTGACCATCGAGCCCGGCCCGCTCGGCGGGATCCTCGAGGGGGCGAGCCGGCCCGGCCACTACCGCGGGGTGCTGACCGTGGTCGCCAAGCTGTTCGGCCTGGTCCGCCCCGACGTGGCCGTGTTCGGGCAGAAGGACTATCAACAGCTGGTGCTGATCCGCCGGATGGTGGCCGACCTGTGCCTGGGCATCGACGTGGTCGGTGCGGACACCGTCCGGGAGGCGGGCGGGCTGGCGCTGTCCTCGCGCAACGGGTATCTCTCCGCGGACGAGCGTCGCGACGCTTCGGCGCTGTCCCGGGCGCTCAGGGCCGGCGCGGCCGCGGGTTCGGGGGGAGCCCAGGACGTGCTGGCGGCGGCGCGCGTCGTACTCCAGGACGCCGAGGGCGTCGACGTGGACTACCTGGCGCTGACGGACCCGGACCTGCACGACCCGCCGGACCGCGGACCGGCCCGGCTGCTGGTCGCGGCCCGGGTCGGACAGACCCGGCTGATCGACAACGTGCCGCTGACGCTGGGCGGGTAGCCATGCTGCTCTGCGTGGACATCGGCAACAGCCACACCACCATCGGCCTGCTCGAGGCCGGTGAGGTGATCGACCACTGGAGGGTAGCCACCACCTCTCAGCGCACCGCCGATGAGTGGACGGTGCTGGTTCGCGGGCTGCTGGACGCCTCCCCGGTCGACGAGGCGCCGACCGGCGTCGCGGTGTGCGCCACCGTGCCGTCGGTGCTCCACGAGTGGCGGGAGATGCTCACTGGCTACTTCGGCGAGATCCCGCACGTGGTCGTGGAGCCGGGGGTGCGCACCGGGGTACCGGTCCTGGTCGACAACCCGCGCGAGGTCGGCGCGGACCGGATCGTGAACGCGCTGGCGGCCGCCCGGCTGTTCGGCGGGCCCGCGATCGTGGTGGACTTCGGCACCGCCACCACCTTCGACGTGGTCGGCGAGCGCGGGGAGTACGTCGGAGGCGCCATCGCCCCGGGGATCGAGATCTCGCTGGACGCGCTGGGCCGACGGGGCGCCCAGCTGCGCAAGGTGGAGCTGCTGCGGCCACGCTCGGTGATCGCCAAGAACACCGTCGAGGCGCTGCAGTCCGGGGTGCTCTACGGGTTCGCCAGCCAGGTCGACGGCATCGTCGGCCGGATGGTCGCCGAGCTCGGCGCGAACGGCACGGTGGACGTGATCGCCACCGGCGGGCTGGCCCCGCTGGTAGTCGACGAGTGCGCGACGGTGACCGACCACCAGCCGTGGCTGACCCTGCTCGGGCTGGAGATCGTGTTCGCGCGCAACGCCTGAGCGGCCGGCCGCGAGCCACCCAGCGAAACCGGGATGAGAACGGACGTCGCGAGCGCCTAGGCTTGCCAGTCATGGACGACCAGCCACGTGACCCTCAGCCGAGTGAGGCAGCGGGGACAGCCCCCGATGACCTTCCTGAGCAGATGCGGGTGCGTCGCGAGAAGCGCGAGCGGCTGATCGAGTCCGGTGCCGAGGCCTACCCGGTCACCGTGGAGCGCACCCACACGCTGTCCGAGATCCGCCAGCGGTACGACGACGCCGGCCTCGAGCCGGACACCCGCACCGGCCTGGAGGTGGCCGTCGCCGGCCGGGTCATCTTCCTGCGCAACACCGGCAAGCTGTGCTTCGTGCGGCTCCGTGAGGGCGACGGCACTGAGCTGCAGGTGATGCTCTCCCTCGCCGACGTCGGCGAGGAGCGGCTGGCCGAGTTCAAGGCGATGGTCGACCTCGGCGACCTGATCGCGGTCCGCGGCGAGGTGGTCACCAGCCGCCGCGGCGAGCTGTCGGTGCAGGCGACCTCGTGGACGATGACCGCGAAGACCCTGCGGCCGCTGCCCAACGAGCATCGCCCGCTGTCCGACGAGGCACGGGTGCGGCTGCGGTACGTCGACATGATCGTGCGCCCCGAGGCGCGCGAGATGGTGCGCACCAAGGCCGCCGTGCTCCGCTCGCTGCGCTCGACCCTGGATGGGCGGGGGTACGTCGAGGTGGAGACTCCGATCCTGCAGCTGACCAACGGGGGCGCGGCCGCCCGGCCGTTCCGGACCCACCTGAACGCCTTCGACCAGGACATGCTGCTGCGTATCGCGCTCGAGCTGGACCTGAAGAAGGCGATGATCGGCGGGGTCGACCGGGTCTACGAGATCGGCCGCACGTTCCGCAACGAGGGCCTGGACTCCACCCATGCCGCGGAGTTCTCGATGCTCGAGGCCTACGAGGCCTACGGAGACATCAACACCATGAAGGACCTGGTCCGGTCGCTGGTGGTCGACGCGGCCCGGGCGGTCGGCCGCCCCGTCGTACAGGCACGGGACGGCTCCGAGATCGACCTGGAGGGGGAGTGGACCTCGGGCGCGGTCTGCGACCTGGTCTCCGACCGGCTGGGCGAGGAGGTCTCGCTCGAGACCCCGATGGAGACGCTGAAGAAGTACGCCGAGCGGCACGGCATCGAGCTGCAGCCGCACTGGAACTCCGGCGAGATCATCCTCGAGCTGTTCGAGAGGCTCGTCGAGCACACGCTGATCAGCCCGACCTTTGTGGAGGACTACCCCGAGTCGGTGCGGCCGCTGGCCAAGCCGCACCGGAGCAAGCCCGGCTACGTGGAGGCCTTCGACCTGATCATCAACGGCGTGGAGCTGTCCCCGGCCTACTCAGAGCTCAACGACCCGGTGATCCAGCGCGAGCGGCTCGTCGAGCAGTCCCTGCTGGCCGCCCAGGGCGACCCGGAGGCGATGGAGCTCGACGAGGTGTTCCTGCGGGCGATGGAGTTCGGGATGCCGCCGGCCGGTGGCATGGGCATGGGCGTGGACCGGCTGGTGATGTTGCTCACCGGCGCCGGGATAAGGGAAACCATTCTTTTCCCGCTGCTTCGTCCGGAATAACCGATTCTGCCCCAGTCGGGTAAACGGCTAATCCGATCTCTCGGGTTTTCTCAAAATCAGTTCTCTAACCCGTGAACTTGTGTGCGCGCCGGGAATTGGCTGTAGGCTTCTGCTGCTTCTCCGAAGCCGCTGCTTTGTTTTCTTCAACCTTTTCCCATTGGAGGCACCGAGAATGGCACAACGGGTCAATGTGGTCCTGATCGACGACCTCGACGGCTCCGAGGCCACCGAGACGGTCCGCTTCGGCCTCGACGGCACCAACTACGCCGTCGACCTCTCCGAGGCGCACGCCAACGAGCTGCGGGACCTCCTCGCGCCGTACATCGGAGTCGGCCGCAAGCTCTCCGGCCAGCGCCGGATGGCCCGGAAGGTGGCCTCCGGCGAGCCGAACGCGGCCGACGTGCGCGCCTGGGCGCGCGAGAACGGGTACGACGTGTCGGCCCGCGGCCGGGTGCCCGCGGACGTGCTCTCGGCCTACGCCGCGGCCCACTGAGCTCTCGCTCCGCCGGGCTCCCACCGGTCTCTGCCAGGCCTGAACCCCGGGCCGTCCCCAACCGTGTTCGCTGTGGGCGAAGCGTCGGGGCGGCCGAAGGGGGAACACGTAGGCTGGAAGAGCGGTTGGTCTGGTCGTACCTGGTTCACCAGGCGTAGTGCACAGCGGTGAATTCGGGCCACGGACATCCCGGATCATGCGCACTAGAGTGCATGACAGGAGACGTGGGGGTACCTTCCCACCACGACTCCGGGAGCACGGCAAGGAGCGAGAAGAGACATGTTCGAGCGGTTTACTGACCGAGCCCGGCGGGTGGTCGTCCTGGCGCAAGAAGAAGCCCGGATGCTGTCCCACAACTACATCGGCACCGAGCACATCCTGCTCGGTCTCATCCACGAGGGCGAGGGTGTCGCCGCGAAGGCGCTCGAGAGCCTTGGTATCTCGCTTGAGGCCGTCCGCGCCCAGGTCGAGGAGATCATCGGCCAGGGACAGCAGGCACCTAGCGGGCACATCCCCTTCACGCCCCGGGCCAAGAAGGTCCTCGAGCTGTCGCTGCGCGAGGCGCTGCAGCTCGGCCACAACTACATCGGCACCGAGCACATCCTGCTGGGCCTGATCCGCGAGGGCGAGGGCGTCGCCGCCCAGGTGCTGGTGAAGCTCGGCGCGGACCTGAACCGGGTCCGCCAGCAGGTGATCCAGCTGCTCTCGGGCTTCCAGGGCAAGGAGACCGCCTCCGCCGGCGCGCCGACCGAGGGCGCGCCCTCCTCGTCGCTGGTGCTCGACCAGTTCGGTCGCAACCTCACCCAGGCCGCGCGCGAGGGCAAGCTCGACCCGGTGATCGGGCGCGAGAAGGAGATCGAGCGCGTGATGCAGGTCCTCTCGCGCCGCACCAAGAACAACCCGGTGCTGATCGGGGAGCCCGGCGTCGGGAAGACCGCGGTCGTCGAGGGGCTGTCCCAGGCGATCGTGCGCGGCGACGTGCCCGAGACGCTGAAGGACAAGCAGATCTACACCCTCGACCTCGGGGCTCTGGTCGCCGGGTCGCGCTACCGCGGTGACTTCGAGGAGCGCCTGAAGAAGGTGCTCAAGGAGATCCGCACCCGCGGCGACATCATCTTGTTCATCGACGAGCTGCACACGCTGGTCGGCGCCGGTGCCGCCGAGGGCGCGATCGACGCCGCGTCGATCCTCAAGCCGATGCTGGCCCGCGGTGAGCTGCAGACCATCGGCGCGACCACCCTCGACGAGTACCGCAAGCACCTGGAGAAGGACGCCGCGCTGGAGCGCCGGTTCCAGCCGATCCAGGTCCAGGAACCGTCGATCGCGCACACCATCGAGATCCTCAAGGGGCTGCGCGACCGCTACGAGGCGCACCACCGGGTGACCATCACCGACGAGGCCCTGGTCTCGGCGGCGACGCTCGCCGACCGGTACGTCTCCGACCGGTTCCTGCCGGACAAGGCGATCGACCTGATCGACGAGGCCGGCTCCCGGCTGCGGATCCGCCGGATGACCGCGCCGCCGGACCTGCGGGACTTCGACGACAAGATCAGCGAGGTGCGCCGCCGCAAGGAGGGCGCCATCGACAGCCAGGACTTCGAGGCCGCTGCGTCGCTGCGTGACGAGGAGAAGAAGCTGATCCTCGCCAAGAGCGAGCGGGAGAAGCAGTGGAAGGCCGGCGACATGGACGTCGTCGCCGAGGTCGACGAGGAGCTGATCGCCGAGGTGCTCGCCGTGGCGACCGGCATCCCGATCGTGAAGCTGTCCGAGGAGGAGTCCACGCGGCTGCTCAAGATGGAGGACGAGCTGCACAAGCGGGTGATCGGCCAGGAGGAGGCCGTCAAGGCGCTGTCCCGGGCCATCCGTCGTACCCGCGCCGGCCTGAAGGACCCGAAGCGG
>DASTWW010000134.1:0-3062 GCA_035765755.1 Nocardioidaceae bacterium
GTTCGACTTCGACAAGGACCTGACCATCCACGTCAGGACGGGGTACGACGACGTCACCGGCCTCGGCTCGCCGATGGGCCAGCCGTGGATCGATGCGCTGGTTGGATGGAAGGCCGCGCATCCGGGCTGATACATCGCCCACCGGCTCGGGCCGGACAGGGATCTCGGGAGCAGAGGGAGTCGGGTTTGCCCGGCTCCCTCTGCTCGTCTCGAGCCCGTGGGAGCGGTTCACGCGACCTGTTACTGCTCCCCCGCGACGCGAATCGTCGCTCCAACGGTTCACACGACCTGTTACTGCTCCTCCGCGACGCGATCTTGCGCCCCAACGGTTCAGGCGACCCGTTACTGCTCCCCAGGAGATCGGCTCAGTCCAGCCGGACCAGCAGGAGCGGCCCTCCGTCGTACCTCCCGCCGTCGATGGCGATCACCTGGCCCTCGGCGTACATGATCGGCCCGTCGACCTGGGCCGAGGGCACGCCGAGCAGCGAGCCGATGATGCTGTGCCCGTGCACGAGGCACTCCCCGCCGTACGTCTCGAGCATCCGGGACGCGGCCGCGGCGCCGTCCCGTCCGGCGAAGGCGTACCGGCCGGTGAGCTTGGCCCACATCTGCCAGTGCTGGTCCTCGTCGGTGGGGTCGGTGAAGGCCGCGCGCACCGTGTCGTTGACCTGGTCGACCGAGCGGCCCCACTTGAGGTAGCTGGTGATGTCGGAGTGGGTGAGCAGGTAGTCGCCGACCCGGCCCATCGCCGGCAGCGTAGCCAGCCAGGCGATGTCGTCGTCGGTGAGCGAGTCCTGGTCGCCGAACCGGCCGCCGTTGACCATCCACGAGTCCGCGATCCGGCCCTCAGGGAAGCGGTGCATGCCAAGCGCGAGCGCCTCGTGGTTGCCCATCAGCACGTGTACCTGGTCGGGAGCCTGGTCCTGCAGCGTGCGCATCAGCCGGATCACGCCGATGCCGTTGGGGCCGCGGTCGACCATGTCCCCGAGCAGCCACAGTTCGGCGTCCGCACCGGCCCAGCCGCCGTCCGAGTCGACGAGCCCGGCCTCGGACAGCACCCGGTGCAGGTCGTCGAGATGGCCGTGCACGTCGCTGACCACGTAGAGCGCCGTCATGGGCACATCCTTCCCCACCGGACCCCCGTCGTACCGGTTGCCGTCGCCGCTCGCACCGACATCGTGTCGAAAACGCGACCTATACGTCGCGGTAGACGCACCGACATCGTGTCGAAACGTGGTGCGTCCTGGGCGGCGCGGCGCCGCTCACCCCGGAAGAGATCACTCGGCGGGTACGACGCTCGCGAACCGCTCGGTGGCCAGTCCACCCTCCAGCGTTTCCACGCGGTGCTCGACGGCGACCCGCTCGAGCAGCAGCACCGCGAGGTCGTCGGCCAGCCGACCCCCGGAGACGTGTCGACGGACGGCGTCCAGCACCCCGTCGAGCGCCTGGTCGGGCGTGCCCCTCATCACCGACGGTGCCAGCTCGAGCACCGCCAGGAACGCTCCGTGTCGGTCACGTGCCTCGCTCAGGCCGTCGGTGTACATCAGGAGGCGGTCGCCGGGGCTCAGCGATGCCGTGTCGGCCTCGTAGGCCTCGCCGAGACCCAGCGGCAGACCGACCGGCAGCTCCACGAACGAGGCAGCCTCGTTGCTGTTCACGAGCAGGGGCGGCGGGTGGCCGCAGCTGACGAGCGTCAGCGTCGACGCCGAGGACTCCTCGGCGAGAACCGCGGTGACGAACTCCTCGTCGTCGAAGAAGCCGCTGAGGTAGGCGCTCATCTGCCGCGCCACCTCGGGCAGCGTGGCTTCGGTGGCCGCGGACTGGCGGAAGGCCCGGATCACGCGGGCCGCCTGCTCCACACCCTCGATCCCCTTGCCACGCACGTCCCCGACCAGGAACCTGGTGTAGGTGTCGGAGTGGAAGCAGTCGTAGAGGTCGCCGCCCACGACCGCGTCCTGCGCTGCGGAGACGTAGCGGACGGCCACGTTGAGGTGCGCCGTCTGCCTGGGGAGCTTGGGCAGGATGGCCCGCTGGGCGACCTCGGCGATCGCGGAGACGCGCGCATGCCTGTGCTCGCGCCGTACCCGGACCGCCGCGACGACGACCGCGGCGACGCTGACGATGGCGACGTCGAGGATGCGGATGCTCTGCTGCGCTTGCCCCCAGGTGCCATCCCAGACGCCGGAGGCGACGGCCAGAGCGATGGAGACCGCTGCGATCGTGCCCGTGGCCACGGTGGGAAGCACGGCGCACGCGATCAGCGGCGCCACCGAGAACAGCGACACCAGCACGACCTGCCCGTCTTGAATGGCCACGTCCACCGCCACGAGCACGACGAGCCACCCGATCGCCAGGGCGGCGCCCATCGCCTGTGGTGCACGGTCCGCGTTCATCCGCATCGTCCTTCGGCCTGCGAGCCTCTCGTCTCAACGGTACGGACGGCGCTGGGAGTCGGCAACGAAACGAGACTGTACGCCTCCATCAGTCCCCGGAGAGGCGGGCCAGCGCGCCGAGCACCACGGTCCGGTCGGTGGTGGACCACATCGGCGGCAGGGACGCGCGCAGGAAGCCGCCGTAGCGGGCGGTGACCAGGCGGGGGTCGAGTACGGCGACCACGCCCCTGTCGCTGGTGGACCGGATCAGCCGGCCGGCCCCCTGCGCGAGAAGCAGCGCGGCGTGCGTCGCGGAGACCCGCATGAAGCCGTTCCCGCCGGCGGAGTCGACCGCCTTGGCGCGCGCGGACATCAGCGGGTCGTCCGGGCGCGGGAACGGGATACGGTCGATGATCACCAGCTGGCAGGTCTCGCCGGGGACATCGAGGCCCTGCCACAGGCTCAGCGTGCCGAACAGACATGTGAAGGGATCGCCGACGAACTGCCGGGCGAGCTCGGGCAGCTGGGCATCGCCCTGGACCAGGATCGTCAGGTGGCCCAGCCGGGCGCGCACCTCCTCGCCGGCCTGCTCGGCGGCGCGCCGGCTGGAGAACAGCCCGAGCGTGCGGCCCTGGGCGGCGTCTACCAGCTCCACGATCTCGTCGAGGGTCGCCTGCGCCATGCCGTCAC
>DASTWW010000135.1:0-18879 GCA_035765755.1 Nocardioidaceae bacterium
ACGCCGACCACCGGCACCGCACCCCTCGCCGTCACCGCCGACGCCGGCGCCTCCAGCGACCCGCAGGGCCAGACCCTGAAGTACAGCTTCGACTTCGGCGACGGCACCACCACCGGACCCCAGGCCAGTGCCACCGCCACCCACACCTACAGCACCGCCGGCACCTACACCGTCAAGGTCACCGTCACCGACACCTCGAGCCTCTCGGCCAGCGCCACCCAGTCGGTGACCGTCAGCACGGCGAGCGCCCAGGCGCCGACGGCCAAGCTGAGCGTCACGCCGACCACCGGCACCGCACCCCTCGCCGTCACCGCCGACGCCGGCGCCTCCAGCGACCCGCAGGGCCAGACCCTGAAGTACAGCTTCGACTTCGGCGACGGCACCACCACCGGACCGCAGGCCGGTGCCACCGCCACCCACACCTACAGCACCGCGGGCACCTACACCGTCAAGGTCACCGTCACCGACACCTCAAGCCTCTCGGCCAGCGCCACCCAGTCGGTGACCGCCACCTCGTCGTCGACCTCCTCGACGCCGAAGTACGGCAACACCGTGGCCAACAACTACTCGACGAGCACGCACACCTCCGGCTACATCACCGTGTGGCGCTCCGCCGGTGTCCAGGCCGGGGACATGGTGGTGCTGACCCTGCAGCTCGCAGGCACCAGCAGCGGCCCGGTCTCCGCCACCGACAGCAAGGGCAACACCTACTCGCCGGTCGCGGACGTGTCCGACGGCAGCGGGAACCGGCTGGTGCTGCTGTCCGGCGTGCTGAGCACCAGCCTGGTGGCCAACGACAAGATCACCGCCACGTTCCCGTCGGCGACCAGCTACCGCTTCGGCGGCGCCGAGTTCTCCGGCGTGACCAGCCTCGACGCGGACGCCACGGCCACCGGTGCGGGGAGCACCTTCTCCACCGGCGCGGCGCCCGTGTCCACCGGCAGCGACATGGCCTACGCGGCCGTGTCCGTCCCTGTCGGCACCGGCAGTCCGACCTGGTCGTCGGGCTGGACGCTGGCGGAGTCGCAGTCCGTGGGCAGCATGTACCTGAGTCGCGCCTACCAGTTCCCGACCGGCGGCTCGGCCACCGGCAACGGGACGGCCACCGGTGGCTGGCTGGCCGCGGTCGCCACGTTCAGGTAGGAGTCAGAACCGGGCAGGCTCGCGGTACTCGCCCCACTCGGCGCGCAGCGCGTCGCAGATCTCGCCGAGAGTCGCCTCGACGCGGCAGGCCTCGAGCATCGCGGGGATCATGTTCTCCTCGGTGCGTGCGACCTCGACCATCCGCGCCAGCGCGGCGTCCACAGCGACCTGGTCGCGAGAGGTACGGCGCTCGGACAGCTGGCGGACCTGCTCGGTCTCCACCTCGTGGGAGACCCGCAGGATCTCCAGGCCGTGGGTCACCGACTCCTCGTGGCAGTTCACGCCGACGATCTTCTTGTCCCGCTTCTCCAGCGCCTTCTGGTAGACGAAGGCCGCCTCGGCGATCTCCGACATGAACCAGCCCTCCTCGATACCGCGGAGGATCCCGTCAGTGACAGGCCACTCGCCGCGCCGCGCGTCCCCGGTGCTCCGTCGTACGACGGAGGCCAGCTCCTCGTGCTGGTTGGCGCGCAGCGCCGAGCCGCCCAGGGAGAGGATCTTGTCGAAGATGGCGTAGGCCTCGGCCTCGATCTTGTCGGTGAGCGCCTCGAGGTACCACGAACCGCCGAGCGGGTCCGCGACGTTGACCACGCCGGTCTCCTCCATGATCACCTGCTGGGTGCGCAGCGCGATCTCGGCAGCCTGCTCGCTGGGCAGCGCCAGCGTCTCGTCGAGCGCGTTGGTGTGAAGCGAGTTGGTGCCGCCGAGGACCGCGGCCAGCGCCTCGAGACCGGTGCGGACCACGTTGTTGTAGGGCTGCTGCGCGGTCAGCGAGACACCGGCGGTCTGGGTGTGGAACCGCAGCCACTGCGCACGCTCGGTCTTCGCGCCGTACACGTCACGCAGCCAGGTCGCCCAGATCCTCCGGGCGGCGCGGAACTTGGCGATCTCCTCGAAGAAGTCGATGTGGCTGTCGAAGAAGAACGACAGCCCCGGCGCGAACACGTCCACGTCCAGGCCCCGCGACAGCCCCAGCTCGACGTAGGCGAACCCGTCCGCGAGCGTGAACGCGAGCTCCTGCGCGGCGGTCGAACCGGCCTCCCGGATGTGGTAGCCGGAGACCGACAGCGGCTTGTAGTCGGGGATCTTCTCCGCGCAGTACTCCATCAGGTCGCCGATCAGCCGGAGGTGAGGCTCCGGCGCGAACAGCCACTCCTTCTGGGCGATGTACTCCTTGAAGATGTCGGTCTGCAGCGTCCCGTTCAGCGTGCCGATGTCCACGCCTTGCCGCTCGGCGGCGGCGAGGTACATGCAGAACACCGGCACCGCCGGCCCGGAGATGGTCATCGAGGTGGTCACGTCGCCGAGCGGGATGTCGCGGAACAGCACGTCCATGTCCGCGGTCGAGTCCACCGCGACGCCGCAGTGACCGACCTCGCCGAGGCTCTTCGCGTCGTCGGAGTCGCGGCCCATCAGCGTGGGCATGTCGAAGGCGACCGAGAGCCCGCCCCCGCCGCGACCGAGGATCATCTTGTAGCGCTCGTTGGTCTGCTCGGCGTTCCCGAACCCGGCGAACTGCCGGATCGTCCACGTGCGACCGCGGTAACCGGTCGGGTACAGCCCGCGCGTGAACGGGAACTCCCCCGGCCAGCCGACGGTCTCGAAGCGCGGGTAGGCCGCCTCCTCGGCGGAGTCGGCCGGGCCGTACGCCGGCTCGACCTCCATGCCGGACAGGGTGGTGAAGTCCGCGTCGCGCACCCGGGACTTCTCGTAGCGCGCCTGCCAGCGCTCGCGTGCGGAACCGGCGCCGGTCTGATCGGTCATGCGCTCCTCCAGTACGACGGGCGGGGCGCGCCCCTCCGGACAGGGCGACGAGCCTCTCACACAAATACTAGGACGTCCTACTAACCACCTCAACGCACCCCCGCCCATGTTTGGGGAGCGGGATCCTCGGGCACCGGATGGGTTCGCCGTACGACGAAGGAGGGACAAACGATGCGGGAACGCCGCCTCGGAAACCAGGGACTGACCGTGAGCGAGATCGGTCTGGGCTGCATGGGCATGTCGTTCGCCTACACCGGCGGTGACGACGACGAGTCCACCGCGACGATCCACCGGGCCCTCGAGCTGGGCGTGACCCACCTGGACACCGCCGACATGTACGGCCCGTGGGCCAACGAGCGGCTGGTCGGGTCCGCCATCGCGGGTCGCCGTGACCGCGTCGTGCTCGCCACGAAGTTCGGCAACGAGGTCGGTGGCCAGGGCAACCTGACCGGGTCGGTGAACGGACGCCCGGAGTACCTCCGCCAGGCGATCGACGGGTCCCTGCAGCGGCTCGGCATCGACCACGTCGACCTGTACTACCAGCACCGCGTCGACCCGGACGTGCCCGTGGAGGAGACGTTCGGCGCGCTCGGCGAGCTGGTGTCGGCCGGGAAGGTGCGCTACCTCGGCATCTCCGAGGCGGCTCCGGAGACCATCCGTCGCGCCCACGACACCCATCCGCTGTCGGCGGTACAGACGGAGTACTCCCTGTTCTCCCGCGACGTGGAGGACAACGGCGTGCTGGACACCGTCCGCGAGCTCGGCATCGGCTTCGTCGCCTACTCCCCCATCGGGCGCGGCTTCCTGTCCGGCGCGATCCGCAGTCGCGACGACCTCGCCGAGGACGACTGGCGGCGCCGCTCGCCGCGATTCTCGGAGGAGAACTTCGAGGCGAACCTCGCCGTGGTCGACAAGGTCACCGAACTGGCCGCGCGCAAGGGCGTGACGCCCTCCCAGCTGGCGATCGCTTGGGTGCTCTCCCGGGGCAAGGACATCGTGGCCATCCCGGGGACCAAGCACGTGAACTACCTGGAGGAGAACGTCGCCGCGGCCGACGTGCCGCTGGCGCGCGAGGAGCTGGACGCCATCGACGCGGTCGCGCCGCGGGGCATCGCCGCCGGGGAGCGCTACCACGAGGCCGGCATGGCCACCGTCCACGTCTGACCCCTCGGCCGGGCCGACGGATCAGAAGTCGCCGGCCGCCTGCCGCACCGGCCGCAACAGCTCCGACAGCGCGCGAAGGTCCCCGTCGGGGATGTCGGCGAGCGCGAACCGTGCCGAGACCAGGTCGCCGGTGGCCCGCTCGACGAGCTCCCGACCAGCCGGCGTGATCTCGGCAAGCACCGCGCGCCCGTCCTCGGGGTGCCGCCGCCGGCACACCAGCCCGGCCGCCTCCAGCCGGTCGACGATGGAGGTCACCGAGGTGGGATGCACCTGCAGCCGCTCCCCCATCTTGCCCAGCGGCAGCGCGCCGGCCCGGGAGAAGGTCAGCAGCACCAGCGCCTCGTAGCGGGCGAAGGTCAGCCCGTGCGGGCGCAGGAGCTCGTCGAGCTGGCTGAGCACCAGCTGCTGGACTCGCATCAGCGACGTGACCGCGTGCATCTGGTCCACCGCGTCCCAGCGCAGTCCCCACTGCCGCGCCGCCTCGTCGATCGGGTCGAACGGCAGCTTCTTGGGCCGGGTGGACGCCATGGGCTGACCTTACCGAGGTGGGCTATCCCTGCTCGGCCCAGCGCAGCGTGGACGGCCGGCCCAAGCGGGCGATCCGGCGGGACACCAGCAGCGCGATCATGGTGGCGATCGCGAACACGCCCAGCCCGACCGCGCCCACGACCGCCCACGGCACGTCGTACACCGGAGTGGGGTCGAACTCGTCCGCCGGGCCGAGGCTGATCGAGGGCAGCACCAGCCACACCGACACCAGCGTGGAGAGCACACCGAGGGCCGCGGCCACACCGAGCATCACGACGTACTCCAGCACCGAGGCGCGCACCAGGCTGCGCCGGCGGACGCCGACGACGCGCAGCGCGGCGACCTCGTAGGCCCGCCAACGGGACTGGAGTACGGCGGAGGCGAACACCCCGAACACGGCCAGCAGAAGGGTGGCCAGTCCGACGATGAGGAACAGCCGCATGCCCATGCTGAACGCGTCGGTGTGCAGCTCGAGGTGCCGCTGCGCCAGGTTCAGGGCCGGGCTGAGCGAGATGCCGGCGTCGCGGACCGCGTTCAGCATCGCCGGCGGTGTGCCCGGAGCGGTCCACAGCTGCACGTCGACGACCTGGCCGAACAGCGGGGCGTACTCGTCGAGGGCGGTGCCGAGGTCGGCCACCGCGCCGACCCGGCCCACCCAGGGCAGCGCCCGGGTCCGCCCGACGACCCGCATCGGCACCTCGGCGCCGTTCAACGAGGTGCCGACCACCACGTCGGGGGCGTAGCGGATCGCCATCGCGGTGCTGTTCCGCGCCGGCGCGGAGGTCGCGGTGTCGCGGGCGACCAGCACCGGCACCACGTCCGGGGTGGTAGTCGGGGTGATCCGGGCCAGTCCGCTGACCATCGCCGGCTGCGCACCGGTGCCCGGCGGCAGGTGTGCGAGGAAGACCCCGACCCGCAGTCCGGCCGGCGAGGCGCGCAGCTCCACCGGAGGGTCGACGAGGGACACCGGGAACGGCCGCGCCGGCCGCCAGGCCTGCGCGTCGTGCAGCCGCCAGTCCACCGGCTGCCCGTCGACGGACACCGCCGCGATCGTCAGTGACCCTTGGGCGTCCGAAGCGACCCGGTCCTGCCCGGACAGGTAGATCTGCTGCACGGTGCAGCCGGCGGCGCAGCCGGTGACCTTCGTGGTCAGGGTGGCCGACGCACCGTCGGCCAGCCCGCCGAGCCGGGCCTGGTGCTGCTCACCGCGCCGGTCGACGTACTGCAACCACAGCTCCGAGCGGGTGCGGGTGGCCGAGGTCAGGTGCACGTCGGCCACCTGCACCGAGACCCGCGTGCCGGTGAGCGTGAGCGGTGTGCCAGGCGGTGGGGCGAGCCGCCGCTGCAGCTCCCGCACCGGCACCGAGGACCAGGACGGGTCCCAGGAGGTGACTGCGGCCAGCCTGGAGCTGTCCAGGAACACCCGGCGGCTCATGTCGTCGCCGCTGTTGTCGACCACCGCGGCCATCAGCCACCGGCCGTGCGGGTCGACGCGGTGCGTGACCGCCAGCAGGTGCCCCGGCGAGGTGGCCGCGAGGTAGGTCTGCGCGGCGCCGACCTCGGCGTTTGCGCGGCTGGTGCGCCACTGGTCGGAGACCGTCGAGGTCGCGCCGGCGAAGGCGATCACCGACACCGCGAGCAGCAGCGGCAGCATCAGGTTGGCCAGGTCGCGGCGACGCGCGAGACGTCGGGAGGCGAGGTACGACGCGGAGCCGCGCGCCCTCGCCGTACGCCGCAGCCACCAGCCGCTGATCCGGCGCAGCAGCTCCGCCCCCGCGACGGCCACGGCCAGCGCGATGAACAGCGGCGCGACCAGCGCCAGCAGCTGGCTGCCCTGGTGGCCGGAGGTGAGCAGCTGCGCCACCGAGGCGATCGCGACCGCGACGACCGCGCTGCGCAGCACCACCCCGGCCCGGGAGGCCCGGCGGGGACTGGTCGCGGACGCGAGCGCGGAGGCCAGCGGCTCGCGCATCACGCCCCAGGCGGCCAGCGCGGACGCGAGCAGCGCCGCGGAGACCACCGCCACGCACGCCAGCACCGCGCTCTGGTCGGCCACCACGGGGGTGATCGGCGAGAGCCAGGTCCGGGCCAGCAGACGCGCGGCGACGTAGGCCAGCACCACGGCCACCGGGGTGGCCAGCGCCACCACCAGCGCCGGCTCGGAGACCGCGAAGCGCAGCACCTGCAGCCGCGAGTGCCCGCGCAGCTTGGCCAGCGCGACGTGCGGCCGGCGCACCTGGGCGGCCGCGGACACCAGCGCGAACAGCAGCAGCAGCGCGAGTACGACGAACGGGGCCAGCGCGGCGAGCATGATCCGCGACAGCAGCGCGTGCTCGGCACGCACCGTGGCGAACACGCTGGTCACGTCGAGCTCGGCCACCACGTTCGGGTCCTGGCTGCCCAGCGCCATGCCCGTGAACCGGCCCGCGGCGTGCTGGGTGGCGGCCATCGTGTCCAGGTTGACCGCGGCCGTGTCGATCGGCAGGTCCACCCCGCCGACGAAGGTCTGCGAGGTCATCGAGCCGGGCGCGACCAGCAGCGCCGGGGTGTGCGGCAGCGAGCCGCCGCTGGTCCGTCCGGTGGGCGGCGGCCGCAGGTTCGCGATGCCGGTGAACCGGGACAGGTCGTACCACCGTGGTGAGGACGGGTGCGGCACGGTGTAGGTGCCCACCACGTGGAAGACGGCCGTGCGGCCCTGGGCGCCCTCGGTCTGGTGGGTGCCGTCCTTGTCGTGCAGCTCGTAGGTGTACTGGTCGGTGAAGTGAAGGCGCACCACGTCGCCGGGCCCGACGCCCATCGTCCTGGCCATGGTCTGCTGCACCAGCGCCTGGCCCGGCCGGGTCGGGCAGCGGCCGGTGACGTCGGCCAGCGAGCACATGCCCTGCCGCCAGTACAGCGGTGCCTCGAACAGGAAGGTGCCGAACTTCAGCTGGCCGCCCTCGTCGAGCAGCCACGGCGTGCGCCGCTGCCAGTAGCGGTCCCAGTCGCGGCCCTGGGTGGCCGCGCGGGCGTCGCTCACCAGCTGCACCGGGTCCGGGGGCCGGTACGCGGACGGGGATCCGAACGGCAGCCGCGTCTCGTGCAGCGCGGGCACCTGGTAGGTCAGCCCGGTGGTGTACGGCGCGCGCTGGTCGATGCGCGTGTCGAGCAGGTGCTCGGCCGACGCCCGGCCGTACATCGGACCCAGCAGCGACGCGGACACCGCGACCACCGTGACCACGAAGCAGGACAGGTTCAGCCCGCGCCGGGACCACAGCCCGGTCAGCAGCACCCTCACCGGTCACGCCCCGGGTCGTCGAGCGGCCGCAGCAGCAGGCCCTCGTCGGTGTCCTCGAAGGCGACCAGCGTGCCGGCCGGGAACCGCAGCGCGAGGTCGTCGGGGATGTGCACCGCGCCGTCCTCGTCGACCACCCCGAAGTCGGCGCCGTGCCGGCCCTCGGCGCCGATCCGGCCGTTGCGGATGGTGACCGTGCGCGGCATCGCCGTGGCCACCTGCGGGTCGTGGGTCACCATCACCACGGTGGTGCCGAACTCGGCGTTGACCTGGCGGATCAGCGCGATCATCGCGTCCCGGTCGTCGTGGCTGAGCTGCGAGGTCGGCTCGTCGGCGAGCAGCAGCCCGGCGCCGGAGGAGACGGTGGCCGCGAACGCCACCCGCTGCCGCTCGCCGCCGGACATCGCGGCCACCGTGGTGTGGGTGAGCGCGCCCAGCCCGAGCCGGTCCAGCAGCTCGCGCGGCGCCGGCTGCTGCCGCCGGGCGGACGGGGCGAGGGCGCGGCGGGCGAAGCGGATGTTCTCCGCCGCCGTGGCGTAGGGCAGCAGGTTGCGGCTCGCGCCCTGCAGCAGCGTGGCCACCGTGCCCGAACGCATCCGGCCGAGCTCGGCCTCGTTGATCCGGGCGATGTCGGTGCCGTCCACGAGCACCCGGCCGGCCGACGGGCGCAGCACGCCGCCGAACAGGCCGAGCAGCGTGGACTTGCCCGACCCGGACGGGCCGAGCAGGGCGACCAGCTCGCCGGCGCGGATGTCCAGGTCCACCCCGCGCAGCGCGACCACGTCGTGGCCGCCGGCGGTGGTGTAGATCTGCACCACGTTCACGCAGCGGACCGCCACCCCGGTGCGGGTGGACGCGATCGTGCTCATCGAGCTCCGCCCGGCCGGCGGAACGCGTCGTGCTCGTGGCCCGGCCCCTCGAGCGCCGTCGGCACGCTCTCCAGCTGCCGGCCGGCGACCTGGCCGTCGACGAGGTGCACCTCGTCGTCGCACAGCGCGGCCACGTCCGGGTCGTGGGTGGCGACCACCACCACCGCGCCGCGCTCGGCCTGCTCGCGGAGCACCTCGACGACCAGGTCGCGGTTCTTCTCGTCGAGCTCACTGGTCGGCTCGTCGGCGAGCAGCACGTCCGGCTCCACGACCAGCGCGCGGGCGATCGCGACCCGCTGGAGCTGGCCACCGGAGAGCTCGGCGATCAGCCGGTCCGCGAGGTCACCGACGCCGAGCCGTTCCAGCGCCGACAGGGCGGCGCGGTCGGCGGCCGCCGGCTCGGTACGACGGGCGCGCAGCGCCACCGACACGTTCTCCAAGGCGCTCAGCGAGGGAACGAGCCCGTAGGTCTGCAGCACGAACGCGGTGCCCTCCGGGGGCTCGCCAAGACGGTGGTCGACCCTTCGCCCGTCGTACTCCACGAAGCCGTCGGCGGGCGCGACCAGGCCGCCGAGCACGCTGAGCAGCGTGGTCTTGCCCGACCCGGACGAGCCGGTCACCGCCAGCAGCCGGCCGGCCCGCGCGGTGACCGAGACGTCGTCGAGGATGCGGGCCGCCCCGTTGAGGAGCACCAGGCCCTGTCCCTCCAGGGCCGCCAGGCTCTTGTCGCTCATCCACCCGTCGCTGTCTCAAGAGAGGATCGGCGTTGATCCTGCCGAAGGATCACCCGAACGGTTCGCGGGCGCAAGCGTATTGGGCGCAGATACGCCAAATCGTCATCTTCTGACCGGTCAGTCGGTGTAGGTCTCCAGCAGCGAGTCGGCGGCCCGGTAGGGGTCGGTCTCCCCCGCCGCGACCTGCTCGGCCAGCACGTCGAGCTCGGTGCGGGCGTGCACGTCGCCCCACCGCTTGCGGAGCGCGGTGACCGCGATCGACTCGATCTCGTCGCGGGCCCGGCGGATCCGGCGGCGCTCCAGCTCGCCGGTGGACTCCAGCCAGGCGCGGTGCTTGTCCAGCCGCTCCACCACCTCGTCGACGCCCTGCCCGGTCTGGGCGACGGTCTGCACGATCGGCGGGTGCCAGCTGTTCTCTTCCTCGGCGTCGCGGGCCAGCGCCAGCATGTTGCGCAGCTCCCGGCGGACCTGGTCGGCGCCGTCCCGGTCGGCCTTGTTGACCACGTAGACGTCGCCGATCTCGAGGATGCCGGCCTTCGCGGCCTGGATCCCGTCGCCCATGCCCGGTGCGAGCAGCACCAGCGTGGTGTCGGCCAGCCCGGCGATCTCCACCTCGCTCTGCCCGACGCCGACGGTCTCCACGAGCACCACGTCGCAGCCGGCGGCGTCCAGCACCCGCAGCGCCTGCGGCGTGGACCAGGCCAGCCCGCCGAGGTGGCCGCGGGAGGCCATCGAACGGATGTACACCTCCGGGTCGGTGGCGTGCTCCTGCATCCGCACCCGGTCCCCGAGCAGCGCTCCGCCCGAGAACGGCGAGGACGGGTCCACCGCCAGCACACCGACCCGCTTGCCGGTGGCGCGCAGCTGGGACACCAGCGCCGAGGTCGAGGTGGACTTGCCCACGCCGGGTGCGCCGGTGATGCCGACGATCTGCGCGTTCCCGGTGTACGGCGCGAGGCCGGCCATCACCTCGCGCAGCAGCGGCGAGGCGTCCTCGACCAGGGAGATCAGCCGGGCCACCGCCCGGGCCTCACCCTTGCGGGCGCGCTCGACCAGCTCGGGGACCGAGCGGGTCTGCCTCACGCGGGCACGCGGATGATCAGCGCCTCGCCCTGGCCGCCACCGCCGCACAGCGCGGCCGCACCGACCCCGCCCCCGCGGCGCTTCAGCTCGAGCGCGAGGTGCAGGCCGATCCGGGCACCGGACATCCCGACCGGGTGGCCGAGCGCGATGGCGCCGCCGTTGACGTTGACCTTGTCCTCGTCGAGGCCGAGCTCACGGGCCGAGGCGATGCCGACCGCGGCGAACGCCTCGTTGATTTCGACCAGGTCGAGGTCGGAAGGCTTGATGCCCTCCTTCTCGCAGGCCTGGGCGATCGCGTTGGCCGGCTGCATCTGCAGGGTGGAGTCGGGGCCGGCGACCTGGCCGGAGGCGCCGATCTCGGCGAGCCAGGTCAGCCCGAGCTCCTCGGCCTTGGCCTTGCTCATCACCACGACCGCGCAGGCGCCGTCGGAGATCTGGGAGGCCGAGCCGGCGGTGATGGTGCCCTCCTTGCTGAAGGCGGGGCGCAGCTTGGCCAGCGACTCCACGGTGGTGTCGCCGCGCACGCCCTCGTCCTGCGAGACGACGACCGGCTCGCCGCGCCGCTGCGGGATCTCGACGGGGACCACCTCGTCGTCGAACAGGCCGTTCTTCCAGCCCTCGGCGGCCCGCTGGTGCGAGCGGGCGGCGTAGGCGTCCTGCTCCTCGCGGGTCAGGCACAGGCCGTCGGTGTTGCAGGTCTCGGTGAGTGCGCCCATGGCCTGCTCGGTGAACATGTCCCAGAGCGCGTCGTAGGCCATCGAGTCGACCAGCTTGGTGTCGCCGTACTTGAAGCCGGTGCGCGAGCCAGGCAGCAGGTGCGGCGCCTGGGTCATCGACTCCATGCCGCCGGCCACCACGATCTCGCGCTCCCCGAGCCGGATCAGCTGGTCGGCCATCGCGATGGCGTTCAGGCCGGAGAGGCACACCTTGTTGATGGTGATCGAGGGCACGCTCATCGGGATGCCGCCCTTGACCGCGGCCTGCCGCGCGGTGATCTGGCCGGCGCCGGCCTGGATGACCTGGCCGAGGATCACGTAGTCGACCTGGTCGCCGGACACGCCGGCCTTCTCCAGGGCGCCCTTGATCGCGACGCCGCCGAGGTCGGCGGCGGACTTGTCCTTCAGCCCGCCGAGCAGGCGGCCGATGGGGGTGCGAGCACCGGCGACGATGACGGATCCGGACATGAGGCCTCCTGGTACGTCTCAGAGGGCGGCGGCCGTCGGGCGGTCACGCCGATGCCTTCGACGATACCCATCCCGGGCCGGGGCGGGGAGGCCCGGTGGCGAGCAGAACGTGAGGAACCAGTCACAGTCCCTCGCCACCGGGCGCCCGTCGTACCACCATGGGACGATGAGCGAGCACGAGACGTCCGCCCAGCAGGCAGCAGAGCACCACGGCATCCCCGAGCACCTGTTCGTGTGCATCGACCACGTCGGCGTGGCGGTGCCCGACCTCGACGAGGCGATCGCGTTCTACCAGGGCACCTTCGGCATGCGGCTGCAGCACGAAGAGGTCAACACCGACCAGGGCGTCCGCGAGGCGATGGTCGCGGTCGGTGACTCCGGCTCGTGCATCCAGCTGCTCGCGCCGCTGAACGACGACTCGACGATCGCCAAGTTCCTGGACCGCTCCGGGCCGGGCCTGCAGCAGCTCGCCTACCGGGTCTCCGACGTCGAGCAGGTCTCGCACGTGCTGCGCGAGCGCGGTGTGCGGCTGCTGTACGACGAGCCGCGGCCCGGCACCGCGGGCTCCCGGGTCAACTTCGTGCACCCCAAGGACGCCGGCGGCGTGCTCATCGAGCTCGTCGAGCCGGCCGCGACGGCCGAGAGGTAGGTCACATGGGGGCTGACAGGGCGGTTACCCGTCGGTAGATTCTGTGCAAATCTTGGGTCACCCCCACACCAGGAGCCTCCCGTGAAGAAGATCCTCGACGCCATCCTGACCGGCGGCGCGACCGCAGAAGACTTCGCCGCCCTCGAGCTGCCGGAGAGCTACCGGGCCGTCACCGTGCACAAGGACGAGACCGAGATGTTCTCCGGGCTCTCCTCCGCCGAGAAGGACCCGCGCCGCTCGCTGCACGTGGACGACGTGCCGCTGCCCGCGCTCGGGCCGGGCGAGGCCTACGTCGCGGTGATGGCCAGCGCGATCAACTACAACACCGTGTGGACCTCGATCTTCGAGCCGATGTCCACCTTCGGGTTCCTGGAGAGGTACGGCAAGTCCTCCCCGCTTGCCAAGAGGCACGACCTGCCCTACCACATCGTCGGCTCGGACCTGGCCGGGGTGGTGCTGCGCGCGGGCCCGGGCGTGCACGCCTGGAAGCCCGGTGACGAGGTGGTCGCGCACTGCCTGTCGGTGGAGCTGGAGAGCCCCGACGGGCACAACGACACGATGCTCGACCCGGAGCAGAGGATCTGGGGCTTCGAGACCAACTTCGGCGGCCTGGCCGAGATCGCGCTGGTCAAGTCCAACCAGCTGATGCCCAAGGCGCCGCACCTGACCTGGGAGGAGGCGGCCAGCCCGGGACTGGTGAACTCCACCGCCTACCGGCAGCTGGTCAGCCGCAACGGCGCCGGCATGAAGCAGGGCGACAACGTGCTGATCTGGGGCGCCAGCGGCGGCCTCGGCGGCTACGCCACCCAGATGGCCCTCAACGGCGGCGCGACACCGGTGTGCGTGGTCTCCAACGAGGAGAAGGCGGAGATCTGCCGGCGGATGGGCGCGGAGCTGATCATCAACCGCCGCGAGGAGGACTACCGGTTCTGGAAGGACGAAACCACCCAGGACCCCAAGGAGTGGCGGCGGTTCGGCAAGCGGATCCGCGAGCTCACCGGCGGCGAGGACGTGGACATCGTCTTCGAGCACCCGGGCCGGGAGACGTTCGGCGCGTCGGTGTACGCCGCGCGCAAGGGCGGCACCATCGTCACCTGTGCCTCCACCACCGGCTTCGTGCACGAGTACGACAACCGCTACCTCTGGATGAACCTCAAGCGGATCATCGGCTCCCACTTCGCCAACTACCGCGAGGCTTGGGAGGCCAACCGGCTGATCGTGAAGGGCAAGATCCACCCGACGCTGTCGCGCTCCTACCGCATCGACGACGTCGGTCAGGCGGCGTACGACGTGCACCTGAACCGGCACCAGGGCAAGGTCGGGGTGCTGTGCCTGGCCCCTGAGGAGGGGCTCGGCGTGCGCGACCAGGAGATGCGCACCCGGCACCTCGAGGCGATCAACCGGTTTCGGGGCATTTGAGCCGCGCATCGAGAACGGCCCCGCGCCGCGTGCCTGTGTTTCCGTTTCGCATCCGTCACACTGGTCGAACCGGTGACGGAACCGCGGCACGCCATTGGATGGACCTCTCGGACCGCACGGGTGGCCTAGGCTGCAGGGAACGAGCCTGCAGCAGCGAGTAGAAAGAGGAAGCGCCAGTGAACGACCGTTCGGGACTGCCCTTCTTCGACGACTCGTCGAAGACCGCCGATGAGGAGACCCAGGTGTTCGCGTCGGTGGCCGCGGACCGGCCCACCTTCCCCGTCGTACGCCGCGGCTACGACCCCGAGGACGTGGACCGCCACGTGCACATGCTGGCCGGCGAGAAGGCCGGGCTGACGGCCAGCCTCAAGGACGCCAAGGCCCGCATCGCCGCCCTCGAGGAGCAGGTCAGCAACCTCCAGAAACGGGTCGCCGAGAACGACTCGCCGTCGTACGCCGGTCTCGGCGGGCGGGCGAGCGAGATGCTGCGGCTGGCCGAGGAGCAGTCCGACGAGGTCCTGCAGCAGGCCAAGCGGCACGCCGAGGAGATCCACCGGAGGGCCCTCAAGGAGGCCGAGGCGCTGCGCTCCCAGGCCGCCCGCGACGCCGAGGACATGCGGATCGTGCAGCTCAAGGAGCTCGACGAGGCGCGCAGCCGGGCGCTCGGCGACGCCGAGCAGGAGAAGACCATGGCCCACGCCCAGGCGGAGGACCTGCTCGCCTCGGCCAGGCGGGAGGCCGAGCAGCTTGGCCTCGCCGCCGAGCAGGAGGCCAACGCGCTGCGCACCGGTGCCCGCCGGGAGGCCGAGCAGGTCCGCGCCACCGCCGACCGGGAGGTCCAGGAGGCACGCCGCGCGCTAGCGGTGGAGAAGGAGCGGCTGACCCGCGAGGCCGCCGAGCACCACTCCAACGCCACCGCGGAGACCGCGCGGCTGGTGGAGGAGGCCGAGAACCGGGCGAACGCTGCAGAGCAGCGGGCGCGCGAAGCGGTGGCGCAGGCCACCGCGCACCGCCAGCAGGCCCAGGAGGAGGCCGAGCGGCTCCTCGTGCGGGCCCGTCGTGAAGCGGAGCAGATCGTGACCAGCGCGCGCACCCAGGCCGACACCCAGGTGGCGGCGGGGCAGGCCGACGCCGAGCGCCGGCTCGACGAGCTGAACACCGAGGTGGACCGCGTCCAGCGGCGGCGCGACGCGATCGTCGCCCAGCTCGGCGCCCTCCGCGACGTAGTGGCCGGCTTCACCGACGAGCCGTCGGACGCTCAGGAGCACCAGGAGCACCAGGAGCAGTGAACCTGCCGTCGCCGGAGCCCGAGGACTCCGAGCGGACCCGCAGCGAGCGGGCCGAGGCCGAGGAGGCCGCCGACGAGGCCGTCGACCCTGCGGATCAGGAGCGGCTCGCGGCCGAGGAGCAGGCCGAGGAATTCCTCCGCGACAGCCACCCGGACGACACCGGCGAGGAGAAGTTCGGGCCGTTGGGCCCGCCGCTGAAACGGCACTCACCCTTTTACATCGGCTTCGTCGGCGCGGTCGGCGCGCTGATCGCGTTCTGGATCGCCCAGCAGATCGTTGCTGTCGGTTCGGTGCTGGTGCTGGTGCTGGTCGCCATCTTCCTGGCCGCCGGCCTGAACCCGCTGGTGGAGTTCTTCATGCGCCGCGGGATGCGGCGCGCGTTCGCCGTGGTGCTGGTGATCGTCGTCGTGCTCGCGGCGGTCGCGCTGTTCGCGGTCGCCATCGTCCCGGTGATCAGCGACCAGGTCGCGGCGCTCACCAAGCAGGTCCCGCAGTGGTTCGACCAGCTGCAGCACAACCGGACGATCCAGCAGTTCAACGCGAAGTACCACGTGTTCAGCAACCTGCAGAGCGCACTGAGCAGCAGCAGCCTGGCCAAGAACGTCTTCGGTGGTGTGGTCGGCATCGGGCTGGCCGTGCTGTCGGGGATCCTGAACACGCTGATCGTGATCGTGCTGACGCTGTACTTCCTGGCGTCGCTGCCGACCCTGAAGCGGGCGTTCTACCAGCTGGCACCGGCCAGCCGCCGCCCACGGGTCACCTTCCTCGGCGACCAGATCCTCGGCAACGTCGGCAGCTACGTCTCCGGCGCGTTCCTGGTGGCGCTCTGCGCGGGGGTCAGCTCCTTGGTGTTCTTGTTCATCGTCGGGTTGGGGCAGTACGCCGTGGCGCTGGCGTTCGTGGTGATGATCCTCGACGTGATCCCGATGATCGGCGCGACCCTCGGCGCGATCATCGTGATCCTGATCGGGTTCGCCACCTCCCCGGCGGTCGGGCTCGCCTGCCTGATCTTCTACATCGTCTACCAGCAGTTCGAGAACTACATCATCTATCCGCGGGTGATGTCCCGCTCGGTGGACATCCCCGGCTCGCTGATCGTGGTCGCCGCGCTGATCGGCGCCGGCCTGCTCGGCGTGATCGGCGCTCTGCTCGCCATCCCGGCCGCGGCCAGTGCCCTGCTCCTGGTGCGCGAGGTGTTCGTCCGCCGCCAGGACGCCCGCTGACGGTCGCTCGCGCGGGTTCGCGACAATGGGGGCATGGCCGCGATCCGTGCGAACTCCGTCCTGCCCGCCCACCGCGAGGCGATCACGCTGCACACGGCCGACGGTCTGTCCCTGGTCGGCGAGCTGGCCACCCCCGCGGACCGGCCGCCGGTCGCCTCCCTGATCTGCCTGCACCCGCTGCCCACCCACGGCGGGATGATGGACAGCCACCTCTACCGCAAGGCCGCCTTCCGGCTCCCCGCCCTGGCCGACATCGCGGTGCTGCGCTTCAACACCCGCGGCACCGAGAGCCTGCAGGGCACCAGCGAGGGCAGCTTCGACAACGGCCGCGACGAGAAGTACGACGTGATGGCGGCCCTCGAGTTCGCCGAGTTCCACGACCTTCCCAACGTGTGGCTGGTCGGCTGGTCGTTCGGCACCGACCTGGCGCTGATGTACGGGCTGGACCCGCTGCTGAAGGGCGCGATCCTGCTCTCGCCGCCGCTGCGCTCGGCCACGGAGGAGGACCTGAAGCGGTGGGCGGAGTCCGGCAAGCCGCTGGTCGCGCTGGTCCCCGAGCACGACGACTACCTGCAGCCTCCCGAGGCACGGGAGCGGTTCGCCGCCGCTCCGCACGCGGAGGTGCTCGCCTTCGACGGCGCCAAGCACCTGTGGGTCGGTGACGCGGAGAACGTGCTCGACGAGATCGTCCGCAGGGTGGCCCCATCCGTCGCCGTACCCCTGCCCCGGGAGTGGGACGGTCCGATGGAGACCGCCGACACCAGTGCCTACGCCGACCGCACCACGGCGGCGTTCAAGGACGTGCCGATGCCCGAGTGAGCCGGCGCCCGGACGCTAGCGTCGGTCCCGCGCCCGCCAGCAGGGGGTGTGCCAGTGCCGGCGCACCTCCAGCCCGGACTCGGAGAACATCGGCGCCTCCACCGGCCAGGCCACCGTGTGCGGCGTCGCCGGCCGGATCACCTGGCCGCATCCGGGACAGCGGTAGTTCTTGGTCGCCGCCGACCCGGTTACCCGTCGTACGACGTACTCCTCGCCGCGATAGGTCTCCACCCGCTGGTTCATGCCTCCTCCTGCTCGGCCAGGAACCGCTCCACCCGCCGGTCCGGAACCAGCCAGATGATCGCCACCACGGTGTAGACCAGCATCGCCAGCCAGCTGGCGACGAAGGCCAGCCCGATGCCCGTGCAGTACAGCACCGGCGAGATCTTGCCCTTGAGGTCCGCGCCGAGCGCCCGGCGCAGCCGCGAGGCCGCGCCCTCGGTGCGGAAGATCGCCTGCTCGAGCGCGAAGTAGGCGATCGCGGCACACAGCAGGTTGACGCCGTACAGCACCGTCGGCGCACGCGCGAACGAGGTGCCCTCGATCCAGGCGGTGGTGAACGGGAACAGCGACAGCCAGAACAGCAGGTGCAGGTTGGCCCAGAGCACCAGACCGTTGACCCGCTCCACGACGTGGAACATGTGGTGGTGGTTGCTCCAGTAGATGCCGATGTAGACGAAGCTCAGGACATAGGTGAGCAGCCCGACGCCTGCGACGTCGATCAGGTCGCTCAACGAGTCCTTGCCCCGACCCGGCACATGCAGCTCCAGCACCATCACCGTGATGATGATCGCGAGCACACCGTCGCTGAACGCCTCGAGCCGGGACGTCGACATGCAGCGACCCTAGGAGCTGTAGTCGCGGAACCCGCGCTTGGTCTTGCGACCCAGGTATCCGGCCGTGACCAGGTGCTCGAGCAGCGGCGCCGGCGCGAAGCCGGGCTCGCGGAACTCCAGGTAGAGCTCGCGCTGGATCGCCAGCGACACGTCGTTCCCGACCACGTCGAGCAGCTCGAACGGGCCCATCGGCAGGGCACAGCCCAGCTTCATCGCGGTGTCGATGTCGTCGGCCGTGGCGTAGTGGGCCTCGAGCATCCGGACCGCGTCGTTGAGGTAGGGGAAGAGCAGTGCGTTGACGATGAAGCCCGCTCGGTCACCGCAGGAGACCGCGACCTTGTCCAGCGTCGCGCACAGCGCCTGCGAGGTCTCCTGGACGTCCTCGGCCGTGGTCACGGTGGAGACGACCTCGACCAGCTTCATCACCGGCGCCGGGTTGAAGAAGTGCAGACCGATGACGTCCTGCGGCCGCTTGGTGGCGGTCGCCAGCGAGATCACCGGCAGACTGCTGGTGGTCGTCGCCAGGATCGTGCCGGGCCGGCAGATCTCGTCGAGGTTCTCGAACAGCGTCGTCTTCACCGCCAGGTCCTCGGCGATGGCCTCGACGACCACATCGGCGTGGGCCAGGTCGTCGAGCCTGGTCGTGCCGGTGAGGTGCCCGAGCGTCTCTGCCTTGGCCGGCTCCTCGAGCTTCCCGCGTTGGATGGCCTTGTCGAGCGATCGCTCGATGGCGGCGCGGACCGCGTCGACCTTCGCGCCGGAGCGGCCGACGTAGGTCACGTCGTACCCGGCCCTGGCGAACACCTCCACGATCCCGGTGGCCATCGTCCCGGTCCCGACGACACCCACCGTGCGCACCGGCCGGCGGAGCTGCGGCCGATGCTCGCTGTCCGGCGTCTGC
>DASTWW010000136.1:0-14994 GCA_035765755.1 Nocardioidaceae bacterium
CGCCCGTCCTCGAGGTCGAGGGCGGCGGCGACCGAGACGAGCGCGAAGGCGTACGACGCGCGGTCGCGCACCTTGCGGTAGGTCGACCGTCGCGCGAACGGCAGCGGCGGCAGCTCGACCGCGGTGATCAGCTCCCCGTGCTCCAGGACGGTGTCCCGCTCCGGGTGGTCGCCGGGCAGCCGGTGGAGGTCGTCCATCGGAATCCGCCGCTCGCCGCTCGTCCCGACCACGACGACCTCTCCCTCCAGGGCGGTCATCGCCACCGCCATGTCCGAGGGGTGCACCGCCACGCAGTGCTCGGAGGCGCCGAGGATGGCGTGGTAGCGGGTGTAGCCGTCCAGCGCGGAGCAGCCGCTTCCCGGCTCGCGCTTGTTGCACGGGGTGCTGACGTCGCGGAAGTACACGCACCGGGTCCGCTGCAGCAGGTTGCCCGCCGTGGTCGCCGAGTTGCGGATCTGTCCCGAGGCACCGGCCAGCAAGGCCCGCGCCAGCACCGGGTAGTCCCGTCGTACCAACGGATGGGCGGCCAGGTCGCTGTTGCGGACCGCGGCGCCGATCCGCAGCCCGCCGTTCTCCAGCCTGATGACCTCGTCCAGCGGCAGGCGGGACACGTCGACGAGCAGGTCGGGGCGCTCCACGCCGAGCTTCATGTTGTCGACCAGGTTGGTGCCGCCGCCGAGGTACGTCGCACCCGGCCGGCCGGCCACGCTCGCCACCGCGCTCTCGACGTCGGCGGCGCGTTCCAGCGTGAAGGGCCTCATGCGACCGCCTCCCCCGACGCGGTCGTCGTGTCGGACTGCTCGACCGCCGCGGACGCGCTGCCGCGGCCGGCCTCCGCCGCCTCACGGATCGCGGCGACGATGTTCACGTAGGCCGCGCACCGGCAGATGTTCCCGCTCATCCGCTCGCGGATCTCGTCGTCGTTGAGGACGACGTCGGACTCCAGGTCCTCGGTGACGAAGCTGGGATGCCCGCCCTCCGCCTCGGCGAGCATGCCGACCGCGGAGCAGACCTGGCCAGGAGTGCAGTAGCCACACTGGAAGCCGTCGTGGTCGATGAACGCCTGCTGCACCGGGTGCAGCTCGCCGTCCTCGCCGAGCCCGGCGGCGGTCACCACCTGGGCGCCGTCCTGGGCGGCCGCCAGGGTCAGGCAGGACAGCGTGCGGCGGCCGTCGAGCAGCACCGTGCAGGCGCCGCACTGGCCGTGGTCGCAGCCCTTCTTGGGACTGGTGACGCCGAGCCGGTCGCGGAGCGCGTCCAAGAGGGTGGTGCGAGAGTCGAGGGTCAGCTCTCTGGCCTGGCCGTCGACGGTGAGGGCGATGGTGGCTTCCACCTCGGCTGGCTACCCGCGCGCCAGGCTCTCAAACTCAGCCCGGTCCACCCAGGCCGATGCCGAGCCGACGGCGCAGGAACCGGATCCGGCGGTCCAGGTGCTCGAACTTGAGCTCGCGCCAGCAGTCCACGAGGTCCATGGTGTTCAGGAGCGCATCCCAGACGGCGAGGCGTTCGGGGTCGACCCGTCTGACCTCCCCGTAGCCGGCGAGGAACATCGCGCACAGGTCGTCCAACGGACGCATGCTGGTCTCGAACTCTTCGGGAGTCGGCGCGGTGGTGTGGTCCCGGGTGATCCTGCGCAGGGCCAGGTCGCACAGCGTCGTGCGGAACAGGGCGAGGTCGAGCGACTGCTCGGCCTGGCAGAAGCCGTCGAAGTCCACGAGGGCCGGCCGCGGTCCGCCGAGCAGGACCTGGGCGGGGCGGAAGCTGCGGTGGGTGGGCACGAGGGGTGCGACGAACTGGCCGCCGGCCAACCGGTCGAGACCGGCGAGCAGCGGTGCCAGTGCGCCGGACAGGTGTGGCACGGCTGCGGTCAGTTGTTCTGCCGCAGACCGCGCGGCGGTCATCTGCGACGTCCAGGTCAGCTGCGGTCCGTAGGTGACACCGCAGCTGTGGAGCTCGGCCAGTCCGCGTCCGACTCGGCGCACGACCTCGGACAAGGCGGCGACGCCGGCGGGTGCACCTCCGGTGAACGCCCCGGCGATCGCGCTCTTCAGCGTGTGGTCCCCGGGCACCACCCGCTGGAGGAGCAGCCGGTCCTCGGGGGCCACGGCCAGCGGCTCGGCGATGGTCACCGTGGTGCTCCGCCCGAGCGGGGAGCTCCACAGAGCCGTCATCGCCGTGTACGTGTGCTGTGCCGCCTCATCGTCGTACACCTTGGCGATCACGGCCTCGGGCCAGTCCTCCGGCCGGGCGCCCGGGAAATACTCCAGGTCGCAGCGGATCGTGCGGCGCAGCCCCGGCCGGTCCCGCATCATCTGCGAGCGGCAACCGGCCAGCCTGAGCCCGGAGAAGGGGCCGCCCCGGGAGCGCAACGCCGTCTCGATCGACCGGGCGAGCACGGCATCGTCGGGTCCGGGCAGGGCGGCATCGACCGGCTGGGGCTGAACCTCGAGCCGCAGGTCCGGCAGATAGGCCGGTGATCCGTGGCGCTGTGCCGGGACCGGTGTGGGGTCGCTCCCCGGAAGACGCAGGCGACCGCGCAAGTCGACCTCGCGGACTCGTCCGTCGGGGACCCGGACCTTCAGCCGGTGCAGGGTGCTCCAGGTGCCGGCGTCGAGACGCGCCCGCTTGAACTTGCAGGCGTCCAGCGTCGCCGCACCGATCCCCAGGCGTGCACGGTTCGCACGCAGGTCGTCGAGCACGCGATCCGGGTCCGCCAGGGCCAGCAGCCACTCGGGTGGCATCGCGAGGAGGTCGAGCCCGGCAGCCACGGCGACAGAACCCAGTGCGAGGGGCATGGCCTGGCTGCCGAACGAGTGCGCCATGGCTTCTCGCTTCCGGAGACCCGAAGTGATCGTCTCGTCCACTCCCGCCGCGGACCTCAAGCATAGGCACTGGGTACAGTCCCAGGAGTGCGCACGCTTCCCGCTGTCGCGCTGATCCTCGTCGCCGCGGGCCTGACCGGCTGCTCGGGGAACGGCTCGGACTCCACGCCGACCCTGCAGATCCAGGCCCCCGTGCCCGCTCCGACCGGTGACGTGACGGAGAATCTGGTCCCGACCGGACAGCTCGCCCAGCAGCTCGTCACGGCGGCCGCCGCCACGCTGCACGTGCCCGCCACCGGGTTCGCCGGCTTGGAACGGGCCTCCACCTACTACGCGTACGACTTCACCACGCGCACCTACTGGGCCGCAGCATCGCTGGTGCCCCGCCCGAGCTCCACGCCGGCGCAGATGTCGGTGCAGGACCAGGGCTCCTACCTGCTCTTCTCCCGGCACAAGGGCCACCCGTGGCAGGTCTTCGAGGTCGGATCCGCCGGCAACGGCTGCCCGGTCACGGTTCCCGCGGCCATCGCGCAGCGCTGGCACTGGCCGCGGCACGCCTGCCGACCCGGTGGCCCCTAGCAGCAAGGGCCCTTCCGGCGCAGCTCGCTGTCCCGACCCCCAGGGCGGACAGCGGCCATAGCCGTCACCGACGTCGGCTACCCCAGCTCATTGCGGCGGCGGGTCAGGTAGGCGGTCTCGGCGGTGTTGCCCGCCAGCTCGATGGCCTTGTCGTACGCCGCGCGCGACTCCCGGCTGCGGCCCACCCGGCGCAGCAGGTCGGCACGCGTGGCGTGGTAGGCGTGATAGCCGGACAGCTTGCTCTCGAGCCGGTCGACGGCTGCCAGCGCCACCTCCGGGCCGTCGAGCTCGGCGACCGCGACGGACCGGTTCAGGGCGATGACCGGGGACGGGTCGAGACGGACGAGCTGGTCGTAGAGGGCGACCACCTGGGACCAGTCGGTGTCGTGGACGTCGCGGACGGACGTGTGTACGGCGTTGATCGCCGCGAGGATCTGGTACCGACCCGGAGCCACCCCGGAGGCGACGCGCTCGCGCACCAGGCCCCGCCCCTCGGCGATCAGCGTGGGGTCCCAGGCTCCACGGTCTTGCTGGTCGAGGGTGATCAGCTCGCCGCTCGCCGAGATCCGGGCGGTGCGGCGGGCCTCGGTGAGCAGCATCAGCGCCAGCAGCCCGGCCACCTCGCCGTCCTCGGGCAGCAGGGCACGTACCAGGCGGGTGAGCCGGATGGCCTCGGCGGTCAGATCGTGCCGCACCGGATCGGTGTCCGGGCCGGTGGCCAGGTAGCCCTCGTTGAAGATCAGGAACAGCACCGTGAGGACGCCGGAGACGCGGGCCGGGAGGTCATCCGCGGAGGGCACCCGATACGGGATCCGCGCCCCCTTGATCTTCGCCTTCGCCCGGGTGATCCGCTGCCTCATGGCGGTCTCCTGGACCAGGAACGCGCGCGCGATCTCGGGCAGGGTCAGCCCGCCGACCATGCGGAGCGTCAGCGCCACGCGGGAATCCATCGCGAGCGCCGGATGACAGCACGTGAAGACCAGCCGGAGCCGCTCGTCGCCGATGGCACCGACAGGCTCGAGAGGCTGCTCGTCGTACAAGATCTGAGCCTCCTTGTACTTGTCGTCGCGCTTGTTCTCGCGCCGGATCCGGTCGATGGCCTTGCGGGTGGCGGTGGTGGTCAACCACCCGCCGGGGTTGGCAGGTACGCCGTCCGCCGGCCACCGCTCGACGGCCGTGGCGAACGCCTCGGCCGCGGCCTCCTCGGCGATGTCGAGGTCACCGAACCGTCGGGTCAGGGCGGCGACCACCCGCGCCCACTCCTCGTGGTGCGTCCGGGTGATCGCCTCCCGCACATCAGTCACGCTCACAGGAACGGCCGCACCTCCACCCTCCGGTTGCAGCTCCTCGACCCCTCCGATTGCAGCTCCTCGACCCCTCGGTGGCCAACTCGAGGGGCGACGTCCAGGTCGGGAGCTGGTCCCGCATGCCCCTCTCGTTCGTCGACCGCCGAGACTAATCCGCCTGCACATCGAAGAACAGGGTCCCGGCGCGTGCCTTCGAGCGCGGCGCGTGTGCCGCCCGTGCCATCGGGTACAACGACCGTGGGCCGAAGTCATGGCCGCGGAACCCAGACGAGGGAGCAGGACATGCCCAACAAGTCATCGAACGTGAAGAACGAGAAGCAGTACGAAGCCCTCAAGGACAAGGGCATGTCGAAGCAACGTGCCGCCAAGATCGCGAACTCCGAGGGCGCGTCCTCCCGCGGGGGCAAGAAGAGCGGCTCGGGCGGCAACAGCTCCCAGGGCGGCACGACCGCGCAGAAGAAGAAGGCCGGACGCAAGGGCGGCAAGGCCTCCAGCAACAAGTAGCGGCCCCCTGCACAGCGGGATGGCGAGTGCCCCCGCCAGCCCGACGCCGCCGCGCGCGGGTCAACCCAGCGAGGGCGCCGCAGCCAGCAGCGTCCTGGTGTAGTCGTCCTTGGGCGCGCTGAACACCTCCGAGGTGGCGCCTGCCTCGACCACCTGACCGGCCGCGAGCACGGCCACCTCGTTGCACAGGTGGCGGACTACGGCGAGGTTGTGGGACACGAAGACGTAGGTCAGCTGGTAGTCCCGTTGCAGGTCATGCAGCAGGTTCAGGATCTGCGCCTGGATCGAGACATCGAGCGCGGAGGTGGGCTCGTCCAAGACCACCAGGGCCGGCCGGGTGACCAAGGCCCGGGCGATCGCGATCCGTTGCCGTTGTCCGCCGCTGAACTCGTGGCTGCGGCGGTCGAGATGCCCGGGAAGCAGCCCGACCCGGCGAGCCAGCTCCCGGAGCTTCTCCTCCGTGCCGAGCTCGCGGCGGCGGGCCTTCGGCAGGTTCGTGAGCGGCTCACGCAGCAGGCTGCGCACGGTCATCCGGGGATCCAGGGACGAGCGAGGATCCTGGAAGACGATCTGGATCTCGCCGTAGGGAAAGCTGCCTCCGCGGGCGGTCAGTGACCTGCCCCGAAAGCGGATGTCGCCGGCGTCGGGACGCTCCAAGCCCATGATCATGTTGACCAAAGTGGTCTTGCCGCTTCCGGACTCACCGACGACCCCCAGCGCCTCCCCTGCCTTCACGGCCAGGCTCACCCTGTCGGCGGCGACCGTCCGATGGTCGCCGCCCCGGCGCTTGGTGACGAACGTCTTGTCCAGGTTCTCGACCTGGAGCAGCGGTTCCTCGTCAACGGGCATCGTGGGCCTCCTCCCTGGCGTGCAACCAGCAGGCCGCATGGTGCCCGCCCCGCAGGTCCATGGTCGGGGGCTTGACGTCGCAGGGATCGAATCGCTGCGGGCAGCGCGGAGCGAAGATGCAGCCCTCCGTCACGTTGCGCGGGTCGGGTGGCTCTCCGGGAATGGGGCTCAGGTCAGCTGCCGCGTCCAGACGGGGCAGTGCCGCGACCAGGGCTCGGGTGTAGGGATGCGCCGGCGCGTCGATGATCTGACGAGTCGTGCCGCGCTCGATGACCTCGCCGGCGTAGAGCACGAACACTCGCTGGCACAAGTTGGAGACGACCGCGAGGTCGTGGCTGACGAACAGCACCGACATGCCATGGTCCTGCGCCAGCTGGCGGATCAGCTTGAGGATTTCGTCCTGGACGGTCACGTCCAAGGCGGTGGTCGGCTCATCGGCGATCAGCAGGGACGGGTTGCCGACCATGGCCAGGGCGATCACCACGCGCTGCCTCATCCCACCGGACAGCTCGAAGGGATACTGGTCGACGACGATGTCGGGGTTCTTGATGCGCACCTCGTCGAGGGCGGCGATGGCTTGCTCACGCACGCCCCGTCGGGAACCGCCCCGGTGTCGTCGAATCGCGAGGGCAAGCTGCTTGCCGACTGTCATCGTTGGGCTCAGAGCGGTCATCGGCTCCTGGAAGATGAACCCGATCTGCGAGCCCCGCAGCTTGGTCATCTGTCGCGGCGTGGCCGATCGGGTGCTGACGCCGTTCACAGTGACGTCACCGGACTCGACCACGGCAGAGTCCTCCGGCAGCAGCCGAGCCACCTGCAACGACATCACCGACTTGCCCGAACCGGACTCCCCGACGAGCCCCACGATCTCGCCGGGCTCGATGTCGATCGACGCGTTGCGCAGCACCGGAACGCGGCCGGTCCGGGACTGGAAGGACAGGCTGAGGTCCTTCACGTCGAGAGCAAGGGTGTGCTGGGTCATGGCTTTCCTAGTCGCGCGAGGTCGGCTCGAGGAGATCGCTGATGCCATCACCCAGGAGGTTGAAGCTCATCACGGTCACGAAGATGGCCAGGCCTGTGAACGTCGGATACCACCACTGGTCGATCAGGTAGTGCCATCCCGTGCTGATCATCGAGCCCCACTCCGGCGAGGGCGGCTGCGCGCCAAGCCCGAGGAAGCCGAGGGTGGCTATCAGCAGGATCACGTCACCGAGGTCGAGTGTGGTCTGCACGATGATCGACGACCGGATGTTGGGCAACACGTGCCTGCGGATGATCCACGAGCTGCGGATGCCGTAGGTCCGCGCGGCACGCACGTACAGCTGCTGCCGCACCCGCAGCGTCTCGCCGTACGCGAGCCGTGCGTAGACGGGGACCTTGACGATCGCGATCGCGAGCGCGGCGTTGACCAGGCTCGGGCCCAGGGCAGCCGCCAGCGCGATCGCGAGGATCAGCGACGGGAACGACAAGACCACATCCACGGCTCGCATGATGACGTGATCGGTCCAGCCCCGGAAGTAGCCGGCAAGGGCGCCGAGCAGCATGCCGATGACGGCCGCTGCTGCCACCACAAGCACCGAGACGCCGATGGAGATGCGGGCGCCGTACACCAACCGGCTCAAGATGTCCCGTCCGACCTCGTCCGTACCGAGCGGGTGGGCGCTGCTCAGACCCTCCAGCCGCTGCGCCAGCTGGACGGCCGTCGGCGAGTACGGCGCGATGAGTGGGGCTAGCACGGCCATGATGACAAGCGCCACCACCACCACAAGCGCGCAAGCCGTCACCTTGTTGGCGGTCAGTCGTCTGAGCACCGTGCCGGATCGACGCCTGATGCCTCGTCCCGCCGCAAGCGCCGTCATGCTCATGAGCCACCTCCCCGCCGGATCTCTGGGTTCAGGGCGATGTTGATCAGGTCAACGACCAGGTTGATCAGCACGTAGGCGGTCGCGATCACGATCGTGAAGCCCATGATCGCGGGGAAGTCGAGACTCTCGATCGACTGGACCACGTAGTTGCCCATGCCCGGCCAGCCGAAGACGGTCTCGGTGACCACGGCACCGCCCAGCAGCGCTCCGAAGGAGATGCCCACGATCGTCAGCACCGGCACGAGAGCGTTGCGGAGCCCGAAACGGGTGATCACCGTCCATTCCGAAAGGCCGGCGGCCCTCGCCGTTCGGACGTAGTCGGTCGCGAGCACGCTGATCATGCTGGCCCGCAGCTGTCGCACGACGATGGCGAGCTGTACGTAGGCCAGCGCCACCACCGGCAGGATCAGGTGCTTGACCGAGTCGACGAAGGTCGCCCAGTAGCCCGTCAACGGTCCGTCGACGGTGTACAGCCCGGTGATGTGGGGCGGCGGGGGAAGAGATGAGCTGAGCCGTCCGGAAGATGGCAGCACGCCGAGCTTCCCGTAGAGAACCAGGATCAGCACCAGACCGAACCAGAACGTCGGCATCGACAACCCAGCCAGCGAGACGATGCGGGCCGCGTAGTCAAAGATCGAGTTCCTCTTCACAGCGGCGAGGATCGCCAGCGGGATTCCGACCACCAGCGCGACGACGAACGCGTAGAAGACCAGCTCCAGCGTCGCTGGGAAGTAGGCCAGCAGGTCGTCCGAGACCGGGTGCCGAGTGGTGATCGAGGTTCCGAGATCGCCATGCAGGAGGCCGTTCATGTAGTCGGCGTACTGGACGAGGATCGGTCGGTCCATGCCGAGCTGGTGCCTGATTGCCTCAACCGTCGCATGGCTGGCGTGTGGCCCGGCGATCACTTGGGCGGGATCGCCGGGCACCACGCGAGCCATGAGGAAGGTGGCGATGGAGACGCATGCCAGCACGAGGACCAGCATCAGCAGACGCTGCCAGACGACCTTCAGCATGGCGCAACCTCTTCGTGTGGACCCGTGTCAGGCCTTGCTCATCTGCGACAGGTTGTAGATGCCCTGCAGCATCGGGTTGAACACGAAGCCGAGCACGTCCGACCGCATCGGCAGCATGTACTGGGTCTGGTACAGGTAGACGTACGGCGGGTCCTGCACCACGATCTTCTGGGCCTGCTGGTAGAGCTGCTCCCGCTGGCTCTGGTCCGTCGACACCGCCGCCTGCCGGATCAGCTGGTCTACCTGGGGGTTGCTGTAGAAGGCCCGGTTCCCGGCCAGTCCACCGTTGTTCGAGTCGAACCAGAAGTTCATGAACATGTACGGGTCGGCGTAGTCAGGACTCCACACGCCCAGCGACAGGTCGAACTGGCCCTTGTCCAGCAGGGCGCGCTCGGTCGCGTACTCGACCTTGCTCAGCTTGACCGGGATACCGATCTTCTTGAGGTTGGCCTGGATCGCCAGCGCCTCGGTCGGCCACCAGGCCTCGTGGTCGGAGTAGAGCAGGGTCAGGGGCGGGACCTTGCCCACGTGAGCCTCAGAGAGCAGCTGCTTGGCCTTGGCGGGGTCATAGTTGTACTGCATCAGGGAGTTGTCGTGTCCCCACATGCCCTGCGGGATCGGACCGCGCATCTGGACGGCCTGGCCCTGCTGGGTGGCGTCGATCAGGCCCTTGTAGTCGATGGCGTAGCTGATCGCCTGGCGCACCTTGGTGTTCTTCAGCACCGGGTTTCCCTTGCCGACGTTGAGGTAGATGTAGTCAACGAGCAGGCTGGGCTTCTTCAGCACCGTGATGCTGGACTCGCCCTCCAGCGACTTGAGCTGGTCGATGGTGATCCCCTCGGCGACGTCGACGTCACCCTTCTCCAGCTGGAGGCGCTGCGCGGAGGGGTCGGAGACGATCTGGAAGACCGCCTTGGTGATCTGCGGCTTCGAGCCGGAGTACGTCGGGTTGGTGACCAGTGTGAGTGACTGGCCCTTGACGCGGCTCTTCAGTTCGTACGGGCCAGAACCCATCGTGTGGCTCGCCAGGTACGCCTGACCCATGTCGCCGTTCTGCTGGTGGCTCATCACCTTCGGGTCGACGATGCTCGCGTAGTTGGTGGCCAACGTCGACGGGAACGGCGCGAATGGGCTCTTCAGCGTGAACTTCACCGTGGTCGGGTCCGGTGCCTCCACGCTGGAAACCTCGGCGAAGCTGCCGGCGGGTCCCTGGTTGATCTTCAGGAGCCGGTCGAAGCTGAACTTGACGGCGTCCGCGTCCACCGGCGTGCCGTCGGTGAACTTGTGGCCGGAGACAAGGTGGAAGGTCCATACCTTCCCGCCGTCGGAGGACGACCACGACTTGGCAAGACCCGGCTGTAGCTGGGTGCTCGAACCCTTGTAGTCGACCAGCCGCTCGTAGCACGGGTAGGTGATCTTCCAGCTGGCGTTGTCGATGGTGACCGCTGGGTCGAGGGTGTCGATGTCGGAAGCGACGTCGACCGTCAGCGTGTGGGAGGCGGAGGTCTGGGTTCCGCTGCCCTGCGGGTTGGTCGCCGTACAGCCGGCGGCGGAGGCCATCACCGCCACGGCGGCCACGGGAATCAGTATGCGGCGCATGTCATCCGGCTTTCTGTTGGTCGTTCCCGGACACGGCGCCCGGGATCTGTTCTGATTTCGTTGTCTGTGGGTCCGCCTCAGCCGAAGCGGGACTCGGTCGCTGACTTTCCGAGCCGGGCAACCACCATGAAGCAGCGGTAGAGGTCCTCGACCCGGTCAGCCTCGAACGTCACCGAACGCGGCCCGGTCCGGGTCACGGTGGGGACCCAGGACGCGACTGCGGCCGAGCTCGTGCCGACGAATTCCACCTCGCAGCGGTACGGCGCGGGGGGTAGCTGCGGCACCTCGGCGGTCTGCACCGACCGAGCTGCCGCGTCCCGAAGCAGCTCGCTGGTGCGGGAGGGGGCAAGGCACACCGCCGTGTAGCGGTCGACCGCCTCCTTCACCGACACCAGCTGCGCGGACGGGGCGTAGTCCTTCGCGTCCTCGCAGGTGGCGTCGTCTCCTGAGACCAGGGCCAGCCGTGCGCCGTGCTCGGCGGTCAGCAGCGCGTTCAGGTATCCCTCGCTCATGGACCGGCCGTTCAGCGTTACCGAGAAGATCTCGAAGCCGAGGAAGGTGTGGCTCAGCACGCCGTCAACGCCCGGGCCGGCGTGGTAGCCGACGAAGGCCACCAGGTCCGGGCGACCGGCGATGCCCTCCATCATCGACAGACCCTTGTGGTTGCCGGTGAGCAGCTTGACTCGCGGGTCCAGGCGCTCGAGCAGCAGGTTCCGCATCGAGTTGTGCGCCTCGTTGACCAGCACTTCCTCGACGCCCGCGTCGAAGAAGCCCGCGGCGACTGCGGCCACGTCCCCGGTGAAGAGCTGACGGAACCTGTCCCACTGCGGCGTGCCTGGCAGGCAGTCCTCCGGACAGGTCACGCCCGTCGCCCCCTCCATATCTGCCGAGATCAGCGCGCGCACCAGGATCCTTCCTGAGGTTCGTGGCCGCCGGGGCGCCACGGAAGCGTGTTTTGGGAGCAGCCAGGACGCTACAACAGAAATGGCATGATGGGTAGACCTTTATCGGATTACCAACCATTATTGGATGCATGGACCGCCCTGCCCGCGCGAGGCGCACAGGCTGACAAGGGGGACGAGATGGCACGAGGTCTGCCCACTCCGGTGGAGCCGCCGTACGACGGCGCCCTGGCCGGGCCGACGCGGACGGCGTCGGAGCGCATCGCCGACCGCTTGTTGGCCGCGCTGGCGGTGGGCGTGCTCCAGCCCGGCGAACGGCTGCCCTCCGAGCGGGAGCTGGCCGAACAACTCGACGTCAGCCGCACCACGGTGCGCCAGGCGCTGAGCCGGCTGTCCGCTCTCGGCGTCACCGAATCGCGCCGCGGCCGCAACGGCGGCACCTTCACGGTGAAGTGGCAGCCCACGGCCGACGCGACGCGCGCGGTGCTCCGTACCCTTGAGCCGATCCGCCGCGAGCTTGAGACGCTCTTCGACTTCCGGTCGCTCCTGGAGCAGTTGATCGCCACCACGGCCGCTCGCCGGCACACGCCCGAGGATGACGCAGCGATGCGCCAGGCGCTGGCGAACTACCGAGCGGCACGAACGGCGAGCGAGTCGCGCGAGGCCGACCGCGCCCTGCACGGTGCCGTGGCCTCCGCGGCCCGCAACAGGCACTTGAGCCGTCTCGCGCAGGACATGGTGAGCAGGGTCAACCTCGGCTTCACCACGGAGCCCTATAGCGAGGCACTCCACGAGACGGCCATGCACCAGCACACGGTGCTGGTCGAGGCGATCACCTCAGGTGACGCCGAACTTGCAGCCGCCCTTGCCGGCGAACATTTCCAGATGACGACGGGCGACGCCTGGCGCGCGGCGATCGACGTCGCCAGCGTCGACGGCGAGGACTGATCGCACCCGGCGCCTCAGGGGCGACGCCGGCGGCGCGGCCGACGAGGCCTCGGCGGCCGCGGCAGGTTGCGCGGCAGCAGCGGCTCGACCACCTCGTCCTCCACCCGCGGCCGCAGGTGCGCCACGGTGGTCGGTGACGCGAGCGCCTGCTCCCCGTCCTCCAGCCAGGCCTCCAGGTCCGGCTTGCGGAGCCGGGCGCCACTGAACAGCGGGATGGCGAGGGCGGCCACCAGCCCGACGCCGGCCAGGGCAACCATGGCGAGCAGCCCGACCCGGATCCCGGACGCGAGGGTGGGCAGCGCCTCAGCGAGAAAGACCACGACGGGCGTGACGGCGTACGCCGCCTCGGATCGCAGCAGCTCGACGAGCGCGAACGCCCGACCGAGCCGGGACGCCGGCACGCCGAACGCCGCCAGGAACAGGCCGGGAGAGACCGTCGCGCCCGCGCCGAAACCGAGCAGCAGCGACGCGGTGGTCACCACCGTGCCGGTGCCGGTGGGAGACAGCGGGACCAGCAGCGCCGCCCCGGCGCCGAGCGCGAGGAGCCCGGCCAGCACCAGCAGGGCGAGGTACCGAGTGCGCACCAGCAGCCCGAACACCACCGCGGCCACCAGCAGCCCGAGCGGCATCGGCCAGAACTGCAGGTTCGCGCCCAGCGGCGACTGGCCGGCGACCTCGACGAGATACAGCTGGGTCAGCTCCAGCACGGTCACGAACACCGCACCGGCCAGCATCGCCACCACCGTGCCGGTGACCGGAAGCTGGGTGGACAGCGCTCGGACCGGCATCAGCGGGTTGGCCTTGCGGTACTGCACCACCACCAGCGCCACCAGGGCGATCAGACCGAGCAGGAACGGGATCAGGAACACCGGCGCGCTCATCGAAGCGCCGGACAGCATCGAGGTGGCGAAGAACGGAAGCACGGTCGCCGCCAGCGCCAAGGACAGGGCGGTCTTGTCGATCGGCAGGTCGGGAGCCGGCGGGTCGAACTCGACGTACCCCAGCAGCGCGACCCCGAACCCGGCCGCGCCGAGCAGCGCGACGACCACGAGCAGCAGCCGCCAGCTGCCGAGTGCGGCGGTGACCCCGCCGACCAGCGGGCCGAGCGTGCTGGCGCCGAACAGGCCGATGTTCACGATCGCCACCGTGCCGGGCAGCTTGCCCACCCCGAACCGGGTGACCAGCGGCGGCAACGCGCTGATCAGCATGAACCCGGTGGCCGAGCCCTGCAGCAGCCGACCGGCGAAGAACAGCCCGATCCCCGGCGCCACGGCCGCGAGCACGCTGCCGACCACGAACAGCGCCTCGAACCAGAGGAACAGCCGGCGCTGCACGTACCGCTGCGCGAGCTGCGCGGCGAGCACCGCCCCGAACGCGTAGCCGGCGTTGCTGAGCCCCTCGGCCAGCCCGAGCTGCAGCGCGGAAGCGCCCAGGTCGCGCGAGATCACCCGGCTCACCGGCAGGAACGCCGTGCTCAGCACGATGTTCGGGCACAGCCCGAGCAGCGCGATCGCCACCGCCATCCCGTAGCGGCCCCGGAACCGCTTGGTGATGGGCACACACAACTCCTGGTCAGGGTGCAGTTGGCTGGCGCCGTACCCATCCCCGACCCGCCCACGCCGGTCCTTACCGACATCGTGTCGATAACGCGACGTATAGGTCGCGGTTCACGCACCGATATCGTGTCGACAACACGACGTATAGGTCGCGGTTGACGCACCGATATCGGTCAGACGGTGGCGCTGAGGTACGGCGCGAGCTGGCCGGCGAGATCCGCGTGCACCCGGCCCCGCACCAGCGTGCCCTCGCCGGTGTGCTCGAGGTGGTCCACCTCTCCGCCGGTGTGGATCTTGCTCAGCAGGTCACCACGGTCGTAGGGCAGCAGCGCCTCGAACTCCACGCCGGGATGCGGCAGGTCCCGCTCGATGGCGGCCAGCGCCTCCTCGATGCCTTCCCCGGTCCTCGCCGACACCACCACGGAGTGCGGCTCCCGCCCGCGCAGCCGGGTGAGCACCAGCGGGTCGGCCACGTCGGCCTTGTTGATCACTACCAGCTCGCGGACCTGGGCGGCGCCGATCTCGGCGAACACCTCCCGCACCGCGGCCAGCTGGCCCTCGGGGTCGGGGTGGGACCCGTCCACCACGTGCACGATCAGGTCGGCGTCGGCGACCTCCTCCAGGGTGGAGCGGAACGCCTCGACGAGCTGGTGCGGCAGGTGGCGGACGAACCCGACGGTGTCGCTGAGGGTGTACTCCCGGCCGTCGGACGTCGTGGTCCGGCGGGTGGTCGGGTCCAGGGTCGCGAACAGCGCGTCCTCGACGAGGACGCCGGCCTTGGTCAGCCGGTTCAGCAGCGAGGACTTGCCCGCGTTGGTGTAGCCGGCGATCGCCACGCTCGGCACCGCGTTGCGGTCGCGGCTGGACCGCTGCGTCGCCCGGGCGGTCGCCATCCCGGCGATCTCCTTGCGCAGCTTGCTGACCCGCGAGCGGATCCGCCGCCGATCGGTCTCGATCTTGGTCTCACCGGGGCCACGGGTGCCGATGCCGCCCCCGCCGGCGACCCGGCCGCCGGCCTGGCGGGAGAGGTTGCCACCCCAGCCGCGCAGG
>DASTWW010000137.1:0-20452 GCA_035765755.1 Nocardioidaceae bacterium
CGGAGGGGACGCCGTCCTCCTCGCTGGTCCTCGACCAGTTCGGCCGCAACTACACGCAGGCCGCGCGCGAGGGCAAGCTCGACCCGGTGATCGGGCGCGAGAAGGAGATCGAGCGGGTCATGCAGGTGCTGTCCCGCCGCACCAAGAACAACCCGGTGCTGATCGGGGAGCCCGGCGTCGGGAAGACCGCCTGCGTCGAGGGTCTGGCCCAGGCCATCGTCCGCGGCGACGTGCCGGAGACCCTGAAGGACAAGCAGATCTACAGCCTCGACCTCGGCGCGCTCGTCGCCGGGTCCCGCTACCGCGGTGACTTCGAGGAGCGGCTGAAGAAGGTCCTCAAGGAGATCAAGACCCGCGGCGACATCATCTTGTTCATCGACGAGCTGCACACCCTGGTCGGTGCCGGCGCCGCCGAGGGCGCGATCGACGCCGCCTCGATCCTCAAGCCGATGCTGGCCCGTGGTGAGCTGCAGACGATCGGTGCGACCACCCTGGACGAGTACCGCAAGCACCTGGAGAAGGACGCCGCGCTCGAGCGCCGGTTCCAGCCGATCCAGGTCCAAGAGCCCTCGATCGCGCACACCATCGAGATCCTCAAGGGGCTGCGTGACCGTTATGAGGCGCACCACCGGGTGACGATCACCGACGAGGCGCTGGTCTCGGCGGCCACGCTCGCCGACCGCTACGTCTCCGACCGGTTCCTGCCCGACAAGGCGATCGACCTGATCGACGAGGCCGGCTCCCGGCTCCGGATCCGCCGGATGACCGCGCCGCCGGACCTGCGCGACTTCGACGACAAGATCAGCGAGGTTCGCCGGCGCAAGGAAGGCGCCATCGACAGCCAGGACTTCGAGGCCGCTGCATCGCTGCGTGACGAGGAGAAGAAGCTCATCGTCGCCAAGGGCGAGCGGGAGAAGCAGTGGAAGGCCGGCGACATGGACGTGGTCGCCGAGGTCGACGAGGAGCTGATCGCCGAGGTGCTCGCCGTGGCGACCGGTATCCCGATCGTGAAGCTGTCCGAGGAGGAGTCGACCCGGCTGCTCAAGATGGAGGACGAGCTGCACAAGCGGGTGATCGGCCAGGAGGAGGCCGTCAAGGCACTGTCCAGGGCCATCCGTCGTACTCGCGCCGGCCTGAAGGACCCGAAGCGGCCCGGCGGCTCGTTCATCTTCGCCGGCCCGTCCGGCGTCGGGAAGACGTGGCTGTCGAAGTCGCTGGCGGAGTTCCTGTTCGGCGACGAGGACGCGCTGATCCAGCTCGACATGAGCGAGTTCAGCGAGAAGCACACCGTCTCGCGGCTGTTCGGCTCGCCTCCGGGCTACGTCGGCTACGAGGAGGGCGGCCAGCTCACCGAGAAGGTGCGCCGCAAGCCGTTCTCGGTGGTGCTGTTCGACGAGGTCGAGAAGGCCCACCCGGACATCTTCAACTCGCTGCTGCAGATCCTCGAAGAGGGTCGGCTCACCGACTCCCAGGGCCGAGTCGTGGACTTCAAGAACACGGTGATCATCATGACCACCAACCTGGGGACCCGCGACATCTCCAAGGGCGTCAACCTCGGCTTCCAGCAGGAGAAGGACGTCGCCGGCTCCTACGAGCGGATGAAGGCGAAGGTCTCCGAGGAGCTCAAGCAGCACTTCCGTCCCGAGTTCCTCAACCGTGTCGACGAGATCGTGGTGTTCCCGCCGCTGTCGCAGGAGCAGATCGTCGCGATGGTGGACAACATGATCGCGGGCGTCGAGCTGCGGCTGAAGGACCGGGACATGTCCATCGAGCTCACCCAGGCCGCGAAGGACCTGCTCGCCAAGCGCGGGTTCGACCCGGTGCTCGGGGCGCGGCCGCTGCGCCGGACCGTGCAGCGTGAGATCGAGGACACCCTCGCCGAGAAGATGCTGTACGGCGAGGTCGGCCCCGGCCAGATCGTGCTGGTCGACGTCGAGGGCGAGGGCGTGGAGGCGAAGTTCACCTTCCGCGGCACGCCGAAGAGCGAGCTTCCCGACGCGCCGCCGGTCGCCACCGCCGGCCGGCCGGAGGAGTAGGCAGCAACAGCAGCGAAGGGGCGTCGTCCGCCGGACGGCGCCCCTTCGTCGTACCCGCGGCTTCCTGGCCCGTGTAGCGACTGCTACGTTTGTAGCGACTGCTACAGGAGGGATCATGGTGGGCGCGTTCGCGTTGCTGTTCGTCGCGATCGGCACGGAGGTGGTATCCACCTCGATGCTCGGCCGGACCGACGGGTTCCGGTCCCCGGGGTGGTCGGCGGCGGTTCTCGGCGGGTACGCCGTGTCGATCTGGCTGCTCGCGCTGGTAGTCCGCACCATCCCGGTGTCGGTCACCTACGCGGTGTGGTCCGGCGTCGGCACCGCGGCGATCGCGGTGGTCGGCGCGCTGTTCCTGGGCGAGCGGCTGGACCTGGTGAAGGCGGTCGCGATATTGATGATCGTCGCCGGCGTCGTGGTGCTGAACCTGCATGCCGCCCACTGAGCCCACTGCACCGGAACCGGCGCGAGAGACCTCGCGACGTGAGGGGCTCGCCAACGCGGCCACCGACTACGCGCTCGAGCACGGCCTCGTCGGGCTGAGCCTCCGGCCGCTGGCAGCCGCGCTCGACACCAGCGACCGGATGCTGCTCTACCACTTCGCCGGCAAGGACGACCTGGTCGCCACCATGCTCCGGGTGTCCAACGACCGCTCGGTGGCGGCGATCCGAGCGCTCCCGCCGGCCCGGGGCGTCCGGCCCGCGGTGCGGCAGCTCTGGACAACGGTCAGCTCACCCGCGCTCGACCGTTGCCAGCGGATGTACGTCGAGGCCGCGGCACTCGGCTTGTTCGGTCGCGAACCGTACGCTTCGGTGGTGCGCGAGGCCAACGCTGCGTGGGTGGCCGCGGTCGCCGAGCACCTGGTGCGCTCCGGCATGCCGCGGACCCGCGCGGCGCGCGCGGTGCGGCTGCTGGATGCCGCGTTCATGGGCTTCCAGCTCGACCTGCCGCTCGGCGCCGACCCGGCCACGCTGGCCCGCTCCGTGGAGGACCTCGCGGACGCAGTGGCGGCCATCGCGGGCTAGGGCAGGGCGTACATCCGCTCGGCCACCGGGGCGACCAGCCCGTCCTCGACCAGGCTGTCGAGGCACCTGCGCCGCTGGTCGTCGATGGTCCAGGTGGCCTCCAGGCGCGAGACGTGCACCGGGCCGTCCGCCTCGCGCAGCACGGCGAGCAGCCGACCGCGGCACTGCCGGTCGGTCCCGGCGTAGGTCTGGGCGCGCCGGGGCGGTCCGTCGTACGGCGGGGAGCCGGCGGCCCGCCAGGCGCACAGCTCGGCCACCGGGCACCGGCCGCACCCCGGCGACGTTGCCGTGCACACCAGCGCACCCAGCTCCATCACGCCCACCGACCAGCGCGGCGCGGCGGACCCTTCCGGGAGCACCCCGGCCGCTCGCTCCCGCTCGGCCCTCGTCGGCGACGGGGGTGGGTGCTCCACGCCGTCCAGCAGCCGGGCCAGCACCCGTCGTACGTTCGTGTCCAGCACCGCGTGCCGCTGGCCGAACGCGAAGCTGGCCACCGCGGCCGCGGTGTAGTCGCCGATACCGGGCAGCGCGCGCAGCGCGTCGTACGACGCGGGCACCTCCCCGCCGTGCTGGTCCACGATGGCGGTGGCCGCCTGGTGCAGCCGCAGCGCCCGCCGCGGGTAGCCGAGCCGGCCCCAGGCGCGCACCGCCTCGCCGCTGGACACCGCGGCCAGGTCGGCGGGCGCCGGCCAGCGCAGCATCCACTCCTCGTAGACCGGGAGCACCCGGGCCACCGGCGTCTGCTGCAGCATGAACTCGCTGACCATCACGGCCCAGGGGCTCGCGGAGGCGTCTCGCCAGGGCAGGTCGCGGGCGTGCTCGTCGTACCACCCGGCGATCCGGTCGTGCAGCTGCGTCATGGTGCGCCGATGCTAACCTCGGCGCCCGGCGCGTGGCCTCATCGGCCGGCGTTCACCGGGCCTCCGGAGTGGCAACCGGAGACCGCCGGTCCGCTTGGTTAGCGTTGGCGGGTGAACTCGGTCGCCCGTCGCCCTCGGGGTCGTCTGCCCCAGCGCGTCTACTGGACGCGGCGGGCCCTCGTGCTCGGGGTGGTGGCCCTCGTCGTGTTCGGCGTCACGCGGCTGTTCGGCGGGTCCGACCCGGCACCGCGGCCCACGGCGGCCCCGGTGGCCGCGCCCTCGTCCGGGCTCACCCGCCCGCCGGCCGTCGCCCCCGACCCGGCGCAGAACGTCGACCAGCCGGCCCCGACGAAGGGCCGGCACAAGCACAAGAAGCAGCACGTCACGGTGCCTCTCGCGGTGCCCACCGGACCGTGCCCGACCGGAGACGTGTCGGTCTCTCCGTCGGTACGACGGGCGTACGCCGGTCAGCAGGTGACCATCACCCTCGACCTGACCACGCAGAGCTCACCGGCCTGCACCTGGGAGGTGTCACCGGACACCGTGGTGGTCGAGCTGACCTCCGGCAGCGACCGGATCTGGTCGAGCCAGGACTGCCCGACCGCGATCGGCCAGCACTCGGTGATCGTCCGCAAGGACCACGTGACCAAGGTGCCGATCGTCTGGGGGGCCCGGCGCTCGGACGCCGGCTGCCCGCAGAGCACGCTGTGGGCGCAGCCGGGCTGGTACCACGTCAAGGCGGCGGCCTTCGGCGGCGGACCCGCCGACGAGCAGTTCCGCCTGCTGGCGCCGCCCCGTCCGACGGTCACCAAGACACCGAAGCCGCACAAGCACTCCAAGGGGTCCACGAGCAAGGCCCCCTCCACGGACGCTGCGGCGCCCACGCCCTCCGCCACGCCGACACCCACGAGCTCCGCGACCCCGTGACGCCGAGCTGGCACTGCGTCACCTGGCTATAGCCGGGTCACCTACTGGCAACTCGGGAAGCGTGAACCATGAAAGTGGGGAAACCCGGGTTCGTGCCGTCCGGGATGCGCTCAGACGTAGCGCTCGAGAATGCTGGACTCGGCCAGCCGGGAAAGCCCTTCCCGCACGCTGCGGGCGCGGAGCTCGCCGACCCCGTCGACCGCCTGCAGGTCATCGACCCCGGCGGAGAGCAGCTTCTGCAGGCTGCCGAAGTGCTCGACCAGCCGCTCCACGACCGCGCCGGGCAGCCGGGGCACCTTGGCCAGCAGCCGGTACCCGCGCGGGGTGACCGCCGCGTCCAGATGCTCCGAACCCAGGCCGAGACCGCGGGCGACCGCGGCCACGTCGACCAGCTCGGTGGAGCTGAGCCCCTCCAGCTCGGCCAGCACCTCCGGTGGGGTGCGCGCCTTGCGCCCGGTGGGCAGGTAGTCGCGGATCACCAGCTCACGCTCCATGTCCACCCCGGTCACCAGCTCCTCGAGCTGCAGGGCGAGCAGCCGGCCGTCGGTGCCGAGCTCGACGACGTAATCCTCGATCTCGCGGGCGATCCGGATCACCATCTCCAGCCGCTGGGCGACCACGGCGACGTCCCGGATCGTGACCAGGTCCTCGATCTCCAGCGCGGAGAGGGTGCTGGACACCTCGTCGAGACGGAGCTTGTACCTCTCCAGGGTCTGCAGCGCCTGGTTGGCCCGGGACAGGATCTGCCCGGAGTCCTCCAGGACGTACCGAGTCTCCCCGACGTACACCGCGATGATCTGCATCGACTGGGACACCGAGATCACCGGGAAGCCGGTCTGCCGCGCGACGCGGTCGGCGGTGCGGTGCCGGGTGCCGGTCTCCTCGCTGTAGATGGACGGGTCCGGCATCAGGTGCACCGCCGCGTGCAGGATCCGGGAGGCGTCCCGGTCGAGAATGATCGCGCCGTCCATCTTGGCCAGCTCACGCAGCCCGGTGGCGGTGAACGGGATGTCCAGCGTGAAGCCGCCGGTGGAGACGGAGTCGACGACCTTGTCGCTGCCGAGCACGACGAGCGCGCCGGTGCGGCCACGCAGGATGCGCTCCAAGCCGTCGCGCAGGGAGGTCCCCGGCGCGATGCTGGCGAGCGTCGCCCTCAGGCGGAGGGTCTCCTCCGCGCGATCGTTGGCAGGCACTGCGCTCCCAGGCAGGTCGAGGGCTTACACCGCGTTTGACGTTCTCCGTTGGATGCGGAGCCAGTCTAGGCGACCGGCCGCCCCCCGCGCGTGGTCCTTTCCGCGAGGTGCGCTCAGACCAACCGCGGTGGCGTGCTCAGACCAGCCCGAGGGCCGGCCGCTGCGGCCGGCCGGGACGGGGTGCGAACAGCGGGGTGTGGTGGCCCTTGGCCAGGTCGAGCACCCGCAGCGCGGACTCGATGTCCGGGACGCCGACCACCCGCATGTCACCGACCTTGCGCACCGACCGTTCCCGGTCGTCCGGGCCGAGCGGCACGATCGCCGACTCGAATCCGAGACGGGCCGCCTCGGCCAGCCGCAGCGGCAGGTCCCGCACCCGGCGCAGCTCCCCGGCCAGACCGAGCTCGCCGATCGCGACCACGTCGGTGGGCACCGCCTTGTCCTTCCACGCGGAGGCCACCGCGATCGCCGCAGCCAGGTCACCGGCGTGCTCGGAGATCCGGGCGCCGCCGACCGTGGACATGAACACGTCGTGGGTGTGCAGCCGGATCCGGCAGCGCTGGTGCAGCACCGCGAGGATCATCGCCAGCCGGTTGCCGTCGAACCCGGACGTGGCCCGGCGCGGCCGCTCGCTCGGACTGCCGGTCACCAGCGCCTGCACCTCGGCGAGGATCGGCCGCCGGCCCTCCAGCACTACCGACACGCAGCTGCCGGTGACCGCCTCGTGGTGGCGGGCGATGAACAGCCCGGTCGGATCGGTGACCGCGACGATGCCCTCGGCGGACAGGTCGAAGCAGCCGACCTCGTCCACCGGCCCGAACCGGTTCTTGACCGCCCGCACCATCCGCAGCCGCGAGCTGCGCTCCCCCTCGAAGTGCAGCACCACGTCGACCAGGTGCTCCAGCACCCGCGGCCCGGCCACCGTGCCCTCCTTGGTCACGTGTCCGATCATCATCGTCGCGATGTTGCGGGTCTTGGCCACCCGGACCAGTGCGGCGGCCACCTCCTTGACCTGGGTGACGCCGCCGGGCACTCCCTCGACGTCGGAGGCGTCGACGGTCTGCACCGAGTCCACCACCAGCAGCTGCGGCCGCACCGCCTCCACGTGGCTGAGCACCGCTCCGAGGTCGGTCTCGGCGGCGAGGTACAGCTCCTCGTGCACGCCACCGGTCCGGTCCGCGCGGAGCCGCACCTGCGAGGCCGACTCCTCGCCGGTGACGTACAGCGTGCGCAGCCCCGACCGCGCCGTCTGCGCGGCCACCTCGAGCAGCAGTGTCGACTTGCCCACGCCCGGCTCGCCGGCCAGCAGCACCACCGCGCCGGGCACCAGCCCGCCGCCGAGCACCCGGTCCAGCTCGGGCACCCCGCAGCTGCGTGACCGCGAGTCCTCCGCCGGCACCCGGCCGATCGGCACGGCCGGTGACGTCACCGGCGCCGCCTGGGTGCGCCCGCGCGGCGCTGCGCCCTCCACGACGCTGCCCCAGGCCTGGCACTCCCCACACCTGCCCACCCACTTGGCGGTCTCCCAGCCACACTCGGTGCAGCGGTACGACGGACGGGGCCGGCCGGTCCGGGCTGTGGGTCGACTCATGGACCGGACGTTAGAGCACCCCTCCGACAACTCCTCCCGCCACGCGCCGACCATGGCCCGTCTTTTCGAAAGTTCGCTCGAACCGCCGCTGTCCCCGCGGAGCGCAGGAGGGCACTCGGCGGGGCGGTGTTGACGAGGAACCGCCCCGCCACGCATCATTCGGGCACCGGTTTGGATCGATCCAGACCGCGCGCGGACGACCCGCTGGCAGGGCGCCGGGAGGCTGGTCCGCATACCTGCACCGGAAGCCGATGAACAGACCCCCAGCCCGCAGGGCACCGACCCTCGCGACCGTCGCGGCCGAGGCCGGGGTCTCGCCGCAGACGGTCTCCAACGCGCTCAACAGTCCCCATTTGCTCCGCAAGGAGACTCTGGACCGGGTCACGGCGGCCATCGAGATGCTCGGGTACTCACCCAACCGGGCGGCCCGCAACCTGCGCACCCGCTCCTCGCACCTGGTCGGGCTGCGCATCGAGGCCTCCGACGACCTGGCCAACCCGCTCATGGACCGGTTCCTGCACTCGCTGGTGGAGCGGTGCAAGGCGGTCGGCTACCACGTGCTGCTGTTCTCCTCGCCCCCGGAGGACGAGCCGGCCATGCTCGAGGAGTACGACGACCTGCTGCGCTCGGCGGCCGTGGACGCGTTCGTGGTCACCGACACGTATCGGGGAAACCCACAGGCCGCCTGGCTGAGCCATCGAGGGGTCCCGTTCGTCGCCTTCGGCCGGCCCTGGGCCGAGCCCAAGGCCAGCCACCCGTGGGTGGACGTCGACGGGCGCGCCGGGGTGGAGCTCGCCGTGGACCGCCTCGTCGAGCTCGGCCACAAGCGGATCGCCTGGATCGGCTGGCAGAAGAACTCCTTCCTCGGCGAGGACCGCCGGTCCGGGTGGGTGGACCGGATGCACGAGCACGGGCTGTCCACCAGCCGGCTCAGCGCGCGCGGCGAGGACAGCGCCGACTTCGGCAACCGCGCGGCGCGCGCCCTCCTGGACGCCGAGGCGCCGACGGCGTTCGTCTGCGTGAGTGACACCGTGGCGATGGGCGTGCTCGCGGCATTGGCCGACCGGGGGCTGCACCCTGGCCGGGATGTCGCGGTCGTGGGCTTCGACGACTCCCGGGCCGCAGCGCTGGTGACGCCCGGCCTCACCTCGGTGCGCCAGCCGCTCGAGCGCGTCGCCGCCGAGGTGATCGACCTGCTGCACGCCCGGCTGGCCCACCTGCCCGTCGGCGAGACCTCCCGGCTGCTCGCCCCGACGCTGACCGTGCGCGCAAGCACTTGAGCCAAGCGGAAGCACCTGAGGCACGGCCCGTAGGCTCGCCACCATGACCGAGCCGAGCTTCACCGATGCCGACCTGGCCTACGTGCACTCCGAGTTCCGGACCCTGCAGCAGCTGTGCGCCGACCGCGACGAGTCGCCAGAGCAGGTGCGCGAGCTGATCGACGCCGGCACGCTGCCGGCCCCGTCGTACCTCCTCCCCGACGGCGAGGCGATGTTCCCTCCCGACTACTTCGAGCTGGTCGACGCCGCCGGCGGCCCCGCCGGCCTGCGCGACCACTTCGTCCAGCAGCACCGGGCCGCCAGCAGCGCGCTCGGGCTGACCGCCATCGACCCGGAGGACGACTGGCGCACCTACCTCTCCGGCGAGCAGGGCGCCACCCTGCACGAGCTCACCCCGGAGGCGATGGTCGAGAAGGCCGCGCTGGTCACCAGCATCGACACGCTGGTCGCCGAGCCCGCACCCGACGACGAGGGCTGGCGCAAGAAGCTGGCCGACGCCGTCGACGACCTCGACGAGCTGGTCCGGCCGTTCACCGACTACGACCGGCAGCGCTGGGGCGGCACCAGCCGCGACAGCCACATCACCGGGGTGCGCGCCCGGTTCCTCGACGGCCGCTGAGGCCACGCCCGCCGACACCAGCACGGGGTCGGCCGACGCACGTGAGGTTCAGAACCGGCGCCACCACAGGTTGACGGCGTAGTCCACCTCGAGCCCGCGGTGCGCGGCGAGCGCCTCCTCGGCGGTCGCGGGATCGAGCTCGATGCGTACGACGGACTCGAGGTCCTCGCGGGTCTCGAACCGCCACACGATGTCCACCGGCTCGCGGGTCCACCCGTGCACGGACCAGAACCGTTCCACCGCAACGGGGTCCACGTCGGGGTAGCCGCGCCGGAACCAGCCTCCGAACGTGGACCGGGTGGCGTCGTTGTCGACCACGAACGCGGTGCCCCCGCGGCGCACCACCCTCGACAGCTCGGCCAGACCCGGCTCGCAGCCGGACCGAAGAAGTACGCCCACCGCGCGTGCGCCATGTCGACCGAAGCGTCGGCGAGCGGCAGCATCTCCGCGTCCCCGGAGAGCACGGAGACGTGCGGCAGCCGGCGGGTCCGCCGACGGGCGATCGCCGCCAACGGGTCGTGCGGCTCGACGCCGACCACCGACCGCGCGGAGGCGGCCCAGCGGGGCAGGTGGAACCCGATCCCACAGCCGAGGTCGAGCACGTCCTGTCCGGCCCAGTCGAACAGCCGGCGCATGGCCGCCTCGATGCGCTGCTCGGGGTCGGCGCAGCGGTTCTCCAGCTCGTAGGTGTCGGTGTGCCGCCAGATGTTCGGGCTGGGACGCGGCTTCAGATCCGGACCGGCCCTCCGGGGGTGCTGAACTGCGCGGCGATCAGGCCGGGCGTGCCGTGCGGCGCCACCCACTCGACCTTGACGTCCTCCAGCGGGCCGTCCACGGAGTGACCGAGCCACTCACCGACCCGGAACGGGTCGCCGGCGATCTCCAAGCAGTCCAGGTGCACCTTGCCGGACGCCCCGGCACTCGGGTGCTCGGAGGCGGGGGAGTCCCACATCACGAAGAACGGCAGCTGCGGGTCGGACTGCAGCCCCTTCACGCCGATCTGCTTCCAGAGCAGCTCGTAGCCGTCCGGCCGGTGCCGGTTGCCCTGCACCGCCTTGCGGCCGAGCCGCTGCTCGACCCGGGCGATGTCCTGAACGGACACCACCCAGCCGAGCCAGCCACCCCCGAGCTCGGAGCGGGCGCGCACCGCCTGCCCGAACGGGGCCTTGTCCGAGGCGGGGTGGTCGAGCACCTCCACCACCTCGAGGTAGGTGCCCGACGAGAGCGGCAGCACCATGTTCCTGGTTCCGAAACGAGGATGGATGCCCCCGTCGACGAAGTCCTCCCCGAGCAGCCCCCCGATTCGTCGGGCCGTGCTCGCGAGGCCGTCCGGTCCGGCGGCGTACGAGAGATGGTCCAAGCGCATGGCCAGCATTCTCACCCTGCGCCGGCAGGTCGCCGACAGCGGGGTGCCCTCGCGTGGCCGACCGCCTCTTGTGCTCGCGTTCGGATGGGAGAAAGGTGTGTGCATAGCGAGCTCCAGGAGGCGACGTGACCGGCAAGACCAGCCAGACCCAGGAGACGAAGGACGCCGGCCCCGACCGGGCTGATGCGATCCGCAACGTGGCCCTCGTGGGCCCGGCGGGCTCAGGAAAGACGACACTGGCCGAGGCACTTCTTGTCTCGGCCGGTGTGCTGAACAGGCCCGGAAGCGTCCTCGACGGCACCACCGTCAGCGACTACGACGAGGCCGAGCATCGCCAGCAGCGGTCCGTCGGGCTGTCGCTGGCGCCGCTGACGTACGACGGGGTGAAGATCAACCTGCTGGACACCCCCGGGTACGCCGACTTCGTGGGTGAGCTGCGGGCCGGTCTGCGCGCCGCCGACTGCGCGATGTTCGTGATCGCCGCCAACGAGGGCATCGACGAGCCGACCAAGGTGCTGTGGCGGGAGTGCGCCGACGTCGGCATGCCGCGGGTGGTGGTGGTCACCAAGCTCGACCACGCCCGCGCCGACTACGAGGGTGTGGTCGCGCAGGCCCAGGCGGCGTTCGGGGAGCGGGTGCTGCCGGTGTACCTGCGCGAGGACGGCCCGGACGGGGAGCGGCTGGTCGGCCTGCTGACCGGCGAGGTGAACCCGGACGCCACGGTGGCCGACCGCGCCGGTCTCGAGGAACGCCGGGCGGCGCTGATCGAGGGCGTCATCGAGGAGTCCGAGGACGAGACGCTGATGGAGCGCTACCTCGGCGGCGAGGACATCGACCGGGCGATGCTGGTCAAAGACCTGGAGGCCGCGGTCGCGCGCGCGTCGTTCTTCCCGGTGCTGCCTGTGTGCGCCTCCACCGGCCTGGGTGCCACCGAGCTGCTCGACCTGGTGGTGTCCGGGTTCCCGTCCCCGCTGGAGCACCCGTGCCCGGAGGTGTTCACCCCCGAGGGACGGACCGAGGCGTCGGTCTCCTGCGACCCGGACGGACCGCTGGTTGCCGAGGTGGTCAAGACGACCACCGACCCCTACGTGGGCCGGGTCAGCCTGGTGCGGGTGTTCTCCGGCACGATCCGCCCCGACGCCGTCGTACACGTGTCCGGGCACTTCTCCTCCTTCTACGGCGAGACCGGGCACGAGGACCACGACGAGGACGAGCGCATCGGGGCGCTGTCCACGCCGCTCGGCAAGCAGCTGCAGCCGACCGGGCAGGCGGTCGCCGGAGACCTGTGCGCGATCGGCCGGCTGGCCCGGGCCGAGACCGGGGACACCCTGTCCGACAAGGACCGGCCGCTGGTGCTCAAGCCGTGGAGCATGCCGGAGCCGCTGCTCCCGGTGGCCATCTCGGCCAAGACCAAGGCCGACGACGACAAGCTCTCCCAGGGCCTGCAGCGGCTCGCCGCGGAGGACCCGACGGTGCGCATCGAGCACAACGCGGAGACCCATCAGATCGTGCTGTGGTGCATGGGCGAGGCGCACGCCGACGTGCTGTTCGACCGGCTGGCCAACCGCTACGGCGCCGCGGTCGAGCAGGTGGAGCTGCGGGTGCCGCTGCGCGAGACGTTCGCCAGCTCCGCTGAGGGGCACGGGCGGCACGTCAAGCAGTCCGGTGGGCATGGCCAGTACGCCGTGTGCGACCTCACCGTCGAGCCGCTTCCGGAGGGCGGCGGGTTCGCCTTCGTGGACAAGGTGGTCGGCGGTGCGGTGCCTCGCCAGTTCATCCCCAGCGTGGAGAAGGGCGTGCGCGCGCAGATGGAGCGCGGCGTGGTCGCGGGCTACCCGGTGGTGGACATCAAGGTGACGCTCACCGACGGCAAGGCGCACAGCGTGGACTCCTCGGACATGGCCTTCCAGACCGCGGGCGCCCTCGCGCTGCGCGAGGCCGCGGCGAAGGCCCGCACCACGCTGCTCGAGCCGGTCGACGAGATCGCCGTGCTGGTCCCGGACGACCTGGTCGGTACCGTGATGGGCGACCTGTCGTCGCGCCGCGGCCGCGTGCTCGGCAGCGAGCCGGCCGGCGACGAGCGCACCCTGGTGCGGGCGGAGGTGCCGCAGATCGAGATCAGCCGCTACGCGGTCGACCTGCGCTCGTACTCGCACGGCGCCGCGACGTTCACCCGTAGCTTCGTCCGCTACGAACCGATGCCCGACAACATTGCCGCCAAGCTCAAGGAGCAGTAGCCGCAGCTCAGTCGGCGCGCAGTGCCTCGCGCAGCCGCACCTTCGCCCCGGTGCGCACCACGCCGTTGCGGTAGAGCCGGCCGGTGACCCCGACGAGCAGCGGCACGCAGGCCACCGCCAGGGCGAGGGACAGCAGCGTCTGCCACACCGGCACCCCACCCATGGCCAGCCGCATCGGCATCAGCGTGGGCGAGAACGCGGGCACCAGCGACATGGCCGCCACGACGGGCTGGTCCGGCGCCGAGGGCAGCACCGAGATCCCGACGACGTACCCGAGCACGAGGAACATGGTGGCCGGCGCGGTGGCGCCGCCGAGGTCCTCCTGCCGGGAGACCAGCGCCCCGAGGCCCGCGAACACCAGTGAGTACAGCGTGAACCCGAGCACGAACCAGACCACCAGCCAGGCGATCACGCTCGCCGACGCGGACACCGACAGCGTCAGCGACCCGGTCAGCTGTCCGGCGAGCACGCCGGCGACACCGACCACGGCAACCTGCGCCAGCCCGGCCAGGCCGATGCCGAGCACCTTCCCGGCCATCAGCTGCCAGGGCCGGATGGTGGCCAGCAACAGCTCCACCACGCGGCTGGACTTCTCCTCGACCACCCCCTGGGCGACGCTCATCCCGGTGCCCAGCAGCGCGAGGTAGATCAAGATCCCGGCGACGCTGCCCACCGCGAGACGCTGCGGGTCGAAGTGCGGGGCCGGCTCCAGCGCGGTGACGTGCACGCTGGCCTGGTTCACCTGGGCGGTCACCGCGGCCGGGTCGCCGCCGAGATCGCTGATCTGCCGGTTCAGGGTCACCTGGCCGGCGGCGCTGGTCAGCGTGCTCTCCAGCTGTGGGTCGAGCTTCTTGCCCACCACGACCTGCACCCGGGGTCCCTGCATGCCCACCACCAGCGCGTCCAGCTTGCCGGAGGAGACCATCCGGCGGCCGGCCTGCTCGCTCCGCACGTCCACGGTGGCGACGTCCTCGCCGACGCCATGTGCGACCGCGGCGACGTGGGAGCGCAGCCCCGCTGCCGCCTCGGTGAAGCCGACGTGCTGGGTGGTGTCCTGGTTGCGGACGACGTTCATCACCAGCGCGAAGACGACCACCACGACGACGAGCACGACGGTGGTGACCCGGTAGGCCTTGGAGCGGAGCCGGGTGCGCAGCTCGCGCTCGGCGACCAGCCGGACCGCCGAGGTGGTGGGCAGGGAGACGTCGGGCGGGGTGCTGGTCATCGGCTTCCTCCTGCGGTGACCGGCTCGCGGTCCGGCGTCGACTCGTCGGCGGCGGTGACCACGTGCCGGTACAGCTCGGTCAGCGGTGGCCGGTTCCTCGCGAACTCCTTCACCGGGCCCATGCGCAGCGCCGTGGTCAGCACCAGCTGGTCGTCGACTCCCTCGTCGAGCTGGAGCAGCACTCGGCCATCGGTGGCGTCGAGAACCCGGACCCCGGGCAGGTCCCGGGCCCAGGCCGGGTCCGCGCCGGGGACGTCGACGACCACCTGCTCGGGACCGACGCCACGCAGCTCGTCCACGGTGCCGGAGGCGACCAGCCGGCCGTCCTTGATGATGCCGACCCGGTCACAGATCCGCTCGACGAGCTCGAGCTGGTGGCTGGAGAACAGCACCGGGACGCCGACGTCGGCCTTGTCGCGCAGCACCTGGCTCATCACCTCGACCGCGACCGGGTCGAGACCGGAGAACGGCTCGTCGAGGACCAGCACCGACGGGTCGTGCACCAGAGCGGAGGCCAGCTGCACCCGCTGCTGGTTGCCCAGGCTGAGCTTCTGCACGTCATCGTCGAGTCGGGCGGCCACGCCGAGCCGCTCGGTCCAGGTGCGGGTGTGCTCCTGCGCGGCTGCCAGCGACAGCCCGTGCAGCCGGGCCAGGTAGACCAGCTGCTCGCCGACCTTCATCTTCGGGTAGAGGCCGCGCTCCTCGGGCATGTAGCCGATCCGGCGCCGCGTCTCGAAGGTGACCGGCTGCCCGGCCCAGCGCACCTCGCCGGAGTCCGCAGCCAGCACACCGAGGGCGATCCGCATCGCGGTGGTCTTCCCGGCGCCGTTGCTCCCGACGAATCCGAACACCTCGCCCGCGCGAATGTCGAAGCTCAGCGCGTCAAGGGCCAGCAGGTCGCCGTACCTCTTCGTGACCTGGTCGAACTCCAGGGCCGTTGCGTCGATGCTCACGTGGCACCACGCTATCTGGACAGCGCGGCGGTGTGCAGGGAATATCGCGCGGGCGCAGCGTGCCTCAGCGAGGGTCGGCGGGGTGGACGGCGAGGGCGGAGCGGGAGCGCAGGTGCGCGTCGCAGTGCGCCGCCAGCTCGTCGTACCCCTGCTCACCCATCAGCTCGACCAGCTCGGCCTTGTTGGACACGTAGACCGGTTGGACGCCGACGTGCGCCTCGGTGTTCCCGCTGCAGTACCAGTCCAGGTCGTGGCCACCGGGGCCCCACCCGCGCCGGTCGTACTCCGCGATGCTCACCTCGGTGTAGGAGGTGCCGTCGGGCAGCTCGACGTCGCGGAAGGTGCGGCGGATCGGCAGCTGCCAGCACACGTCCGGCTTGGTCTCCAAGGGATGCTTCCCGATCCGCAGCGCCAGCGCGTGCAGCGCGCAGCCGGCGCCGGCCGGGAAGCCCGGCCGGTTCAGGAAGATGCAGGCGCCGTCGTGCACGGCGGTCTTGCGCTCGCCGTCGTCGTCGGTCTCGATCCAGGCGTCGCCGCGGCCCTCCTCGTAGAACTGCCAGCCCTTGCGGTCCAGCTTCCTCACGAACTTGCGGACCCGCTTCTCGTCGTCCTCGTCCGAGAAGTGCGCACCGAGCGTGCAGCAGCCGTCGTCCGGCCGGTCGGCGTAGATGCCCTGACAGCCCTGGCCGAAGATGCACATCCAGTTCGACGTCAGGAACGTCAGGTCGCAGCGGAACACCTGGGAGTCGTCAGCTGGGTCGGCGAACTCTACCCACGCGCGGGGAAAGACCAGATCTACCTCGGGCACGCCCACACCCTACGGCGCGTAGCGTGGAGGGCATGCGACTGGGAGTCCTCGACATCGGCTCCAACACCGGCCACCTGCTGGTGGTGGACGCGCACGGCGGTGCCGCACCGATGCCGGCGTACTCCCACAAGGAGCCGTTGCGGCTCGCCGCGCACCTGGACGACGAGGGCGATCTCACCGAGGACGGCATCGGTGCGCTGACCTCGTTCGTGTCCTCCGCGCTGGAGTTCGCAGAGGACAAGGGCTGCGAGGAGGTGATCGGGTTCGCGACCAGCGCGGTCCGCGACGCCGGCAACTGCGACGAGGTGCTGGAGCGGGTGCGTGAGCAGAGCGGACTGGTCGTCGCGGTGCTGTCCGGCGAGGACGAGGCGCGGCTGACGTTCCTGGCGGTACGGCGCTGGTTCGGCTGGTCCTCGGGGCGACTGGCCGTCTTCGACATCGGCGGCGGGTCGTTGGAGGTGGCCGTCGGCGCCGACGAGGCTCCCGAGGTTGCCTGGTCGCTCCCGCTCGGGGTCGGCCGGCTGACCCGAGACTGGCTTCCCGACGACCCGCCGTCGGAGGCGTCGGTCCACCAGCTGCGCAAGAAGGTCCGTGCCGACATCGCCCACGACGCCGGGTCGGTGCTGCGGGGCGGGGCGCCCGACCACGCGGTGGGGACGTCGAAGACGCTGCGCTCTCTGGCCCGGGTGTGCGGCGCCGCGCCGTACGCCGAAGGGATGCTGGTGCGCCGGGTGCTGGACGCTGCGGCGCTGCGGGAGGTGCTGCCCACGCTGGCGGCGATGACCGCGGCCGAGCGTGCCGCGCTGCCCGGTGTCTCGGCGAGCCGCGCCGACCAGCTGCTCGCCGGCGCGCTGGTGGCCGACGCCGTGCTCGACCTGTTCGAGCTCGCCGAGCTCGAGATCTGTCCGTGGGCGCTCCGGGAGGGGGTCATCCTCGACCGCCTGGACCAGCTCAGCGTCCTGGGTGCTTAGGCTGAACCACGTGGACGCGCAGGCATCGGTCGGGCTGTCCACCGCCTCGGTGTATCCGGAGAACACCGCGAACGGCTTCGAGATGGCGGCCCGGCTCGGGTACGACGCCGTCGAGGTGATGGTCGGCATCGACCCGATCAGCCAGGAGATCGACGCCGTGCGTCACCTCTCCGAGCACCACGGCATGCCGGTGTGCGCGGTGCACGCCCCGTGCCTGCTGATAACCCAGCGGGTCTGGGGCACCGAGCCCTGGGCGAAGCTCGAGCAGAGCGCCAAGATGGCCGCTGCCGTGGGCGCGGAGGTGGTCGTGGTGCACCCGCCGTTCCGCTGGCAGCGCGACTACGCGCGCACCTTCGTCACCGGGGTCGCCGAGCTCGAGCAGCGCACCGGCATCGCGTTCGCGGTGGAGAACATGTACCCCTGGCGGGCCTCGCGGCGGGCGATGCAGGCCTACCTGCCCGGCTGGGACCCCTCGGAGCAGGACTACGCGAACACGACCATCGACCTCTCGCACACCGCGACCGCGCGCTGCGATCCCGTCGCGATGGCGCAGCGGCTCGGGAACCGGCTGCGGCACATCCACATGACCGACGGCACCGGCTCGGCCAAGGACGACCATCTGGTCCCGGGGCGGGGCAGCCAGCCGGTGGCCGAGCTGCTCGAGCACCTGGCCCGCACGCGTTTCGGCGGGCACATCGTGGTGGAGATCAACACCCGCCGGGCGGCCAGCAAGGAGGCCCGTGAGCTCGACCTGATGGAGTCGCTGGCCTTCACCCGGCTCAACTACGCGGTGGCCGCCGATACCGGAGGGTCAGTTGCCTAGTTCCCTGGACGGCGTGCCTTTCGCGGGTTCACACTCCCCCTCGAGGGGGCGCCGATGTCGGTCAGGTCGGCCGGGCGGACGGCTGTCGTGGTGGCAGCCGCGCTCCTGCTTGCCGCCTGCACCCCGCCGCCCTCGCAGCCGACCCGCCCGCAGGCCGCGTCGTGCACGACCGCCTCGGTGGTGGCCGGCTGGCCGCTGCGCCGGCTGGCCGAGCAGGTCGTGGTGGTGCCCGTCGACGAGAACGACGTGGCCTCGGTCCGGGACGAGGTCGCCGCGGGTGCCGGCGGGGTGATCCTGTTCGGCAGCAGCGCACCGACCGACCTCGGCACCCAGCTGGCCCGGCTGCGCGAGGCGGCCCCCGGAGGCGTCGTCCCGCTGGTGATGACCGACGAGGAGGGCGGCGCGGTGCAGCGGATGGCGAACCTGGTCGGCGAGATCCCCGCCGCCCGCACGATGGGCGCCACCATGACGCCACGCCAGATCCGTCGGCTGGCGCACCGGGCGGCACTGAGGATGCGGGCCGCCGGGGTGACCATGGACCTCGCCCCGGTGCTGGACCTGGACGGCCGGCCGGGGCCGAGCGCCACCAACCCCGACGGCACCCGGTCGTTCAGCCCGCACCGTCGGGTCGCCACCCGCGCCGGGCTGGCCTTCGCGGCCGGGCTGCGCAGCGCCGGGGTGGTCCCGGTGGCCAAGCACTTCCCGGGTCTCGGCGGCGCGACCGCGAACACCGACGTCGCGCCGGCGCAGACCAGGCCCTGGTCGAAGCTCCGGCACCGCGGCCTCTTGCCGTTCGTGGCCGCGGTGCGGGCCGGCATGCCGGCCGTGATGGTCGCCAACGCCACCATTCCCGGGCTGACGAGCATGCCGGCGTCGCTGTCGAGGACGGTGATCTCGCGGGTGCTGCGGCACCGGCTGGGCTTCACCGGGCTGGTGATCACCGACTCGCTGTCCGCGGTCGCGGTCAGCGATGCCGGCTTCGGGGTGCCCCGGGCGAGCGTGCAGGCGCTGCGCGCCGGCGCGGACATGGTGCTGTACGGCGCGGCGCCGGACCAGGTCGGTCCGCTGACCCGTCGTACCGTGCAGGCGATCGTGTCCGCCGTCCGCACCGGACACCTGGCCCGGCACCGGCTGCGGGCCGCGGCGCTGCACGTGCTGCGCACCAAGCGCGCGGACCTCTGTGTCGGGACCACCCGTTGAGCGACCGCCCGGCCGTCGTCGCGCGCGGGGTGAGCGCGGTGCGCGGTGGCCGCACCGTGCTCCGTGACGTCTGTTTCGAGGTACCGGCCGCGCGGGTGACCGGTCTGCTCGGCCCCTCCGGCGGCGGCAAGACCACGCTCATGCGTTCCATCGTCGGCGTCCAGCTCGCCGTCTCCGGGGAGGTCAGCGTGCTCGGCAGGCCCGCCGGCTCGCCGGAGCTGCGGGACGCCATCGGTTACGTCACCCAGGCGCCGAGCGTCTACGGCGACCTGACCGTGGCGGAGAACCTCCGCTTCTTCGGCCGGGTGCTGGGCGTGCCCGACGCCGAGGTGGCGCGGTGCGTGGACGCGGTGGACATCGGGGACCACCGTGACGACCTGGTCTCCCGGCTCTCTGGCGGCGAGCAGTCACGAGTCTCGCTGGCCGTCGCGCTGCTCGGCCGGCCGCGGCTGCTGGTCCTCGACGAGCCGACCGTCGGCCTCGACCCAGTGCTCCGCCGCGACCTGTGGGGCATCTTCCACCGGCTCGCCGGCGAGGGCGTCACCGTGCTGGTCTCCAGCCACGTGATGGACGAGGCCGCGCGCTGCGACCGGCTCCTCCTGCTCCGCGACGGAGTGCTGATCGCCGACGACACCCCGGCCGCGCTGCTCGCCCGCACCGGGTCGGCCGACGTGGAGGGCGCGTTCCTCACCCTCGTCGAGGGGCGCGGCCGGTGAGCGCCCGGACCACCTTCGCCGTCGCCGCCCGGGTGCTGCGGCAGCTGCGCCACGACCCGCGGACCTGCGTGATGCTGCTGGTCGTGCCGAGCCTGATCCTGACCCTGCTGTGGTGGATGTTCTCCGACCAGGACGTGGGGTTCACCCGGCTCGGGCCGCCGCTGCTGGCACTGATTCCGTTCATCGTGATGTTCCTGGTCACCTCGGTGACCATGCTGCGCGAGCGCTCCACGGGCACGCTGGAGCGGCTGCTCGCGATGCCCATCGGCAAGGCCGACCTGCTGGCCGGCTACGCGGTCGCGTTCGGGGCGGTCGCCGCGCTCCAGTCGACGGCCACCGTCGCGCTGTGCGTGTGGGGGCTCGAGCTGTCGGTCGACGGGCCGGTGTGGATGCTGGTCGTGGTCGCGGTGGCCGACGCGGTGCTCGGCACCGCGCTGGGGTTGTACGTCTCCGCGTTCGCCCGCACCGAGTTCCAGGCCGTCCAGTTCATGCCCGCGCTGGTGATCCCGCAGATCCTGCTGTGCGGACTGTTCGTGGCCCGCGACCAGCTGCCGACCGTGCTCGGCTGGATCTCCGACGTGCTGCCGCTGTCCTACGCCGTCGACGCGATGAGCGGGGTCACCGC
>DASTWW010000138.1:0-7840 GCA_035765755.1 Nocardioidaceae bacterium
CAGGCGATGCCGGTGGTCCGCTACCGCACCCGGGACCTGACCCGGCTGCAGCACGGCACGGCGTACCCGTCCTTCCGGCGGATGCAGAAGGTCACCGGGCGCAGCGACGACATGATGATCGTGCGCGGCGTGAACGTGTTCCCGACCCAGATCGAGGAGCAGATCCTCACCGTCGAAGGCCTCACCCCGCACTACCTGTGCGTGCTCACCCGCCCCGGGAACCTCGACGAGCTCACCGTCCAGGTGGAGGCGCACGAGTCGGTGCCGGCCGGTGACCGCGCGGCGCTCGGGGAGCGGCTGCGTGGGCTGGTGAAGAGCCGGGTCGGCGTCACCGTGACGGTCGAGGTGATGGACCCCGGGGCCCTGGAGCGGTCTTTGGGCAAGGCCAAGCGGATCGCGGACCGCCGCACGTAGACTCGCGATTCGACGAAAGGCCGATCCGTGACCCGCACCACTACCCGACTGCTGACCACCGGACTGCTCACGCTGAGCACCGGTCTGGGGGCCGCGCTGGCCGGTGGGCCGGCGGCAGACGCGGCGGCGGCGTCCGGGATGCGGTGGACCGCCGGGCGGTCCCAGCCGGTCGAGGACAGCTACTACCCGAGCAAGGGCGACCCGGGCGTGGACGCCCTGCACTACCGCCTGGACCTGTCCTGGCGGCCGCGCCACCAGCGGCTGCAGGGCGTGGCCACGATCGTGCTGCGCGCCACCCGCAAGGCCCCGGACTTCCAGCTCGACCTCGGCTCCTCGCTGCGGGTGCGCAGCGTCCGCGTGGACGGTCGCGAGGTGCACAGCAGCCACGTCGGCAAGACGCTGCACGTCAAGCGGCACGTGCGCGCCGACCGCCGCTACCGGGTGCGCATCGACTACGCGGGCACGCCGCAGCCGGTCAAGGCGCCGACCACCCGCACCGACATGCACGGCCTGGGCTGGCACACCACCAAGGACGGCCAGGTGTGGAGCATGCAGGAGCCGTTCGGCGCGTTCACGTGGTACCCCTGCAACGACCAGCCCTCCGACAAGGCGTTGTACGACGTGCGGCTCGACGTGCCGGGTCGCTGGGTCGGCGTCTCCAACGGCCGGATGACCGCGCGCCGGCACGTCGACGGGCGCACCATCAGCCGGTTCCACAACAGCGACCCGATGGCCTCCTACCTGACGACGGTCGCCATCGGCCCGTACCGGCGGGTGCACCAGACCGGCCCGCACGGCTTGCCGATCAACTACTGGGTGCAGCGCGGGGACCGCTCGGTGGTCGGCCCGCTGCGTCGTACTCCCGCCGAGCTGCGCTGGCTGGAGCACCGGCTCGGCCCGTACCCGTTCGACCAGGTCGGCATCGTGGTGGTCCCGTCGGCGTCCGCGATGGAGACCCAGACGATGATCACGCTGGGCCGCGGCAACTACCGCTACGGCGCCCGGAACGTGCGCAGCACCGTGGTGCACGAGCTGTCGCACGCGTGGTACGGCGACACCGTCACCCCCAAGGACTGGCGCGACGTCTGGATGAACGAGGGCATGGCGATGTACGTCGAGACCCGGTTCCGGGCGTCCCAGGGCTGGACCACCTGGCGGCACTGGGAGAAGGAGTGGAAACGCGACGACCAGTTCTGGCGGGACATCTACGGCCCGCCGGGGCGCTACCACCGTCGCGAGTTCGCCTCCATCAACGTCTACTACTGCCCGGCGCTGATGTACGACCGGCTGCGGCTGCGGATCGGCGACCGGCTCTTCGACCGGCTGGTGCGCGCCTGGCCGCAGCAGCACCTCGACACCAACCAGACCCGCGACACGTTCGAGGCATGGTGGGAGCACAGGACCGGGCGTGACCTCGGCCGGTTCTTCCGGCACTGGCTGATGTCCCGGCACTCCCCCGCCTGAGGCTCCCGCCACGGAAAGGCAACGATGACCAACCTGCTGTCCGACCTGATCGTGCTGGACCTGACCCGCGCACTGGCCGGCCCGCACGCGGCGATGATGTTCGGCGACCTCGGTGCCCGGGTGATCAAGGTGGAGACGCCCGGCACCGGTGACGACTCGCGGCACTGGGGGCCGCCGTTCGTCGGGCCGGAGGACGCCCCGGAGTCGACGTACTTCATGTCCTGCAACCGCAACAAGGAGTCGGTCACCGCCGACCTGAAGTCGCCGGAGGGCAAGGAGCTGCTGACCAGGCTGGTCGAGCGGGCCGACGTGCTGATGGAGAACTTCCGCACCGGGGTACTGGACCGGCTCGGCTTCAGCGTCGAGCGGCTGCACGAGATCAACCCGCGGCTGGTGATCATGTCCATCACCGGCTTCGGGCACGACGGGCCGGAGGGCGGTCGGGCAGGCTACGACCAGATCGCGCAGGGCGAGGCCGGGCTGATGTCGATGACCGGGCCGTCGCCCGAGGAGCCCACCAAGGTCGGGGTGCCGATCGGTGACCTGCTGGCCGGGATGTACGGCGCGTTCGGGGTGCTCGCCGCGCTGCACGAGCGGGAGGCCACCGGCAAGGGTCGAGTGGTGCGCACCAGTCTGCTGGCCTCGGTGGTCGGGGTGCACGCCTACCAGGGCACCCGGTGGACGGTGGCCCACGAGGTGCCCCGCGGGTCGGGCAACCACCACTCCGCCATCGCGCCGTACGGCCTGTTCCACACCGCCGACGCGCCGGTGCAGATCGCCTGCGGCAGCGACGGGCTGTGGCAGCGGCTGTCCGGGCTGCTCGGCATCGACGACGAGCGGTTCGCGCGCAACCGGGACCGGGTGCTGCTGCGCGAGGAGCTCACCAAGCTGATGGAGCAGGCGCTCGCCGCCGACTCCGCTGAGACCTGGCTGGCGAAGCTGGCAGAGGCCGGCGTTCCGGCGGGCAAGGTGCGCACCCTCGACGACGTCTACAGCTGGGACCAGGCCCTGTCGCAGGGGCTGCTGGTCGACGTCGACCACCCGAGCGTCGGGCCGGTGCAGCTTCCCGGGCCTCCGCTGCGCTTCGACGAGAACCCCTACGCAGGGGGCCGCGAGAAGCATCTGCCGCCGCCGCGGCTCGGCGAGCACGACGAGTCCGTGCGGTCCTGGCTCGACGGGTCATGAGCAGGCACCTCTCGGCGGCCGAGCTCATCGACCTGGTCCTCGACGCCGGGTCGTTCCGGTCCTGGGACCAGTCGCCCGTGCAGGGCGAGCTGTCCGAGGAGTACGCCGCGCAGCTGGCCGACGCGCAGAAGAAGACGGGCCTCGACGAGTCGGTGCTCACCGGCGAGGGGCTGATGCGCGGCCGGCGGGTGGCCGTGGTGGCCTGCGAGTTCGGGTTCCTGGCCGGCTCGATCGGCCGGGCCGCGGCCGACCGGCTGACCGCCGCCATCCGGCGGGCCACCGCCGAACGGCTGCCCCTGCTGGCCGCACCTGTCTCCGGCGGCACCCGGATGCAGGAGGGCACGCAGGCGTTCGTGCAGATGGTGAGCATCTCCGCGGCCATCGCGGCGCACAAGTCGGCCGGCCTGCCGTACCTGGTCTACCTCCGGCACCCGACCACCGGCGGGGTGATGGCGTCCTGGGGGTCGCTGGGCCACGTCACCGTCGCCGAGCCGGAGGCGCTGCTCGGCTTCCTGGGTCCTCGGGTCTACGAGGCGCTCTACGACACCCCGTTCCCCCGGGGCGTGCAGACCTCGGAGAACCTGTACGCGCACGGCATCATCGACGCCGTCGTACCTCCCGAAGCCATCGCCGAGATCCTGGACCGCGCCCTCGCGGTGCTCTCTGCGCGGCGCGACCTCTCCGACGTGCCGAACCCGGTCGACCTGCCGGTGTCCGACGTGGACACCTGGGACTCGATCACCCGGTCCCGTCGGCCGGACCGGCCGGGTGTGCGACGGCTGCTGCGGTACGCCGCCACCGACGTGCTGCCGCTCAACGGCACCGGCGAGGGCGAGTCCGACCCCGGGCTGCTGATCGCGCTCGCCCGGTTCGGCGGGTCGCCGTGCGTGTTCCTGGGCCAGGACCGGCGCGGGCAGACCGACATCCACCCGCTCGGGCCCGGGGCGCTGCGCGAGGCCCGCCGCGGCATGCGGCTGGCCGCCGAGCTCGACCTGCCGCTGCTGACCGTGATCGACACACCAGGGGCCGCCCTGTCGGTGGAGGCCGAGCAGGGCGGGATGGCCGGGGAGATCGCCCGCTGCCTCGCGGACCTGGTCACGCTGCCCGCTCCGACCCTGACGCTGCTGCTCGGTGAGGGCACCGGCGGCGGGGCGCTGGCCCTGCTGCCCGCCGATCGGGTGATCGCGGCCCAGCACGCCTGGCTGGCGCCGCTGCCCCCCGAGGGGGCCAGCGCGATCGTGCACCGCGACCTGGAGCATGCCCCGGAGATGGCCCGCAAGCAGCGGGTCCGCTCGGTCGACCTGCGCGAGGCGGGCATCGTGGACCGGATCGTCGCCGAGCAGCCGGACGCGGCCGACGAGCCGGAGGAGTTCTGCGCCCGGCTCGGGGCGGTGCTGCGCTACGAGCTCGCCGAGCTGCTCCGCCGCGACAGCGCCGACCTGGTCGCCGCCCGGGCCGCCCGCTACGCCGACCTCCCCCGCTGACCCCGCGTCCGGCACCGACCCGGGGTTGACGTAGGAGATCTTCAGTCACAGAGCGACGACAACTCTCCTACGTTCGCCCGTGCGGGTCAGAAGCCGCGCATGGCGCGGTAGGTGTCCGGCTGGCTCTCCTCCAGATGAGCCCGGGCCCGCTTCCGGTAGCGCAGCACCTGGGTGCCGCCGAGGATCCAGAAGGCGTACTGCACGCACATGGCCAGCGTGTACGCGTGCGGCGGGTAGTGCGCCCCGCTGCCCGGGGTGACCGCGTCGAGCACCAGGCCGATGCCGAGCACGACCAGCAGCGAGGCGACGAAGCCACCGACGTTGACGATGCCGGTGGCGGAGCCGAGCCGTGACGGGGAGGCGAAGGTGCGGGCCACGTCGAAGCCGATCAGCGAGCCCGGCCCGCCGAGCCCGGTGACCACGACCAGCACCGCAAGCAGCCAGAGCGGCGCGTCCCCCGGCCACAGCAGGACCACGGTCCACATCGTCGCGATGCCAGCGACGATGCTGATCACGATCGTCGAGCGGTGCCAGGGATGCTTGGCGATGTAGCCGCCGATCACCGGCCCGCCGACCATCGTGGTGACCACGAGCAGCGACAGCAGCGCGCCCGCGGCCGGCCGGCCGGTGTGCTGACCGTGCAGGAAGAACGGGTACCCCCACAGCAGCCCCATCACGTTCGCGGAGAACTGCGTGGTGAAGTGCGACCAGAGCCCAAGCCGGGTGCCCGGGTCTCGCCAGGCGTGCCGCAGGTCATGGAGTACGACGCGGGGAGGCTTGGCGTCGTGGGCGACCGGCGTGCCGGGCGGCGCGTCCCGGACCAGCAGCACGATCAGCACTCCGAGCAGGATGCCCACCGACGCGCTGACCGCGAACGTCGGTGTCCAGCCGAAGCTCTCCAGCGCATGGGCGAGCGGGATCGCGGCCACCAGCGCGCCGAGCTGACCGAGCAGCCCGGTGAGCTGGCTGAGCACTGGGTTCCGCATCGGCCGGAACCAGTACGCCACCACCCGCAGCACGCTGATGAACACCATCGCGTCGCCCATGCCGAGGAACACCCGCGCCGCGAGCGCGCCCGCGAAGCTGCCCGTGAACGCGAACCCGAGCTGCGCGCCGGTCATCAGCAGCGCCCCGGTCAGCAGCAGCCGCCGCGGACCGAACCGGTCCACCAGCACACCGACCGGAATCTGCATCGCGGCGTACACACCGAGCTGCAGCACGGTGAACGTGGACAGCTGCGCGGCCGAGATGTCGAAGCGCTGCGCGGCCATGATCCCGGCCACGCCGAGGGAGGACCGGTTGAAGACGGCGAAGAAGTACACCGCCACCCCGGCGCCCCAGACCACCCACGCGCGTCGTCCGCCGGGGTACGACGGGGTCGCGGCCGTGCCGGTCACGGTGATCTCCGCGCGGAGGCGGGCAAATGCCACAGGGCGGAGATCACCGCACCATTCTCACCCCGCCGGGTGAGCGTCAGAACTGCAGGGCGTTCGCTGGGTCCTCCATGATCGCGGCCACGTCGGCCAGGAACCGCGAGCCCTTCTCGCCGTCGATCAGCCGGTGGTCGAACGACAGCGCCAGCGTCGTGACGTCGCGCGCCTTGATCTTCCCGTTGTGCACCCATGGCTGCTTGCGCACCGCGCCGAACGCGAGGATCGCGGACTCACCCGGGTTGATGATCGGGGTGCCGGAGTCGACGCCGAACACGCCCACGTTGGTGATCGTGAACGTGCCGCCGCTCATCTCCCCCGGCTGGGTCTTGCCCTCACGGGCGGTCTTGGTCAGCGCGCCGATCGCCTCGGCGAGCTCCACCATGCCCATCGCGTCGGCGTCCTTGACGTTAGGCACCACCAGGCCACGCGTGGTGGCCGCGGCGATCCCGAGGTTCACGTAGTGCTTGTAGACGACCTCCTGCGCGGCGTCGTCCCAGGTGGCGTTGATCTCGGGAGTACGTCGCATGGCCAGGCACACCGCCCGGGCGGCCACCAGCAGCGGGGACACCCGGACACCGGAGAACGCCCGATCGGCCTTGAGCCGCGCGACGTACCGCATCGTCTTGGTGACGTCGACGGTGACCCATTCGGTGACGTGCGGCGCGGAGTACGCCGAGTCCACCATCGCCTGGGCCATCATCTTCCGGACGCCCTTGATCGGCTCGCGGGTCTCCCGCTCGCCCGGGGCGACCCGGCGGGTCTCGACGGGCTCGACCACCGAACCGGGCTCGGCCGCAGCCGCTCCCGAGCCGGCGGATTGCACGTCCTCTCGGGTCACCGTGGCGTTCGGCCCGGTCGGCGTGATGCTCCGCAGGTCCACGCCGAGGTCCTTGGCCAGCTTGCGCACCGGCGGCTTGGCCAGCACCCGCACGTTGCCGCCGGCGTGCGCGGCCGGTGCCTCGGCCGGCACCGCCGGCTCGTCGGCCGGCTCCGGCTGCGGGGTCTCCGCGACGGCGGGGGTGAACGCGCCCTGGACCTGCTCCTGGCTCTGCGCCCCGGCCTGCGAGGCGGGCGTCGCGGCGCCGCGGCGCGCCCGCCGCTTGACCTGGGCCTCCCTCGGCCCGTAGCCGACGAGGGTCTTGTGCTCCTCCTCGACCTTGGGTGCCGGGCTGCCGGTCATCCCGGGCTCCTGCGCGACCGGCTCACGCGGGCTCTGCTCCGCCGGGGCGGCCGCGCCGTCACCGATGCGGATGATCGGCGTGCCCACGGCGACCGTCTCGCCCTCGGGCACCAGCAGCTCCTGGACGGTGCCGGCGTACGGCGAGGGCAGCTCGACCAGCGACTTCGCGGTCTCGATCTCGACCACCACGTCGTTGACCTTGATGGTGTCGCCTACCTTCACCTTCCAGGTGACGATCTCGGCCTCGGTGAGGCCCTCACCGACGTCGGGCAGCTTGTACTCGTTCACGGTCCTCCTCAGAAGGCCATCGACCGGTCGACGGCGTCCAGCACCCGGTCCAGGTCGGGGAGCCACTCCTCCTCGATCCGGCTGGGCGGGTACGGCGTGTCGAAGCCGCCGACCCGCAGCACGGGGGCCTCCAGCGAGTAGAAGCACTCCTCGGCGACCCGCGCGGCCACCTCGGCGCCCATGCCCAGGTTGCTGTGCGCCTCGTGCACCACCACGGCCCGGCCGGTCTTGCGCACCGACTCCGCCACCGGACCCATGTCCAGCGGGGACAGCGTGCGCAGGTCGATCACCTCGAGGCTGACCCCGTCGCCGGCGGCTGCTTCCGCGCTGGCCATGCAGGTCTTCACCATCGGGCCGTAGGCCAGCAGCGTGACGTCGCTGCCCTCACGGAC
>DASTWW010000139.1:0-7525 GCA_035765755.1 Nocardioidaceae bacterium
CGAGAACAGCATCAGCACCAGGAAGCCGAGCGCGGCCCCGATGAAGATCTGCAGCGCGGCGCTGAAGATGATGTCCGAGGTCTCGAGCGACGGCAGCGTGCCCCGCAGATAGGGATACAGCGGCAGCGTCAACCCGACCGAGAGCAGGGCCTTGACCTGCACCGGGATGAGCCGAGAGTTGAACGGCGGCGCGAGCGCCAGGAACGCGCCCGTCCGGGCCGCCCCGAGCAGGATCGCCAGCATGTCGGCGATGGGGACGTTCCAGTTCATCGGCAGCACTTCATCGGTACGACGCAACCAGCGCGGTGAGAATCAGCCCCCACCCGTTGACCAGCACGAACAGCAGCAGCTTGAACGGCAGCGACACCGTCACCGGGGGCAGCATCATCATGCCCAGCGACATCAGCGACGCCGACACCACCATGTCGATCAGCAGGAACGGGATGAAGATGACGAAGCCGATGATGAACGCGGCCCGCAGCTCGGAGAGGATGAAGGCCGGGATCAACGTGGTCAGCTGGACCGCGTCCTTGTTCTTGGGCTTCGGCTGGCCGGACAGCTTGATCATCAGGGCGACCTCGTCCTCGCGGGTCGTCTTCCACATGAAGTCGCGCAGCGGTTTGACGCCGTCGTGGAACGCCACCGACTGGGTCTTGTCGCCCTTGAGGTAGGGCTGGACGCCCTGCTGGTTCATCGCGGAGACGGTCGGGCCCATGATGAACAGGCTCAGGAACAGCGCCAGCCCGGCGAGCACCTGGTTGGGCGGCATGCTGGTCAGGCCGAGCGCGTTGCGGGTGATCCCGAGGACCATGAAGACCTTGGTGAACGACGTGCAGAGCAGCAGCAGGGCCGGAGCCACCGAGAGCACGGTGAGGCCCATCATGATCACCAGCGAGGTCGCCGGCTTGCTGCCGTCCGGGTTGGTCCCGTTGACATTGAGGTTGATGCTCGGCGCGGTCGGTTTGGCCGGCGAGGTCGGGCCGGGCGCGCGGTCCGGCAGCGCGACGGTCACCACCGCCGGCCCCCGATTCGGCCGGGGTTCGGCCGCCGCGGCGCCGGGCAGCAGCACCAGCGCCAGGCCGATACCGGCCAGCAGTAACAGGATCGCGCGTCGCATCATCGCCTCGATGTCCGGTCGCGGAGGAAGTCCAGCAGCGACCTGTCCAGGCGTCCGGGGGTCGCTTCGGGATGCGCGCCGGGCAGGTCGACGGTGTCCCGGTGCTCGTGGTGCGACTCGAAATCGGCCAGCTCGGCCTCGCCCAGGAAGCTGACCTGCTGCTCGGTGATCCCGAGGATCATCGCCCGGTCGGCCACCTTCACCACGGTGACCGCGGCCCCGCGGGTCAGCTGCTGCCGGTTCAGCACCGCGAGCCGGCCGTGCGTCCGGCCCGCGCCCAGCGGCCGGCGTACCACCCGCGCCAGCGCCCACATCAGGCCGAGGACCACGAACAGCGAGAAGCCGATCCGCAGGACGAGCTCGAACAAGGCCGTTACCCCTCGGCGCCCGGCGCGACGATCTCGGTGATCCGGATGCCGAAGTTCTCGTCCACCACGACCACCTCGCCGCGGGCGATCAGCCGGCCGTTGACCAGCAGGTCCGCGGGGCTGCCCGCGGCCCGGTCCAGCTCCAGCACGTCGCCGGGTGAGAGGGCCAGCAGCTCGCGCACCGAGAGCCGGGTCCGGCCCAGCTCGACGGTCACCTCCATGGACACCCCGTGCAGCAGCTCGACGCCGCGGGCCGGGCCCGGCTGCGCGGCGTACCCAGCGGCAGGGACGGTGCGCGGATCCGCCACCGCGAACAGCATCGCGTCCGGGACACCAGCGGCCAGCATCGGCACCGCGTGGGTGGCCGCGGTCAGCGCGCCGGCCATCTCGTCGGCGACCAGGGTCTGTCCGGCCCCGACGCTGAGCCCCAGTGCAGCCGCGGCCGCGTCCAGGGCCGGCTGCAGCGCGGCGCCCACGTCCAGCTTCCCGGACGGCGCCTCGGCGAGCGCGTCGGCGAGGTCGGCCTTGACCAGGATCCCGACCAGTGACCCGGGCTGCTGGTCGGCGGTGGCCACGGCGGCGGCCGCCCAGTCCGCGGCGGCCACGTCTCCCGTGGACACCGGCACACCGGGGGCGGCCGGCTCTCCCGACGGCAGCAGCGGCGCGACCGCCTCGGCTGCGCGGGTCAGCTGGTCGACGTCGATGGTGGCCAGCGGGACGGACGGCGCCGGCACTGATGGGGACTGTGTCATCTGCTCTCCTGGGTGGGTGGCGCCACCACCAGGGCGGCGAGCCGTCGGCCCTGGCTGCCGGGGGTGGCATGCGCGAAGACGACGTCGGCGGCGGTGACGTCGAGCGGCGCCTGCGCCGGGTGGGTGAGCCGTACGACGTCGCCCACCCGGATCCGGGACAGCTCCAAGGGGTCCGCGACGGTGCCACGGAACCGCACTGCCACCTCGACCGGAACCTCCTGGAAGCCCTGCGCCAGCCGCTCGGACGCCTCCTGCCGGGACCGCCGCTCGCGCTCGCTGGCCGGTCCGCCGGAGCCGGCGGCCGACAGGAACGGCAGCAGCCCGGTGAACGACATGCACACCGTCATCCGGTCCTCGGTGTCACCCTCGCGGAGGATGAACCGGGCCACGATCATCGCGTCCGAGGCGTTGGCGACCTGGGCGAGCTGCGGGCTGTACTCCACGCCGAGCACCTTCGGCTCGAGCACCACCAGCGAGGAGAACGCGTACCTGACCTCGGCGACCAGCCGCTCGTAGAGCCCGGTCACCACCGCGGCCTCCAGGTCGGTGAGCGGCCGCTCGGGTTGCTCCGCGGGACCCGGCCCGCCGAGCAGGTGGTCCAGGCAGCGCATGGTCACGGTCAGCGGCATCTCCAGCACGGCCGACTGCTGCACGGGCTCCACGGAGAACACCGTCATGTGCGTGGCCTCACCGAGCGACTCGACGTACTCGATGTAGGTCTGCTGCTCCACCGACACCAGGTCCACCTGGCACACCGAGCGCAGCGCCGAGGTCATCACGATGGACGCCTGCCGGGCGAAGGTCTCGAAGGCGATCTGCAGCAGCCGCGAGTTCTCCCGCGACAGCTTGACCGGGTGGCGGAAGTCGTACGGCGTGACGGCGCCTCGTCCGCGACGCTTCCGCTCCCGTGGTGGTGGGGTCACCACCCGGGGTTGCGGAGCGCGCGAAGAGACCGTCACGCCGTGTCCTATCGGCGTGACGGGCCGCCACCTGAGCAGAACAGCTCCGGTGGTTGAGATCAGTGGTTGAGGACGAGCCGCTAGGCGAGGCGTCTCGAAACCACGGTTGGACTACTGGGTGACGAAGTCGGTGAAGTAGACCCCGATCACCTCCCCGTCGTACAACGCGTCCAGCCGGTGCACCAGCTCACCCTTGAGCCGGTCGCGGTAGGAGCGGACCGCGAGCTTGCCCATGGGCTGGCCGCTGAACAGCTCGATGGTGGCGTCCAGCGCCTTGCTGCCGTCCAGGTCGGTCGGCGCGCCCTTGCTGGCCTGCAGGGCGATGCCGATGCGCAGGTAGTGCCCGTCGGCCAGGTTGACCTGGATCGCGTCGAGCTTGAGGACCGCGCCCGGCTGCGGGCGGGACGGGGCGGCCGGCTTGAGGACGAACCACCAGCCGGCCGCCGCCGCTACCGCGATCACGAGCAGCACGACCGCCACCAGCTTCTTGCGCCCCCGCTTCTCCTCGACCTCCTCGGTCTCCGGGGCTGCGATGTCGACGACGCTCATCTGGTGTGCCTCCCTTCGGGTCGGTTGCTGCCCATGACCGCCCGGAACAGCTTCCGGGCGTCCTCGGATGCGCTGGAGAGAACCACGATGTCGACGCGCTTGTTCAGCGCCATCGCCTTCGGTTTGCTCGGGTCGAGCAGCGGCCGCTCGTGCCCGTAGGCGACCGCGTCGAGGCGTTCGCCGGGCACGCGCCCGTGCTCGTTGAGGTACCGCAGCACGGTGACGGCGCGGGCCGCGGACAGCTCCCAGTCGGTGGGGTAGAACTTCGGCTTCACCTTGACCTGGTTGGTGTGCCCGTCGACCTCGATCTGGTTCGGCAGCCGGCGCAGCACCGGCGCCAGCACGTCGAGCACCCGGGCGCCGCGCGGGGTGAGCACCGCGAGGTTGGCGTCGAAGACGATGTGCCGGGACACCAGGCTGATCCGCAGGCCGGTCTCGTCGATGCGCATGGTGACGTCGTCGCGGTAGCCGCTGTGCGCCAGCCGCTGGGCGAGCTGGTGCTTGAGCCGGTTCAGGTTCTGCACCTCGCGCTGCGCCTCGGCCAGCGCCGAGCTGTGCTGTACGGCGGTGGAGGCGCTCGTCGCGGGCTGGGAGAGCTGCACCTGCTGGGGACGGGCGCCGGTGTCCGGCAGCACCGGGGTCATCGGATCCCCCGAGGCCGGCATCACCTGCTGGGTTCCCTGGAACGGCGACGCGGTCTCCCCGAACGCCGCGGCCATGCCCTCTTTGAGCATGTCGAAGCGCTTCTGGTCCACCTGGCTGATCGCGAACAGCACGATGAACAGCACCATCAGCAGGGTGATCATGTCGGCGTAGGTGATCAGCCAGCGCTCATGGCTGGCGTGCGGCTCCTCGGCCTCCGCGCGTCTCCTCCGGGCCGGCATCAGGCTGCCTTCTCCTCGGTCTCGCGGTCCGTCGCCGGCAGCAGCGAGCGCAGCCGCTGGGCCACCACCCGCGGGTTGGAGCCGGCCTGCACCGCGAGCACGCCCTCGATGACCAGCTCCATCCGAGAGGCCTCGAGCTCACCGAGCCGGTGCAGCCGGTTGCCGATCGGCAGCCAGATCAGGTTGGCGGTCATCACGCCCCAGAGGGTGGCCACGAACGCGCCGGCGATCAGGTGCCCGAGCAGGTCCGGCTGGGACAGGTTCTCCAGGACGTGCACCAGGCCCATCACGGTGCCGATGATCCCGATGGTGGGCGCGTAGCCGCCCATGTCGTTGAAGAACTTCGCCGACTGCTTGTCCGCGGCCTTCTTGGCGTACAGCTCCGCCTCGAGGATCTCGCGCAGCTCCTCGGGGTCGGTGCCGTCCACGGCCAGCCCGATCGCCTTGCTCAGGAACTCGTCGCCGACCTCGTTGGCGGTCTCCTCCAGGGTCAGCAGTCCCTCGCGGCGGGCCTTGTCGGCGAGCTTGACCACGACGGGCACCAGCTCGGCCGGAGAGACCGGCTTCCAGGTCAGCGCCCGCTTCAGGGACTCGACCGCGTTCTTGGCGTCGGCCATGGTGCCGCCGGCGACCGCGGCGCAGATCGTGCCGCCGAAGACCAGGATCATCGCGGGCACGATCAGCAGCGACGTGGGGTGGCCACCCTCCATCACGTTCGCGCCGATGATCACCGCCAGGCCGAGGCCGATGCCGAGCTGCGTCGCGCGGTCCATCAGCCCTGCCTCGGGCTCAGCGGCAGGACGGGACCGTCCGGCGGGTCATCGGGCGTCGGTACGGCGGCCAGCCGCGTCCGTCGTACCTGCGTATCGGTGACCCGCTCGAAGGAGCCGGCTGCGGCCAGCACGCTGGCCCGGTAGTCCAGGATCGCCGCGACCACCTCGTCGAGGGTCTCCTTGACGAGGTACTTCGTGCCGTCGACGAGGGTGATGATGGTGTCGGGGGTGCGGTCCACGCGCTCGATGAGGTCAGGGTTCAGCGCGAAGCGCGCGCCCGTGAGCCTCGTGAGCGTGACCATCGTGCACCATCCCTGTGCAGCTCGATCTGTGCGATCTTCCTGTGCCGTCGATCTGTGCGGTCGATCCGGCAGGCCTTCCTTGGCCGTACCTGTGTCATCGGCGGGCTCGGCGACGACCTGAGCAGTTCCGAAACCCGCGCAGCCGCGACATTCCGGGGCGGCCGTCGACGCCGGTGGCCTATGCGACCTGGCACCCGCCGCGTCGCGCGGTCTAGCGTCGAAGGGGATTGCGGGGGTGGAGGGGCCGATCGCCATGGATCAGACCGTTTCTCGTACCCGTCGCCCGTGGCATCGGCGGACCCGGCTGTCGATCGTCCCGGCCGTCGTCCTGGTCCTCACGCTCGCCTCAAGCGCGACCGCCGCCCAGGTCGGGACGGCACACCTCGGGCCGAGGCAGCAAGAGATCGACGCAAGCCACCTCGGAACGACCCAGCAGAAGATCGCCGCCATCGCCCGGGCGGCGATGAGGAAGTACCACCTGAAGGCGTTGATCCTGCGAGTGACCACCGACGGCAGGAACACCTACACCGGAGCGCTCGGCGAGTCGATGACGGGCGTGCCGGCAACCCCGAAGATGCACGTGCGCAACGGCTTCGTCGCCTACAGCTACCTCACCACGCTGCTGCTCGAACTGGTGGACCGGCACAAGATCAGCCTCGACGACACGCTGGCGACGTACCTCCCGAACCTGCCCAGGGCGAAGGCGGTCACCGTCAAGATGCTCGCCAACTCCACGTCGGGGTACGCCGACTACGTGTACCAACCGGCGGTTCTGGACGGGATCAACCGCAACCCGTTCCGGCAGTGGACCACCCGGGAGCTGATCAGGATCGGCACCTCCGCGCGGCCGACGTTCCCGCCCGGCACCAACTGGGCCTACGCGCACACCAACTACGCCATCTTGGGAAGGGTGCTGGCGAAGGCGGGCGGCCAGCCGCTGGGCCGGCTGATGAAGCACTACATCTTCCGCCCGATGAACCTCCGCGAGACGCAGGGATCCACCACCCCACAGATCCCCGAGCCGGTCCTGCACACCTACAGCTCCGAACGCCGGGAGACCTTGAAGATCCCTCCGGGCACGCCGTTCTACGAGGACACGACCTACTGGAACCCGTCGTGGACGGCGCCCCGGGGAGCCTCGCAGACCAGCGACGTCAAGGACCTGACGACCTCGATCGCGGCGATCGGGTCCGGGTCGCTGCTCACCCCGAAGTCGCACCGGGTCCAGGTCGGTCACCACCTGGTCGGCTTCGGCCATCCTGCGAAGGGCTGCCCCGCCTGTGCCCGCAACACCCGCGCGCGCTCGTTCGGGCTCGGTGTCGTGCTGCAGGGGCCCTGGATCACCGGCGACAAGTTCTACGCCGGGAGCGGCGCCGAGGTCGGCTACCTGCCCTCGGCCAAGCTCGCGATCGCGGTGATCACCACCTTCACGGCGCGCGGGTTCGACCGGCAGGGCAACGCGACCGATGTGGGACCGGCGATCCTGGCCAGGTTGTCCAAGGCGCTGGCGCCCCGACACCCGATCCCGTAGTAATCCGGGCGGCCCAGCGGCGTCAGCGCTTCAGGTTCACCAGGTCCTCCAGCACCTGGTCGGAGGTGGTGATCACCCGCGAGGTCGCCTGGAACCCGCGCTGGGCGATGATCAGGTTGGTGAACTCCTTGGCCAGGTCCACGTTGGAGGCCTCCAGGGAGCCGGCGATCAGGTTGCCCCGTCGGCCGGTGCCGCTGATGCCGATCTGCGGCGTCCCGGAGTTGGTGCTCTCCCGGAAAGCGGTGTCGCCGACCTTCTCCAGACCGGCCGGGTTGGCGAAGTCGGCCATC
>DASTWW010000140.1:0-10485 GCA_035765755.1 Nocardioidaceae bacterium
GTCGAGCCCGAAGGTCCGTAGCCCCTCCGAGGCGCCCCGCTTCCTGCGCCCGCCGACCACCAGCGACACCGGCGCCCAGCCGGCCACCAGCCGGCGACCACGGGTGGTGCCGTCCCGCAGAGCTCGCGCGCACACCGCGACGTCCTCGAAGACCTGCCGGGTGACCGCCTCGTCGACCGGCTCCCGCGCGCCCGGCCGCGCATAGCGCGCCCGCTCCACGAGCTCCACCAGCCGGTCCAGCGCCGCGGCCGCATTCGGGGCCGCCCGCCGACCACGCGACCGCTGCCCGGAGGTCGCGAAGTCCGCGTCGTCCGGGGAGCCGAACGCGGTGGCCAGGTCCCGGGCCCGCCCCCGGGGCGTCACCGTGTCGTCCCACCCGAGCCGCAGGTCCAGCGCCACGTCCCGCAGCTCGGCCCACGCCGCCTCGGCGAGCGCCGGCGCGGTCCGCGCGGTGCCCCAGCGACGGCGCCGGAGCCGGCCGCGCACCAGCCGCGGCAGCGAGGTCAGCAGCAGCACCCCGAGCAGCACCAGCACCGCGGTGAGCGGACCGTTCCAGCCGGCCGCGTGGTGGCCGGTGGGCTGAGTGCTGGTCACCCCGGTCTTGACGCCCGGCTTCTGGTCGAACCGGTTCTGTCCGGTCGGCAGCGGCGTGGTCGGCTGCGGGTGGAACGGGTCGACGGTGCTCAGCGGTCCGACGGTGTAGGCCGGCACGCCCGCGACCCGAGGCGAGGGGGTCGGCTCGAAGCGCACCCAGCCGATGCCGTCGAAGTACATCTCCGGCCACGCGTGCAGGTCGTGGCTGCTGAAAACCCAGGTGTCCCCGGACACGTACTGCGGCTGGTAGAAGCCGACCGCCACCCGGGACGGGATTCCCAGCGTGCGACCCATCAGGGCCATCGCGCCGGCGAACTGCTGGCAGTAACCGGTGCGGCTGTCGGGTCCGTGACCGAGGAACCGGGCCAGCTGCTGCATGCTGTCGCCGGAGGCGTGCGCGAGCGAGTAGGTGAACCCGCCGTCGCCGCGGAACCAGTCCTGCAGCCGGACCGCGCGCGAGAAGTCGGTGGTCTGCCGCGAGGTGACCTGCCGAGCCAGCCGCTGCACAGACGGCGGCAGGTCCTTGGGGAGCTTGGTGTACTTCGCCATCAGGTCGACCGGCGGCGGGCCGACGTTGTTGAGCCGGCGCGAGTTGTACGACGGCTGCAGCGCGCGCAGCCGGTAGTGCATGCCCGCAGTGGTCTGGCCGTCTGCCGCGCTGATGAAGTCCATGGTGGTGGTGTCGTAGCGCCAGTCGCCGGTGGCCTTGATCGAGGCGATCGGGTACGGCGTGGGCAGCCACCGGGACCGGAACTGCGGCGTGATGCGGATGGAGTAGGGCACCTCGGTGCGCGGCACGTCCGGGTCGAGGCCCGGGGGAGGCGGCATCTGACCCTCAGAGCGTTGCTGCACCGGGATGGCCCGGCCCGACGGTCGCCAGGCGGAGCCGTCGAACTGGTCGAGCACCGCGATCCGCAGGTACGACGGATCGGGGTCCGGGGTGGTCACGTAGACCAGGTTCTCGTCCTGGCCCTGGACCAGGTCGCGCTTCAAGGAGACCATCGGGTTCGACAGCGACACCGCACCGTTGCCGTCGCCGGGCCCGTTGCCGCTCTTGGCCAGCAGGCCGGCGCCCAACGTGGGCACCAGGAGCGGCACCACCACGGCAAGTCCGGTCGCGGTCAGCCCGATCTTGCGGGCCGAGGCGCGCACCGCCTGACCGCTGACGGTGGACACCTGGGAGTCCTGCACCAGCCCGGACGTCAGCTGCCGGCCCCAGTGGGTGAGCCGGCGCGTCTCGTCGGCGGCGATCAGGAACAGGAAGCACAGCGCGCCGATCGCGAACTTCACCCAGGACACCCCGCCGGCGAGGATGCTGAGCGGGGCCGTGTAGACGGCGAGCAGCGGGAGGCCGGCCAGCGGGACGCGGCGCAGCCCGCACGCGAGCAGGTCGACCAGCACCGCCGTCGCGCAGCCGGCCAGGATCACCGCGGGATAGAACGCGACCACGTCCTTCGGCACCGGCGCGGCGTAGTGCTGGGAGACCGACATGCTGTGCCCGAGATTGACCGCGACCTGGTTGAGCGAGGTCCCGGTGGGCAGCCAGCCAGCAAGGGACACGTCGCCGGCCCAAAGATGGTTGAGCCACAGCAGCAGCGCAGCGGCCTGCACAGGGGCGACCAGCAGTGGGTGCAGGTGCGCGGAGCGGAGGAGCATGCCGACCACTGCGACCAGCAGGCAGGCGAAGAACAGCGGCACCAGGAACCCGCTCGGCCGCTCCGAGAAGCCGGTCCAGGTCAGCAGCGACACCCAGGTGGTGAGCCCCGCGAGCAGGGACACGGTGAAGGTCCCGGGCAGCCGCAGACCGCGCCCTGTCATCGGGACACCTCCGGCGCCGGGGCGACCAGTCGCCGGCCACTGACCCGGGCGCTGCGGCCGAGCTCCTGCCAGACCGTGGGCATCGGGTCGCGCGGTCCGGCGGCGACCGCCTTCCAGCCGTGCGCCTTCAACCACCCGGTGCCGTGCTCGAGGTCGTCCTCGCCGCCGGTCCGGGACCAGTCGGCGACCTCCAGCGAGACCGCCATCGCGCTCGACGCCGAGTGCAGCATCCGGGAGAGCGCCGGCTTGTCGTGCTCGGCGACCCTCCCGAGGACCGCGACCAGCAGTCCGGAGTGGCCGGACTCCTGCAGCCAGCTCAGGTCGAAGTGGGGCGCCGAGACCTCACCGACCACGGCGAGTGACTCCAGCAGCGGGCCGGTCTCCGCGGCCAGCGCACTGCGCTCGTGCCAGGCGCTGTGCTCCTCACCGGCAGCGGTCAGCAGCCGGACCTGGAACCCGCGCTGGGCCAGGTGCACCGCGATCGACGCGGCCAGCGACACGGCGTGCTCAAGAGAGGAGGCCGCGCCGCTGCCGTGGTGGGCCAGCCTCCTGTTGTCCAGCAGGAGGGTCGCCCGCGACTGCCACGGCTGCTCCTCCCGTCGTACCATCAGCTGCCCGGCGTGCGCGCTGCTGTGCCAGTGCACCCGACGCAGGTCGTCGCCGTGGCGGTACTCCCGGACCGTGACGTCCTCCGCGCTTCCGCTGGCGAACGCCCGGGGCCGGTTGTCGCCCGAGCCGGTCCACGCCCCCGACAGCGGGATCGCTGGGAGCGCCACCACCCGCGGTGTCACCGTCAGCGAGGTGGTGCTCTGGAAGGCCCGGTCGAGCTCGACCATGCCGAACGGGTCGCTGAGCCGCACCGTCATCGGGCCGAGCACGTAGCGGCCGCGCACGTCGGAGCGGACCACGTAGGAGATGGTGCGTTTCCACCGGTGTCCCATCCGGTCCACCACGAACCGGGGCCGGGTGCCGAGCACGTAGGGGACCTGGTCCTCGAGCAGCAGCAGCCCGGTGGGCATCTTGCCGTCGTTGGTGAGCTCGAGCTGGACCCGCGCCTGCTGGCCGACGGAGACCTGGGCGGGGCTCACCGACCGGACCAGGCCGAGCCGGTAGCGGCTGCGGCCGAGGAACAGCGCGGTGACCACCGGCAGCAGGAGCAGCAGCAGGCCGACGCGCAGCAGGTCCTTCTGACCCAGCAGGAGCGCGCAGACCGTGGCGGTTCCCCCCGCGGCCAGGAATGCCCGGCCCCGGGTGGTCAATGCCGACAGCGCCTCCCGCATGACCAGCGCCTAGGCCGGCGTCCGACGGCTCTCGGGCATCGCCACCGCGGCGACGATGTGCTTGAGCGCGGACTCCGCGGTGCGGCCGCTCATCGAGGCCTCCACCGTCGGCAGCAGCCGGTGCGCGAGCACCTGCTCGGCAAGCTGCTGGATGTCGTCGGGGATGACGTAGTCGCGGCCCTGCACGGCGGCCGAGGCCTTCGCGGCGCGGACCAGGTGCAACGTCGCCCGGGGCGAGGCGCCGAGCAGCAGCTCCGGCGACTTACGGGTGGCCGTGGCCAGGGCCACGGCGTACCGCTGCACCGACTCGGCGACGTACACCTGGGAGACGATGCCGACCAGCTTGCGCACCTCCGCGGCGTCGGTGACCGGCTCCAGGTCGTCGAGCGGGTTGCTGCGGGTGTGCGTGTCCAGCATCGCGATCTCGGCGGACTCCACCGGGTAGCCCATCGAGACCCGGGCCATGAACCGGTCCCGCTGCGCCTCGGGAAGCGCGTAGGTGCCCTCCATCTCGATCGGGTTCTGGGTGGCGATCACCATGAACGGCGCCTCGAGGTGGTAGGTCGTACCGTCCACCGTGACCTGGCGCTCCTCCATGCACTCCAGCAGCGCCGACTGGGTCTTCGGCGAGGCGCGGTTGATCTCGTCGCCGACCACGATGTTGGCGAACACCCCGCCCGGGCGGAACTCGAACTGCCGGGTGTCCTGGTTGAACACCGAGACCCCGGTGACGTCCGAGGGCAGCAGGTCGGGGGTGAACTGGATGCGCCGCACCGTGCAGTCGATGGACCGGGCCAGGGCCTTGCTCAGCATCGTCTTGCCGACACCGGGCACGTCCTCGATCAGGAGGTGGCCCTCGGCCAGCAGCACCACCAGGGCCAGGCGGGACACCTCGGGCTTGCCCTCGATGACCTTGTCGATGCTCGCGCGGATGCGCTCGCCCACCCGGGCAAGTGTGTCCAGGTCCGCTCCGCTCGCGGGCTCCCCACCAGCCGCTGGCTGGTCCAGTGATCTCACGGCTCCATCCTCTCCCTCCGACCCCGACAACCGGTAGGACGAGGAAAGCGCCATCCCCGTTCGGTGCCGTATCTCAGCCGTAGTCAACCGCATGGGCTCGGCGGCTGTCATCGAACTTCCGCAGGCCCGCGGGAACTGCGACCGAATCGTGTCCGGCTTTCCCCGCTTCGCCCCACGCGGGGGAAACGCCGCGGCGAAACGTGCGTTTCTGGTTGACGGTGGGGGAGAGTGGCGTACAGTGGAGCGCAGTGGAGGGAAGTCCCTCGGAGAGCCGCGTGGGAGGTGGCCGGTGTTCTTCGGCACCTACACCCCTCGGCTCGACGACAAGGGGCGGCTGTTCCTCCCGGCGAAGTTCCGCGACGAGCTGTCGGAGGGTCTGGTGGTCACACGAGGACAGGAGCGCTGTCTCTCCGTGTGGCCGCTGGAGGAGTTCGGCAAGCTCACCGAGCGCATGAAGGAGGCCCCGGTCACCAACAAGGGCGCTCGGGACTACGTCCGGATGCTGTTCGCGGGTGCCTCCGACGAGACGCCGGACAAACAGGGCCGGATCACCATCCCGCCGATGCTGCGGGAGTACGCCGCGCTCACCCGCGACTGCATCGTGATCGGCGCGATGAACCGGGTCGAGATCTGGGACGCCGCGTCCTGGCAGACCTACTCCGAGCAGCAGGAGCAGGCCTTCGCCGACCTGTCGGAGGAGGTGTTCCCCGGCGTGATCTGAGGCACCACACCGAGTCGCAGGACGAGGTCTCACGTCCGCTCCCTCCTGTCATCTGACGCACCTTCCCCGGCGCCAGAGGGCAACTTCCCGAAGGTGAGCGGACGGGGACCTGGTCCGGCGAACCGGACGCACCGCACCAGTCCGAGTCCAGGCACGAAGGGGTCGAGCCATGAGTGTCAGCTTCACCGGCCAGCTGGCCCGTCAGCTCGCCGGGCCGCGCCGGGCCGTTCCCGCCGCCCGGCCGACCCGCCGGGTGCGCCAGGAGGTCCGCGACGGTCTCGCCGTCGCCGCGTTCACCGCGGCCGCGTCCTCCGCCCTGGCCGTGGTGCTCGGCGTGCTGATCCACCTGGCCGGCTAGCGCGATGCCCGAGCCGCGCCACGTCCCCGTCCTTCTCGACCGGGTCGTCGCCCTGGTGGCCCCACCCCTCGACCGGGCCGGTTCCGTGCTCGTGGACGCGACCCTCGGCCTCGGCGGCCACAGCGAGGCGGTGCTCACCCGGTGTCCGCAGGCCCACGTGATCGGGATCGACCGCGACCCGCACGCCCTGGAGCGCAGCCGGGAGCGGCTGGCCCCGTTCGCGGAGCGGGTCACCCTCGTGCACGCGGTGTACGACGAGATTCCCACCGTGCTCGCCGACCTGGGCCACGACCGGGTGGACGGCGTGCTGTTCGACCTCGGCGTCTCCTCGATGCAGCTCGACCTGCGCGAGCGAGGCTTCGCCTACGCCGAGGATGCGCCGCTCGACATGCGGATGGACGACAGCGTCGGCCGGACCGCGGCCGACGTGCTCAACAGCTACTCGGTCGAGGACCTCACCCACGTGCTGCGCACCTACGGCGAGGAGCGGTTCGCGCGCCGCATCGCCGAGGCGGTGGTGCGGGAGCGCGAGCGGCAGCCGTTCGCCCGCTCCGCGCGGCTGGTCGAGCTGGTGCGCGAGGCGATCCCGGCCGCGGCACGCCGCACCGGAGGGCATCCGGCCAAGCGCACCTTCCAAGCGCTGCGCATCGAGGTCAACGAGGAGCTGGACACGCTGCGGCGGGCGCTGCCGGCCGCGATCGAGGCGATCGGCATCGGCGGCCGGGTGGTGGTGATGTCCTACCACTCCCTGGAGGACCGCATCACCAAGCAGGTGTTCGCCGAGCAGACCCGCAGCGACCTCCCGCCGGACCTGCCCTTCGTGCCCGAGGGTCACGAGCCGGCGCTGCGCCTGCTCACCCGCGGCGCGGACAAGGCGTCGGCCGAGGAGATCGAGCAGAACCCGCGCGCGGCCTCCGTTCGGCTGCGTGCGGTCGAACGAGTGCGCGCCGGCAGGGGAGCAGCCGCCTGATGCGCGCACACCTGGTCACCAGCCACGACATCAAAGGCCACGACGTCAAAGGGGGAGTGGGATGAGCTCGTCAGTCACCCCGGCCAGGAGCCGGGTGCCGCGTCTCGCCGAGGCGGCGGTCGCCAGGGCCCGGCTCACCGTGGTGCCGCGGCACACGAACCGGGCGACCCGGGTCCCGTTCCTGGCGCTCGTGTCGCTGCTGCTCGTCGGCGGCATTGCCGGGCTGCTGCTGTTCAACACCTCGCTGCAGCAGGCGTCGTTCACGGCCACCGCGCTCGAGCAGCGCGCGAACCTGCTCGATGCCAAGGCCCAGGCGCTGCAGATGCAGCTGGCCCGGCTGCAGGCACCGCAGCGGCTGGCCGAGCGCGCCAAGCACCTCGGCATGGTGCCGCCGAGCAACCCGGCCTTCCTCCGGCTCTCCGACGGCGCCGTGCTCGGCAAGCCGCAGCCCGCCGGGACGACCGAGGACTTCCGGATCACCCCGCCACCGGTGGGCAAGCCGGCGGACCTGCGCCCCGCGCCCATCGTGGTGACCGTCCCTCCATCGACCAGCCAGGCGGCCGACACGGCCGTCGGCTCCCCGGACGTGCACGCATCGGCAGGTAGAAAGAAGGCCGACCAGCACCAGACCCAGAACACGCAGCCGCAGGGGAGCGCGCATTGACCCGGAGCAGGCGACCTGACCCGCGGCGGCCCGTGCGGCGCCGGCGCAGGTCGCTGCGTTCTTTGCGTGGCGCCAGCCTGCTCCGGCTCCGAATCGGTTTCCTGATCATCGCCATGGTGGTCTCGGTCTTCGCCGTACGCCTCTTCGAGCTGCAGGGCATCGACGCGAAGGCGTACGCCGCACGTGCCCAGGCCGAGGGCCTGGTGCACATCACGCTGCCCGCCACGCGGGGCACGATCACCGACCGCAACGGGGTGCCGCTCGCTGAGTCGGTCAGCGGCGAGATGGTTGTCGCCGACCCGACGCTGACCGCCAAGCACGCGCCGGCGATCGCCACCATCCTGGCTCACCGCCTGCACCTGGACTACTTCGACATGCTGGAGCGGCTGCAGGCTCCTAACACCCAGTTCCAGTACCTCGCCCGCCGGGTTCCCGCCGCCGACGCGCGGGCCGTGGTCAAGGCGGTCGACGCGCAGGGCTACGCCGGCGTGACCACCCGCCGCGACCCGATCCGCGACTACCCGGCGCATGACGTGGCGGCCAACCTCGTCGGGTTCATGAACGACCAGAACCAGCCCGGTGACGGTGAGGAGCTGGTCTTCGACAACTGGCTGACCGGCAAGAACGGCCGGGCTACCTACACCGAGAGCGGCGGCAACCGGATCCCTCTCGGCGACAACAGCGTCATCCCGCCGAAGCCGGGCCGCGACCTGAGCCTGACCATCGACCGGGACGTGCAGTGGTACACCCAGAGGGCGCTGGCCGACGCGGTCCGCGGCTCCAACGCCGACTCCGGCTCCGCAGTGGTGATGGACACCCACACCGGGCAACTGCTGGCCCTGGCCGACTACCCGACCTACGACCCCAACGACTTCACGGCCGCCAACCCGGACAACCTGGGGTCCCGCGCGGTGCGCGACGTCTACGAGCCCGGGTCGGTGGAGAAGGTGCTCACCACCTCGGCGCTGATCGACGCCGGCAAGGTGACCCCGCGCACCAAGATCGTGGTCCCGCCGTTCGTGCGTTCCTCCGACCGCATCATCCACGACGACGTCGCCCACGACACCTGGCACCTGACCCTGACCGGCGTGCTCGCGAAGTCCTCCAACATCGGCACGGTGCTCGCCGACCGACAGTTCAAGCCCAAGCAGCTCTACGGCTACCTGCGCAAGTTCGGGCTCGGGGAACCCACCAACCTCGGCATCAACGGCGAGTCGGCCGGCGTGCTGCCGAACTGGCGCGGCTGGCGGCAGATCAACCAGGACAACATCGCCTTCGGTCAGGGCGTGGCCGTCACCGCCGTGCAGATGGCCGCCGCGGTCAACACCATCGCCAACGGCGGGGTCTACGTGTCTCCGAGCATCGTCAAGGGCCGCGCGGTCACTTCCGACGGCCGCGTAGTCGGCTCGGTGACGCAGAGCCGGCACCGGGTGATCAGCGCCAAGGCCGCCAAGGAAGAGGCCAAGATGATGGTGGCCGTCACCGGGGACGGCGGCACCGGTCCGATGGCGGCGATCCCCGGCTACCTGGTCGCCGGCAAGACCGGCACGGCGGAGCGGGTCAACCAGCAGTGCCACTGCTACGACGGCACGCACACCGTGTCCTTCATCGGGTTCGCGCCCGCCGACAAGCCGCGGTTCCTCGTCTACGTGGTCGTGCAGCACCCGCGCAACGGCGGCTTCGGCGGCAACACCGCAGGTCCGGTGTTCCGCCGGGTGATGACCTACCTGCTGCAGAAGTACGGCGTGCCGCCGACCGGCGCCCGGCCACCCAAGACCCCGCTCGAATGGTGAGCCCGGGTACCCTCTCGGCGTGCCAGACGTGATCCCGGTGCGACCGGCCGACCCGCCGCAGACCCCCCTGCGGCAGGTCACGGGATGGCTCTCCGACGACCTGGTGGAGATGCGCAACGCCGACCCCGACCGGGTGGTCACCGGACTCACGCTGAGCTCCAGGACCGTGCAGGGCGGGGACGTGTACGCCGCGCTGCCGGGTTCGACGGCGCACGGGGCGTCCTACGCCGCCGATGCCGTGGCCTCCGGAGCGGTGGTGCTGCTCACCGATCCCACCGGGGCCGACGCCTGCGCCGAGCTCGACGTCCCGGTGCTCGTCGTACCGCACCCGCGCGCGGTCCTCGGCCGGCTGGCCGCCCAGGTCTACGGCAATCCCGCGGGGGACCTGCGGCTGGTCGCGGTGACCGGCACCGCCGGCAAGACCACCACCACCCGGCTCGCGGAGGCCGCGCTCACCGGCATCGGCACAAAGGCCGCCGTGGTCGGCACGGTCGGCACCCGGATCAACGGCGAGGACATCCCCGGCACGCTGACCACGCCCGAGGCGCCCGACCTGCACGCGCTCTTCGCGGTGATGCGGGAGCGGCAGACCCGGGTCTGCGTGATGGAGGTGTCCAGCCACGCACTCGTGATGGGCCGGGTCGACGGGGTGCGCTACGACGTCGCCGCGTTCACCAACCTCGGCCGCGACCACCTCGACTTCCACGCCGACATGGAGGACTACTACCGCGCGAAGGCGTCGCTGTTCACCCCGGAACGGGCGCGGCGCGGCCTGGTCAACGTCGACGACGACTACGGCCGCCGGCTGCTGGAGGACAGCACCGTGCCGGTCCGCACCTTCTCCGCACAGGGATCGGACGCCGACTGGACGGTGTCCGACGTGATCACCGAGCCGACCGGCTCCCGGTTCACGGTGCACACCCCCGACGGCAGGACGTTCAACGCCGGCGTGCCGCTGCCCGGCGACTTCAACGTCGCCAACGCGCTGTGCGCGATCGCCGTGCTGGGCGAGGCCGGACTGGACGCGGAGGCCGTCGCGGGAGTGATGGGAGGCGTCACCGGGGTGCCGGGGCGTCTGGAGCCGGTCGAGGCCGGACAGGACTTCCTGGCGGTCGTCGACTACGCGCACAAGCCCGACGCGGTGGCCGCGGCGCTGCGCGCACTGCGCTCGCAGACCGCGGGACGGCTGATCATCGTCCTCGGCGCGGGCGGCGACCGGGACCCGGGCAAGCGGCAGCTCATGGGGGAGGTCGCCGCCCAGCTCGCCGAC
>DASTWW010000141.1:0-8843 GCA_035765755.1 Nocardioidaceae bacterium
CACGCCCCTTCACATGCGACGATGTGGCCAGGCACGCCGTACTGCTTGGCCCCGCAGCCCGCATCTGAGACAATTGCCCAAGCGGAGGGGAGTACTCCCCGCAGCGGGTCGTCATCACGACCGACCGGTCCGGCCCGCTGGTCACCACCCGGTGACGGAAGAGACCTCCGGAGTACGACGAGGCGCGTGCGCGCGCCCACGATCCCTCCGGAGGAGCAACGTGGACATCCCCATCTGGTTGTGGTGTGTCACCCTCGGCGTCACGACGACCCTGCTGGTCGTGGACGTCTTCGTCATCGGCCGCCGGCCGCACGAGCCCTCGAGGCGGGAGGTCTCCCTCGGTCTGGCGTTCTACGTGGGGCTGGCCGTGCTGTTCGGGCTCGGCGTCTGGCACTTCGCCGGGGCTGCGTTCGGCAGCGAGTTCTTCGCCGGCTGGCTGACGGAGTACTCCCTGTCCATCGACAACCTGTTCATCTTCATCATCATCATGAGCAAGCTGAAGGTGCCGAGGAAATACCAGCAGTCTGCGCTCCTGGTCGGCATCGTCCTGGCCCTGATCATGCGCGGCGTGTTCATCGCCGTCGGCGCCGCGGCGATCAACAACTTCAGCTGGGTCTTCTACATCTTCGGCGCGTTCCTGGTCTACACGGCGTACAAGCTGGCCAAGAAGGGCCCCGAAGAGGAGGACGAGTTCGAGGAGAGCCGGCTGGTCCGCTGGGTGGAGCAACGCTTCCCGGCGACCAAGGAGTACCACGGCACCAAGATCATGATCCGCCAGAACGGCCAGCGGCTGATCACCCCGATGTTCATCGTGGTGCTGGCCCTCGGCACCACCGACCTGCTGTTCGCCCTCGACTCGATCCCGGCGATCTACGGACTCACCCACGAGCCGTACCTCGTGCTGACCGCGAACATCTTCGCGCTGATGGGCCTGCGCCAGCTGTACTTCCTGATCGGCGGGCTGCTCAAGCGGCTGGTCTTCTTGTCCTACGGGCTCGCCGCGCTGCTCGCGTTCATCGGGGTGAAGCTGGTGCTGCACGCGCTACACGAGAACGAGCTGCCGTTTATCAACGGCGGGGAGCACGTCGCATGGGCCCCGGACATCCCGATCTCCGTCTCACTCGGCGCGATCGTGGGCACGCTCGCCGTCACCACGGTGGCCAGCCTGGTGGCGACGCGTACCCGGGCGACGTCCGAGGCCTCCGCGCCCCGGCGCTAGGCTCCCCGGCATGAGCCTCCGCGTCGCTGCCGTCCTGCTCGCGGCCGGGTCGGGGACGCGGGTCGGCGCGCAGCGCAACAAGGTGCTGCTGCCCCTCGGCGAGCTGCCGGTGCTCGGCTGGTCGCTGCGCACGGTGCGGCATCTGGAGTACGTCGGACAGGTGGTCGTCGTGCACCGGCCGGCCGACCGCTCCGCCGTGGAGCAGATCGTCCCCTCCGACGTACTCCTGGTCGACGGCGGCGACACCCGGCACGCCTCGGAGCAGAACGCGCTCCTCGCGCTGGCCGAGCGGATCGATGCCGGGGAGTACGACGTGGTGGCGATCCACGACACGGCGCGGCCCCTGGCCTCGCGCGAGCTGTGGGACCGGGTGGTCGGTGCCGCGGCCGAGCACGGCGGCGCGATCCCGGTGCGGCACCAGCCCGGGCTGCTCACCCGGGACGGCCGGTCGACCGGGGACGGGCTGGTCGCGGTGCAGACCCCGCAGGCGTTCCGGGCCCAGCCGCTGCTCGATGCCTACCGGAAGGCGCAGGCCGACGGGTTCGAGGGCACGGACACCGCGGCGTGCGTGGCGCGCTACTCCGGGCTGGTCGTGCGCGGGGTCGAGGCACCGGCCACCAACCTGAAGATCACCTTTCCCGAGGACGTCGCGGTCGCCGAGCGGCTGCTGCACCCCTGAGCTGAGGGCGCCGGCTCAACCTGCGGAGGTGGCTGCGAGCAGGCGCAGGTCGGACTCGTCGACGATGCGCCGGCCCTCCGCGGGTGCCTCCACGAACGTGACCTCGAACCGCTCCGCGAGCGAGGACACCAGCGCCGGCAGGTCGGTGAGGTCCGGCCAGTCCGGGAGCGCGGCCACCACGGAGGCAGGAAGTACGACGGGAGAGGCCAGCGAGACCAGGCCGGAGCGGTCGACCGTCTCCCCCACGACGCCGGCCGGACCGCCCGCCGACCCCGCTGGAGCCAGCGCCTTCACCGTGTCCGTGACCGGCCGGACGCCGGCGAGCACCGGCCCGTCCGGCCGCACCGACGACACCACGGAGCTCAGGAACGCGACCGGCGTTCCCGGGCACAGCGGGTCGTGCACGACCAACGCCGCCCCGGCGGCGCACACCGACGACCACGACGCGTTGAAGTCGAGCAGCCGCACGCCGCCGTTCTCGAGCGCGAGCGAGGCGACCGCGACCAGCGATTCGCCCCGCCACAACGCGAACGGCAGCGAGCCCCGGCCCTCGACGGGCACCACACCGACCGGCTCGGCGTCGTCAGAGGCGTCGAGGTGAGAAGACCAGCTCAGGAGGCGAGAACCTCGTCGAGGAGCGCCTCGGCCTTGTCCTCGTTGGTGCGCTCGGCAAGCGCGAGCTCCGAGACCAGGATCTGGCGGGCCTTGGCCAGCATCCTCTTCTCACCCGCGGACAGACCGCGGTCACGCTCACGGCGCCACAGGTCGCGAACCACCTCGGCGACCTTCAGCACGTCACCGGAGTGAAGCTTCTCCAGGTTGGCCTTGTAGCGGCGTGACCAGTTCGTCGGCTCCTCCGTGTGCGCGGCGCGGAGAACGTCGAAGACCCGGTCCAGGCCCTCCTTGTCCACCACGTCGCGGACCCCTACGAGATCGAGGTTGCAGGCCGGCACCCTGACGACGAGGTCTTGCTGGGCCACGATGCGGAGCACGAGGTACTGCTTGTCCTCGCCCTTGATCTTTCGAGTCTCGATGTCCTCGATGACAGCAGCCCCGTGATTTGGGTAAACAACCGTTTCGCCGACGGTGAATGTCATGTGCCAAGTACCCCTTCCTAGGTGACCAGTCTAACACGTCCGCGAATCGACCCCTTTCGCGTTTCCGCAGGTCAGAGGCCGGATTGGGGCTTGACAGAAGCGGGATCCGTGTGCCTTGACGATGACAGCGACCACCGACAGGCCGGGCGTGGCACCCGGGCAAACCATGCGCTGCCTGGGCTTTTGTGGCAGATACTGCGACCCATGACCTTGCCCGCCGCGCGAGGCCTGCTGCCGTCCCTGGCGCTCGCCTGCCACCCGCTTCCCACTGCTGCGATGACCGTCGCGCTGACCGTGGCCGCGGCGCTGACCGGACGCCCCGCGGCGCAGTGCGCGCTGGTCGCCGGCACCGTGTTCACCGGACAGCTCAGCGTCGGCTGGCTCAACGACCTGCTGGACCGGCACCGCGACGCCGAGGTGGGCCGCCGCGACAAGCCGGTGGCGATGGGCTGGATCGACCCGGGCACGGTGGCGTTCGCGATCGCAGTCGCGGTGCTGCTGGTCATCCCGCTCTCCATCGCCAACGGCACCGAGGCCGGCCTCGCCCACCTGGGCGCGGTGGCCAGCGCCTGGCTGTACAACCTCTGGTTCAAGCGCAGCGTGCTCTCCTGGCTGCCGTACGCCGTCAGCTTCGGGCTGCTCCCGGCGTTCTTGTCGTACGGCGGGGTCGGTGGCGGGTTCCACGGCGGACCCCCGACCATCGCCATGACCGTCGCGGCCGCCGCGCTGGGCATCGGCATCCACTTCCTCAACGTGCTGCCCGACCTGGTCCAGGACCACGAGACCGGCGTACGCCACCTGCCGCTGCGGATCGCGCTGCGCATCGGTGCCCCGACGCTGCTGTGGATCTCGACCGCCTGGACCACACTGGCGGCGGCCGGCGTGGTGGCAGCCGGGCTGACCGTCGGCGTGACCCAGTAGCGACCCAGTAGCGACCCAGTAGCGACCCGGTAGTGACCCGGTAGGACCGGAGGGTCACCGGCCGGGCGGGAGCGGCTGTGACTAGACTCTGGCCCGAACTTCCCGCCTGCCCGCACGCTGCTCGCCGGCGCGCAGCGGCCGACGCGCATCGAGAGGACCGAACCGAGCCGTGAACGTGACACTTCGTCGCAGCATCGCCGCAGCCTCCGCACTGCTGGCCGTGCCCATGCTCGCCTCCTGCGGCCTCGCCTTCACCGCGCAGACCGAGCAGGAGTACACGCCGACGATCGGCGTCTCGGACCGCAGCGGCACCGTGGACGTCATCGACGCGCTGATCGTCACGAAGAACGGCGGCGCCGGCACCCTGGTGGCCGGCCTGGTCAACAACGACGAGCGGCGGCCCGACCAGCTGACCAGCGTCACCGGCGCGAAGAGCGACACCTCGCTGACCGTGCAGGGCGACACCCCGATCCGGATCGACGCCAACGGCGCCTACCAGCTCGCCGACCAGGGCAACATCAAGCTCTACGGCAGCCAGCTCAAGCCCGGGTACTTCGTGTGGGTCACCTTCAACTTCGCCCACGCCAAGTCGATCACCATGGACATCCCGGTCACCGCGCCGTACAACGGCCTGCAGCAGGTCCCGCTGCCGACGTCCTCGGTCCCCACCATGTCGCCGCTGCCGAGCCCGACGCCGAAGAAGCACAAGCCGTCTCCGTCGAGCTCGCCGACGTCCTGAGATGACCGTCGCCGCGCCGTACACCCTGGTCCTGCTCCGCCACGGCGAGAGCGAGTGGAACGCGCTCAACCTGTTCACCGGCTGGGTCGACGTCGCGCTGTCCGAGGCCGGCCGCGAGGAGGCCGCGCGCGCCGGTGAGCTGATCGCCGAGGCCGGGCTGCTCCCGGACGTGCTGCACACCTCGGTGCTGCGCCGCGCGATCACCACTGCGCAGATCACGCTCGACGTGTGCGACCGGCACTGGATCCCGGTACGACGGACGTGGCGGCTCAACGAGCGGCACTACGGGGCGCTGCAGGGCAAGGACAAGAAGGCGATCCGCGAGGAGTACGGCGAGGAGCAGTTCATGGCCTGGCGGCGCTCCTACGACACCCCGCCTCCGCCGATCGACGACACCGACCCGAACAGCCAGCAGGGCGACGCGCGCTACGCCGACCTCCCCGACGAGCTGATGCCGCGCACCGAGTGCCTGGCCGACGTGGTGGAGCGGATGCTTCCATACTGGTACGACGCGATCGTGCCCGACCTGCGCACCGGGCGGACCGTCTGCGTCGCCGCGCACGGCAACTCGCTGCGCGCGCTGGTCAAGCACCTCGACCAGATGTCGCCCGCGGACGTGGTGGGGCTGAACATCCCGACCGGGATCCCGCTGGTGTACCGGCTGGATGAGGACATGCGCCCGGTCGGTGGCGGGGAGTACCTCGACCCGGCCGCGGCCAAGGAGGCCATCGCCTCGGTGGCGAACCAGGGTCGCTGACCCGCCCCCGGCCCGGCCCGGTCTGCCCGTCCGTCGTACCAGCTCGGCGTCACATTGAACCGGGACCGCCGCGGCTCCGTCGTGTGTCAGTGAGACCAACGAAGGAGGCCCGCGATGACAAGGCCCACCATCTTCCGGCCCAGCACGGGCCGTGGAACCACCCGGCGCAATGTCCTGACCGCCACCGTGCTGGCGGGCGCCGGACTCGCTCTGGCCGCGTGCGGCTCGAGCGCCAGCACCGGCCAGCAAGGGGGTACGACCAACGCCGCCGCCACCGGCGGGTCCGGCATCCATGTCGCCAAGACCTCGCTGGGCAAGGTGCTCGTCGACTCGAAGGGCTTCTCGGTGTACACGTTCACCTCGGACTCGATGAACAAGTCCACCTGCGACGCCGCCTGCCTGCACTTCTGGCCGGCCGTCAGCCCGTCCAACGCCAAGGCTGCCGGGGTGATGGGGAAGCTCGGACAGACCAAGGACACCAGCGGATCGCCGATCGCGACCGTGAACGGCATGCCGCTCTACACCTACTCCGGAGACCACAACCCCGGTGACGTGCTCGGCCAGAACTCCAACAAGTTCGGTGGCCACTGGTACGTCGTGTCCCCGGCCGGCCAGCCGATCATGAGCGGCGGCGGGTCGAGCGGCGGGGGCGGTGGCGGTTACAGCGGCGGAGGTGGCGGTGGAGGCGGCTACTCGTACTGAGTCCCCGGCGCGCGCCGCGCGGCAGCCGAGTCCGGCCCGGGGGCCGGGCTCACGCCCCGCCCAGCAGTCAGGGGGTCAGCGGGGAGCCCAGAAAGGCGTCGATCCGGGCGGTGTCCCCGGTGCGGGACACCGCCGGGTCGGTAGGGGTGATCCGCCGCCACAGCAGCCGGAACAGCGCTGAGGCGGTGCCCTCGAGGAGATCCGCGTCCGGGTCCACGCCCGGCCGGATCGCCGGCGGCCGGTCGCCGTGTGGCAGCAGTGTCCACGCGGCCGGCACGTCGGTGGTCCGGATCGACAGTGGCGCGGAGAGCTCGACGCGGCGGCCGCGCTGGTACATCCGCGGGACCATCACGGACAGCACCTCGGCGATCCCGTCCGTGCAGAGCCGGTCCGCCACGTCCGTCGTACGCCCGGAGGCCTGGTCGAGGTCGACGAGGTGCACCAGCGTCTCGTGGGTCTGCCGGCGCGCCCAGAACCGCGGGGTCAGGTCGCGGCCGGTGAAGTTCCAGCAGGACGCGGTCGGGTCCGAGGCCTGCAGCACCCGGTAGAGGTCCTCGGCCTTGGCGGCGTACCAGCTGCTCATCGCCCGCGCCTTGCGCGAGTCCGGCTCGTCGTTCTGCTCGGCCGCACGCTGGCCGGTCTCCACGATGGTCGCCGCCCAGGCGTGCGTGTTGCCCAGGTGCACGACGAGGTCGTAGGTCGACCAACCCGGGCACGCGGCGACCTGCTCTCGGGGGCTGGTCTCCGCGGCCGCGGCCACGAACCGCCGCGCGGCCTCACCGAACTCGGTGATGAAGTCGATGCCCGTCCTCAGCTGCACCCGAACATGGTGTCACTCATTCGGCCGACGCGGACGGGTTCTCGCCGGTCACCAGGAACAGCACCCGCCGGGCCAGGGACACCGCGTGGTCGGCGATCCGCTCGTAGTACCGGCCGAGCAGCGCGATGTCGACCGCCGGCTCCACGCCGTGCGGCCAGGAGTGGGCCAGCGTGAGCCGGAACGAGGACCGGCGCAGCTGGTCCATCTCGTCGTCGGCGGGCTCCAGCACCGCGGCGCCGTCCGCGTCCCGCTCGGCGATGATCCCGGCGACGGTGCCGACCATCTGCTCGGCGACCTGCGCCATCCGCTCCATGGTCGGTCGCAGCTCGTCGGGCACCGCGACGTCGGGTACCCGCCGGCGGGCCACCTTCGCCACGTGCACCGACAGGTCGCCCATCCGCTCCAGCTCGCCGACCATCCGCAGCGCGGCGACCAGCATCCGCAGGTCCCGGGCGACCGGTTGCTGCAGGGCGAGCAGCTCGAAGGCGCGCTCCTCGACCCGTTCCCTCGCCGCGTCGATCGCGGAGTCCGCCGAGATCACCTGCTCGGCGAGGTCGACGTCGGCGTGCAGCAACGCCTTGCTGGCCTGGCCGATCGAGTCGCGCACGTCGTGGGTCATCGCGACCAGATCGTCGATGAGGGAGCTGAGCTGGTCGAAGTAGGCCTCTCGCATGTCCGAGACGGTAGGCGGCGCAGGTGAGGCGGATCCTCACGCCGCGTGAACGCCGGGTGAACTCTTCGCCAACGTGCCGGGTGGCCGCAGGTCGAGGACGCGCTGGGCGCCTACGTGCGCCGTACGATCGGTGCCGTGAACCCCCTGCTGTTCGCGTTGCTCGGCGCCGTGCTCGGCGCGGGCGTGGTGCTCGCCTGGCGGGTCAGCGAGCGGCAGCTGCGCCGCCCCGTGACGCCGCCGCCCCCGGTGCTGCCCCCAGGGGTGGCCACCGTGCTGGGCGTGCTGCGGTCGAGCGCGCTGGTGGTCGGCGAGGACGACACCGTGCTGAAGGCGTCGGCGCCGGCGTACGCACTGGACCTGGTGCGCGGTCAGGAGCTGGCCGTGCCGGAGCTCGCCGAGCTGGTCCGAACGGTACGACGGGACGGACAGATCCGTGATGCGGAGCTGGAGATCGGCTCCAAGCACGTGGACGCGCGGGTCGCCCCGCTGAGCAGCCGGCTGGTGCTCGTGCTGGTTGAGGACCGGACCCGGGAGCGGCGGGTGGAGGCGATCCGTCGTGACTTCGTGGCCAACGTGTCTCATGAGCTGAAGACCCCGGTGGGCGCGATCGGGCTGCTCGCCGAGGCGGTCCGGGAGGCCGCCGACGACCCGGAGGCGGTGGCCCGGTTCGCCGGGCGGATGCAGACCGAGGGCGGCCGGCTGACCCGGCTGGTGCAGCAGATCATCGAGCTGTCCCGGCTCCAGGTCGACGACCCGCTCGAGGACCCGGCGCCGGTCGACGTCGACGAGGTGGTCGGCCGGGCCATGGACCAGAACGCGATCGACGCGCAGGCCAAGGACATCACGCTCGCCCGTGACGGCTCCACCGGCCTGGTCGCGCTCGGCGGCGCGGGGGAGGTCGCGCTGGCGCTGAGCAACCTGGTGGCCAACGCGGTCAGCTACTCCCCCGAGCACAGCACGGTGATGGTCGCTGCCCGCGCAGACGGGCCGATGGTCGAGCTCACCGTGACCGACCAGGGCATCGGCATCCCGGCCGGCGAGCTGGAGCGGATCTTCGAGAGGTTCTACCGGGTCGACCCGGCGCGGCACCGGTCCACCGGAGGCACCGGCCTGGGGCTGTCCATCGTCAAGCACGTTGCCGCCTCCCATGGCGGGGAGGTGCGGGTCTGGTCGGAGCAGGGGCACGGGTCGACCTTCACGTTGCGGCTCCCCCGTCGTACCGCTTCCGTGGCCGCC
>DASTWW010000142.1:0-3950 GCA_035765755.1 Nocardioidaceae bacterium
TCGTGTGGAACGACCCGGTGAACCTGATGTCGTACGTGACCTTCGTGTTCCAGAACTACTTCCACTACACCCGCAAGAAGGCGGAGAAGCTGATGCTGGAGGTGCACCACCAGGGGAAGTCGGTGGTGTCCGCCGGGACTCGGGAGGAGATGGAGCGCGACGTGCGCGCGATGCACGAGTACGGCCTCTGGGCGACCATGCAGAAGGAAGACGCTTCGTGAGCACCGCACGAAACCACTCGCTTCGCTCGCGCTTCCGCGGGGACCCCGCATGACCGAGGGTTTCCAGCCACGCCGGGGTGGCGGCGCCGTGGCCACGTTCAACGGGTTCGAGGCCGACCTGCTGCGCTCGCTGGCCTCCCAGCTCGTCGAGCTGCTGCGCAACGAGGTGGCCGCGCCGGTGCAGGCGGAGGACCCGCTCGAGGATCTGCTCGACTTCGACGGGCCGACCTCCGCGCCGGACGACCCGGTGCTGGCCCGGCTGTTCCCGAACGCCTACCCCGCCGACGACGATGCGGCAGGCGAGTTCCGCCGGTTCACCGAGGGTGGGCTGCGCGACGGCAAGGTGCGGGCCGCGATGGCGATCGTCGACGCGCTGGAGGAGGCCGGGCTGCCGGAGGAGCTGGACGAGGAGACCCTGTACGTCGACGTGGAGCTCGCCTCCGACCAGGCCCTCGCCTGGGTGAAGTCGTTCACCGACATCCGGCTCGCGCTGGCCACCCGGCTCGGCGTAGAGGAGGGTGACGAGGACTACTGGCACACGCTGCCCGACGACGACCCGCGCACCCACGTGCACGAGATCTACGAGTGGGTCGGCTACCTCCAGGAGACCCTGGTGGAGTCCCTCGCCTCCTGACCCGGTGGTCGAGGAGCGAGCGGAGCGAGCGTCTCGAGACCGGTCTCAGCATCCGGACGGCGGGTGACCGTGATCGGCCGGTTTCCAGCGGGCTCTACGCTCGATGGTGTGCTGAGGATCGACCAGGCGACCCACGACGCGATCGTCGCCCACGCCAAGCGTGACCACCCCAACGAGGCCTGTGGGGTGGTGGCCGGCCCGGAGGGCTCGGACCGCCCGGAGCGGTTCATCCCGATGGTGAACGCCGCCGGCTCCCCGACGTACTACGAGTTCGACTCGCAGGACCTGCTCGCGCTCTACAAGGACATGTGGTCCCGGGACGAGGAGCCGGTGGTGATCTACCACTCGCACACCGCCACCGAGGCGTACCCATCGCGCACTGACATCGCCCGCGCCGAGGAGCCGAACGCGCACTATGTGCTGGTGAGCACAGCCCAAACGTTCACCGGCCAGGCGTTTTCGGGCGGAGACGGGAATAGTGACGGCTCTGTGTCGTTCAGGTCTTACAGAATCATCGACGGCACCGTGACCGAGGAACGAGTCATTGTGGTGCCCTCACCCGAGACGACTGACGAGGAAGACAGGAGCCAGCCCTGATGGCAGTCCAGGTACGCATCCCCACCATCCTGCGCACCTACACCGACGGCGAGAAGGCCGTGACCGGTGCCGGATCCACGCTCTCGGAGGTCATCGAGAACCTGGAGAGCAACCACCCGGGCATCAAGGAGCGCCTGGTCGAGGACGGCGGCCTGCGCCGGTTCGTGAACGTCTACGTCAACGACGAGGACGTCCGGTTCACCGGCGGCCTCGACACCTCGGTGGCCGACGGCGACCAGGTCGTCGTGCTCCCCGCAGTGGCTGGCGGAGCCGGCAATCGGGCAGAGCAGGTGGACCGCTAAGGCGGTTGTCCATGCGCTTCGACTCCCTGCTCGAGTCCGTCGGCGGTACCCCGCTGGTGGGGCTGCCGCGGCTCTCGCCGAGCCCGGACGTGCGGCTGTGGGCCAAGCTGGAGGACCAGAACCCGACCGGCTCGATCAAGGACCGCGCGGCGCTACGGATGATCGAGGAGGCCGAGAAGGAGGGCCGGCTGCACCCCGGCTGCACCATCCTCGAGCCCACCTCGGGCAACACCGGCATCTCGCTGGCGATGGCCGCCAAGCTGCGCGGCTACCGGATGGTGTGCGTGATGCCGGAGAACACCTCCGCCGAGCGGCGTCAGCTGCTGCGGATGTGGGGCGCGGAGATCGTCTCCTCCCCGGCCGCCGGCGGCTCGAACGAGGCGGTCCGGGTGGCCAAGGCGGTCGCGGAGGAGCACCCGGACTGGGTGATGCTCTACCAGTACGGCAACCCGGCCAACGCCGCCGCGCACTTCGAGGGCACCGGCCCGGAGATCCTCGCCGACCTGCCGGAGGTCACCCACTTCGTGGCCGGTCTCGGCACCACCGGCACGCTGATGGGCGTGGGCCGGTTCTTCCGTGAGCACAAGCCGTCGGTGAAGATCGTGGCCGCCGAGCCGCGCTACGGCGAGCTGGTCTACGGGCTGCGCAACCTCGACGAGGGGTTCGTCCCGGAGCTGTACGACGAGACGGTGATCGACTCGCGGTTCTCGGTGGGTCCGCGCGACGCCGTACGACGTACTCGCGAGCTGCTCGAGCTCGAGGGCATCTTCGCCGGCATCTCCACCGGCGCCATCCTGCACGCGGCGCTCGGCCAGGCCGCCAAGGCGGTCAGGGCCGGTGAGCGCGCCGACATCGCCTTCGTCGTGGCGGACGGGGGCTGGAAGTACCTCTCCACCGGTGCCTACGAGGGCACCGTCGACGAGGCCGAGGAGCGGCTCGAGGGCCAGCTCTGGGCCTGACCCGGCTGCCGGCCGGCAAGCCTGACCTGGCACCCTGGTCCGCGTGAGCGGGCGCAGGGAGCAGGTCTTCTACAGCTTCATGCACACGGTGGTCCCGCCGCTCGGCCGGGCGATCTGGCGGCCGACCGTGGAGGGCAAGGCCAACCTGCCGCGCCGTGGCCCGGTGATCCTGGCCAGCAACCACCTGTCGTTCGTCGACAGCCTGGTGATCCCGATCGTCGCGCCGCGCAAGGTGGTGTTCTTGGCCAAGGCCGACTACTTCACCGGCACCGGGCTGCGCGGGGCGCTGTCGCGGGCCTGGTTCCGGGGGATCGGCATGATCCCGGTCGACCGCGGCGACACCCGCTCCGCGCTCGGCTCGCTGGACATCGCCCTGGAGGTGCTCGGCCGCGGCGACGCGTTCGGGATCTACCCCGAGGGCACCCGCTCCCGCGACGGGCGGCTGTACCGGGGGCGGACCGGGGTGGCCCACCTCGCGCTCACCTCGGGCGCCCCCGTCGTACCCGTCGGGCTGATCGGAACCCAGGCGCTGCAGCCGGTCGGCTCCCGCTGGCCGCGGCTGGCCAAGGTGACCGTGCGGTTCGGAGAGCCGCTGCACTTCCAGGGCCGGTACGACGGGGTGCCGCTCGGGCGCGCCCGCCGCGAGGTGACCGACCAGATCATGGACGCCATCGCGGCGCTGTCCGGCCAGGATCGGGCCGCGACCTACAACGACCGCCCGCCCACAGCCCTCGGCTGACCCTGGTGATCGCGGAGGCCGAGCTCGCGAAGGCGGTTCGAGACCACCGATCCGGACGAACTCTGGCCCTGGCCTTTTTGCCCGGGATATCGTGACTCGACCTGTCTGCCTCGACCTCCTGGGGGACCCGGTGCGCGAGATCGTCGTATTCAGTGGCAGTGCCCACCGGCCGCTGGCCCGGTCGATCTGCGACTCGCTCGGCGTGAAGCTGTCCTCGGTGGAGATCACCCGGTTCAGCAACGACTGCCTGCAGGCGCAGCTGCAGACCAACTGCCGGCAGCGAGACGTGTACATCGTCCAGCCGCTGGTCCCGCCCACGCAGGAGCACCTCATGGAGCTGCTGCTGATGATCGACGCCGCCAAGGGCGCCTCGGCCGCCCAGATCACCGCGGTGGTGCCGCACTATGCCTACGCCCGCTCGGACAAGAAGGACGCCTCCCGGATCTCGCTCGGCGGCCGGCTGGTGGCCGACCTGCTGGTCGCGGCCGGGGTCAGCCG
>DASTWW010000143.1:0-7421 GCA_035765755.1 Nocardioidaceae bacterium
CCACGCCCTCAAGGACAACCAGACCATCGGCACCTGGCTGCACGATGCCGGCTACAACACGGTGATGATGGGCAAGTACCTCAACGGGTACGGCCGCCAGCTCACCCACCAGGGGAAGCCGTCGCTGCGCTACGTGCCGCCGGGCTGGACCGACTGGCGGGGCTCGGTGGAGGCCGAGCTGGGCAAGTCGCCGTTGACCGGGGGCACGTACCGGTACTTCGACGCCACGCTGAACGTGAACGGCACGCTGCAGCCGCACCAGCACCAGTACCAGACCAACGTGCAGGCCCGGCAGTCCATGCAGATCTTCCGGGAGTACGCCCGCTCCCCGCACCCGTTCTTCTTCTGGGACTCCTTCGTCGCACCGCACCACGGGATGCCCCACGAGGCCGACGACCCGTCGCCCGCGGTCGAGGCCAACGGCAACACCAAGGAGTTCCACACCGCCGCCCGGCCACGGCGGATCTGGGGACGGTTCAACAGCGCCGTGCCGCATGGGCCGGGCTGGCGGGGCGAGCAGAACGTCAGCGACAAGCCGTTCTACATCCGGGACCTGCCGCCCATGAACAGCGCCGACGAGCGGGCGGTCACCCAGATCACCCGCGAGCGCGGGGAGTCGTTGTCGGTCGTCGACCACGAGGTCAAGAAGATGGTCGCGGTGCTCAAGCAGACCGGCGAGCTGGACAACACCTACATCGTCTTCCTGTCCGACAACGGGTACTTCCTCGGCGAGCACCGCATGCGGCAGGGCAAGATCCTCCCCTACGAGGTCTCGCTGCGGGTGCCGATCATGGTGCGCGGTCCGGGAATCCCCAAGGGGCAGGTGCGCACCGACCCGTTCACGCTGATCGACTTCGCGCCGACGTTCCTGCAGATGGCCGGCGCCCCCCGGGCCAAGATCATCGACGGGGTCGGGATGCTGAACATCGCCAAGCACGGCGACCAGGGCTGGAACCGCGGCATTCTCACCGAGACCGGCCCCCGCTACGTCCGAGACGGCATCTCCGAGAGCGACAACTTCCTGCGCAAGAAGAACGGACCGTCCCCGCTGCGGTTCACCCAGGGCATCCGGACCCGCGACTACCTCTACACCGAGGTGGCCACCGGGTGGAGGGAGCTCTACGACCTGCGCACCGATCCGGGCGAGCTGACCAACCTGGTGCACCGCAAGAGCAAGCAGAAACTGGTCAAGGAACTGGCCCACCAGCTCGCGCTGCTGCGCAACTGCAAGGGGCTGCAGTGCTCGCGGCCACTGCCGCCGATGCTCCGCTCCCGCTGACGACCGTTCCCCTGTCCCTCTCTGGGTCCCCGCGCTTTCGACACGACATTGGTACACCAACCGCGACGCATAGGTCGCGTTTCCGACACGACATTGGTACGCCAACCGCGACGCATAGGTCGCGCTTTCGACACGACATTGGTACGCCAACCGCGACGCATAGGTCGCGTTTCCGACACAACGTCGGTGTCCCTAGGAAGTACAGAATTGTAATTCGCGCTGAGCGGTTGACCCCTGTAAACCCATCAGACACATTCGTTATCAGCAGTCTCAACTGCATCACTGGTGGTGACGAGTCCATGTCCCGCCGGCGACGACGAAGGGATCCGAGCAGTGACTCCATCGGCCCCCGAGTCGTCGACCCTGAGGTCTGCCCGGTGGTTCCGTCGTCTCACGGCGGCCACCGGAGCACTGGTGCTGGCCGCCTGCGTCGCCGTGCAGCAGGTCGAGGCGGACGACGTCACCGCTGCGCCGGGCATCCAGCTGGTCTCCGGGCACGGGCACCACCACAAGGCGCATCACGGCAAGCACCACCGGCACCACCACGCGCATCACCGCGCGCATCACCGCGCCGGCGGCCACCACCCGGGCAGACGGATGGTGCACTACACGGTCCGTCCCGGCGACACCGCCACCGAGCTGGCGGTCCGGTTCCATGCCTGGACCGACGAGCTGCTCGCCGTCAACCACCTCGGTCCGCACGAGGTCATCTACGTGGGCGAGACGCTCACCATCCCCGTGGTGCGGTCGGCGGCTCGCCGTGCCGCCCGGCACCGGCACCACTACGCAGCCACCCACCACCACGCCAAGCACGGCCATCACGGGGCCCACCACAAGCACGGCCACAAGCACGGCCACCACGGCCACAAGCACGGTGACGAGCACCACCATCCCTACGCCCGGCACCACCGGCACCACCACGAGAACCACCACAGCGCGCACCACCGCCACCACGCCAAGCACCACGGCAACCACCACCGGCACCACCGGGTGCACTTGCCGAACCCGGACCGGGCCACCGTGCGCCGCGTGATCATCAAGACGTCCCACCGGTACGGCGTGGGGAGCAACCTCGCCCTGGCCATCTCCTGGCAGGAGTCCGGCTGGCAGATGGACCAGATCTCCAGCGCCCACGCCCTCGGTGCCATGCAGGTGCTGCCGTCCACGGGACGCTGGCTGTCCACGGTCGTCGGCCGCCGGCTCGAGCTGCGCGACCTGCACGACAACGTCACCGCCGGGGTGGTGCTGATCCGGGTGCTGCGCGAGCAGGCCAGCGTGCGCCACTCGGTCGCCGGCTACTACCAGGGCCTGGCCTCGGTGCGCGCGGACGGCATGTACCGCGACACCAAGCACTACGTGAGCAACGTGCTGTACTTGCGCAAGCTGCTCCGGCACGGGTGGAACCCGGCCTGACCGCCACGCCGACTCCACGGGGCGGACCGGTAGCCTTGCGGGCTGCCCGTAAAATCGTGCTTCGAGCCGGGTTGCTCTCCTCTGCCCGGCGGACTGCGGGAGGACTACCGTCGTGGACAGCACCGTCGCGGACCCGATGATCGGGCGCCTCCTCGACGGCCGCTACCGCGTCGGCCCGCGCATCGCCCGCGGCGGGATGGCCACCGTCTACGAGGCCACCGACCTGCGCCTGGACCGGGTCTGCGCGCTCAAGGTGATGCACCCCGGGCTCGGCGACGACCACGACTTCGCGACCCGGTTCGTCCGCGAGGCCCGGTCGGCGGCCCGGCTGTCCCACCCGAACGTGGTCGGCGTCTTCGACCAGGGCGACGACGACGGCACCCTCTTCCTGGCCATGGAGTACATCCCCGGGCACACCCTGCGCGACCTGGTCCGCAAGGAGGCCCCGATGGCGCCGGCCAAGGCGCTGGCACTGCTCGACCCGGTGCTCTCCGCGCTGTCGGCGGCGCACCACGCGGGCCTGATCCACCGCGACGTCAAGCCGGAGAACGTGTTGCTCGCCGACGACGGCCGGGTCAAGGTCGCCGACTTCGGGCTGGCCCGCGCGGTCAGCGGCGAGACCCAGCACACCGGCACCAGCGGGGTGCTGATCGGCACGGTGTCCTACCTCTCCCCCGAGCTGGTCGTGGACGGCACCGCGGACGCCCGCTCCGACGTGTACGCCGCCGGGGTGCTGCTCTACGAGCTGCTCACCGGCCGCAAGCCGCACGAGGGCGACTCGCCCATCCAGGTCGCCTACAAGCACGTGCACGAGGACGTGCCGCCGCCGTCCCGGTTGGTGCCGGGCATCCCGCCGTACGTCGACGCGCTGGTCGCCCGGGCCACCGCCCGCGACCGCGACCTGCGGCCGGCCGACGCGCAGGTGCTGCTGCACCAGGTACGCCGGGTGCGCGCCGCCCTCGACCACGGCGTCGCCGACGACCCCGACCTGACCGCCGACCTCGCCCCGACCACCGCGCCGGTGGCGCTCCTCGACGACATGGGCGAGGACTCGCCGACCATCCTGGAACCGGCCGACGTGACCGGCCGGGAGAACACCAGCGTGCTGGACCGCGGGCCGGTGCGACGGCCACCGCCGGCGCAACGGCCCCCGTCCGGCCCGCCCCCGACGCGACCTCGCCGTCGGCGTCGCGGACCGGCCCTGCTGGCGCTGCTGCTCGTCCTGGTGGTCGTCGCCGGGCTGGCCGGCTGGTGGTTCGGGATGGGCCGCTACCAGTCCACGCCGGCGGTCATCGACCTGACCACCGCCCAGGCCCGGCACAAGGTGGAGGCGGCCGGCCTGGACTTCAAGGTCGGCAGCCGGCAGTACTCCGAGACGGTCTCCGCCGACCACGTGCTCAGCACCGACCCCGGCGCCGGCTCGAGGATCCTCTCCGGCGGCACGGTCACCGCGGTGGTCTCCAAGGGACCCGAGCGGCACCAAGTGCCGGTGCTGCGCGGGATGACCCTGGACGCCGCCCAGCAGGCGCTGCTGAAGAACCACCTGTCCTTCGGACATGCGCGCTACCGGTACGACGAGCGAGTGGCGCGCGGCGTCGTACTCTCCTCCGACCCCGCCGCCGGCACCATGCGCAAGCGCGGCAGCGCCGTCGACCTCGTGGTCAGCCGCGGCCCGCGGCCGATCAAGGTCCCCGACTTCACCGGGGACAGCGCCCACCAGGCGAAGCGGAAGCTGACCAAGCTCGGCTTCGACGTGACCCTGACCTGGACGCACAGCGACTCGGTCGACAAGGGCGACGTGGTCTCCCAGGACCCGAGCTCGGGCACCCTGTTCCGCGGTCAGACCGTCGACCTGGTCGGCTCCAAGGGGCCGGTGATGGTGGAGGTGCCGCAGGTGCGCGGGATGGGCGTCGAGGACGCCACCAAGACCCTCGAGAAGGCCGGGTTCAAGGTGGAGACCGCGCAGAGCAAGCTGTACGTCGGACTCGGCTACGTCGTGGACTCGGACCCGAAGCACGGCGAGATGGCCCCGCAGGGCAGCGTGGTCGTCATCTACCTGGTGTGACCCTCGTCCAACGGCCGGCCACGATGCCGTATCGGGGGCCGGCGCCGGATAACCTGGAGCCATGCCCGTCTCCTTGACCCAGCCTGAGCGCGCCCTCACGGCCGCGGAGCGCAACCCGGTGGGCACCCATCTCAAGGTGGGCAAGGGTCTGGTCGGCGCGCTCGACGAGGCTGAGCGGATCGGCGCGGAGACCATGCAGGTGTTCGTGGGCAACCCGCGGGGATGGGCGCTGTCGGCCGGTGACCCGGCCAAGGACGAGCGGTTCCGCCAGCTGCGCGCGGAGCGCGGCACGCGGGTGTTCATCCACACGCCGTACCTCGTCAACCTGGGCTCCCCGACCGCCAACACCTACGAGCGCTCGGTCGCCACCGTGGCGCACAACCTGACCCGCGCGGCGCAGATCGGCGCGGAGGGCGTGGTGGTGCACACCGGCTCGTGCGTGGACGACGGCTGCTTCGCGCAGGCGATGAGGCAGGTCCGCGAGGGGCTGCTGCCGGTGCTGGACGTGCTCGGCGACGACGGGCCGTGGCTGTTGCTCGAGCCGACCGCCGGGCAGGGCCGGTCGCTGTGCGCCGGGGTGGACGACCTGGAGGGGTACCTCACCGCGCTGGACTTCCACCCGGGGGTCGGGATCTGCCTGGACACCTGCCACGTGTTCGCCGCCGGCGCGCCGCTCGACGAGCCGGGCGGCACCACTAGGACCGTGGACCGGCTGGTGGAGATCGCCGGCAGCACCGCCCGAGGCGGTCGGCTGCGGCTGGGGCACGCCAACGACTCGATGGACGTGCGCGGCGCCTTCAAGGACCGCCACCAGAAGATCGGCCAGGGGCACATCGGCACGGCCGCGTTCGAGGAGCTGTTCGCCCACGAGGCGACCGCCGGGGTGCCGTTCATCCTGGAGACGCCGGGCACCCGCGATCTCGACGACCCGGACCTGCCGCTGCTCAAGAGGCTGCGCGCCGGATGACCGCGCGGGACACCGCCCGGGCCGCCGCGCCGCGCACCTCGGGCGCCACCACGCTGCTCGCCGCCCTCGCCCTGCTCGCCATCACCGCATGCTGGGGGTCGACGTTCTTCCTCATCAAGGACCTGCTGGTGCGGGTCCCGGTGCTGGACTTCCTGGCGGTCCGGTTCGCGATCGCCTCGATGTCGCTGGTGCTGCTCGCCCCCAAGGCGCTGGGCCGGCTCTCGGCGCAGTCGCGCAGGCACGCCGTCGTACTCGGCCTCGTCTACGGGCTCGCGCAGATCCTGCAGACCGCCGGGCTGGCGCACACCCCGGCCAGCGTGTCCGGGTTCATCACCGGGATGTACGTCGTGTGCACACCGCTGCTGGCCGCCGTGCTGCTCCGGCAGCGGATCACCCGGCTCACCTGGGGCGCGGTGGCCCTCGCCGTGGTCGGGCTCGGGGTGCTGACCCTGGGCGGGTTCCACCTCGGCTTCGGGGAGGCGGTCACCCTGCTCGCGGCGGTCCTGTACGCGCTGCACATCGTCGCCCTCGGCGCCTGGTCCAACAGCCGCGAGGCGATGGGCATGGCGATCGTGCAGCTGATCGTCATCACGCTGGTCTGCTTCGTGGCCACCGTCCCGGACGGGATCGTGCTGCCGCACACCCTCGGCGACTGGCTGTCGGTGGTGTACATGGCTGTGTTCTCCGGCGCGCTGGCGATGGCCGGGCAGACCTGGGCGCAGGCGCACCTGCCGCCGACCCGGTCGGCGATCATCATGAGCATGGAGCCGGTGTTCGCGGCGCTGTTCGCGGTGCTCGCCGGCGGCGAGCCGGTGACCGTGCGGATGGCCCTCGGTGGGGCGCTGGTGCTCGCCGCGATGCTCATCGTCGAGGTCGTCCCGCGCCGGCACATCGAGGCCGAGGTCACCCACATCGCCGTCTGACCGACTCGTCCGGTCGCCCGCCCAGCCCCGGTCACCCCCGCCCGAAGCCAGACGACACCTGGGGCGCCAACACCAGGGTGGAGACGAGCGGGCTGGCGCTGTCCGCGGATCTCGAGGTGATTCGCGACCCATACGTCGCGCTATCGACACGATGTCGGTACGTCTACCGCGACCCATACGTCGCGCTAGCGACACGATGTCGGTACGGCTCAGGCCGCGAGGAGCTTGGCGAGCACGGAGGCGGCGTCCTCGGCCTGGTCCTTGGAGACGTCGAGGTTCGTGACGACGCGTACGGCGCGGGGGCCGACCGCCGAGACGAGCACCCCGGCCTCCCGTGCCGCGGCCACCACGGCCGGCGCATCCGGCACGGTGAGCACCACCATGTTGCTGTCCACCCCGGCCGGGTCCTGGCCGCACGCGTCGGCGATCAGCCGCGCGTGCGCGTGGTCATCGGCGAGCCTCTCGATGTGGTGGTCGAGCGCGTACAGCCCGGCCGCGGCGAGCACCCCCACCTGGCGCATCCCACCGCCCATCCGCTTCCGCCACACCCGGGCCTCGGCGATGGCGTCGCGCGAACCGATCACCAGCGAGCCGATCGGCGCGCCGAGCCCCTTGCTCAGGCACACCGCCAGTGCGTCGGCCACCCGGCCGTAGCGCTCCAGCGGCACCCCGCTGGCCACGTGCGCGTTCCAGATCCGGGCACCGTCCATGTGGATGCCGGCGCCGGCGGAGTCGGCGAACCCCCGCAGCGCCTCCAGGTCCTCGATGTCCAGG
>DASTWW010000144.1:0-4117 GCA_035765755.1 Nocardioidaceae bacterium
GAAGCGGGCCGCGGTGATGGCCTACGAGCGGGTCACGTTGTACGGCGTGCCGCTGGCCACCGACCGGCTGGTGTCCTACGGCAAGGTCGACCCGGCGCTGTCGCGGGAGCTGTTCATCCGGCACGCGCTGGTGTACGGCGAGTGGAGCACCCGGCACCCGTTCTTCGCGGCCAACCGGGCGCTGCTGGAGGAGGCCGAGGAGCTCGAGCACCGCGCACGCCGCCGCGACATCGTGGTCGACGAGCACACCCTGTTCGACTTCTACGACGCCCGGGTCGGCCCCGAGGTGGTGTCGGGCGCGCACTTCGACGGCTGGTGGAAGAAGGTACGACGGACCCGGCCCGACCTGCTCACCTTCGACCCGAAGATGCTCGTCAGCGAGCGGGCCGGCGAGGTGCGTGCGGAGGACTATCCGGACCAGTGGCATGAAGGGGAGCTGAGCCTCCCGCTGCAGTACCAGTTCGAGCCGGGCACCGACCGGGACGGGGTGACCGTCGACGTACCCCTCGCCGCCCTGGACCGGCTGCAACCGGAGACGTTCACCTGGCAGGTGCCCGGCCTGCGCGAGGAGCTGGTCGTCGCGCTGCTGCGTTCACTGCCCAAGCGGCTCCGGGTCAGCTTCGTGCCCGCCCCTGACCACGCGCGGGCGTTCCTCGACGCTGCCTCGGCGGGGGAGGAGCCGCTGCTCGACGCGCTGCAGCGGCACCTGCGGGCCACCACCGGGGTGGTCGTGCAGCACGAGGACTGGGCCTGGTCCAAGGTGCCGGCCCACCTGCGACCGACCTTCCGGGTGCTCGACGAGCACGGCGACGAGCTCGCCGAGGGCAAGGACCTCGACGCGCTGCGCGCCCGGCTGCGCCCCCAGGTCCGCGAGACCATCGGCCGCGCCGCCGAGGACAGCGGGCTGTCGGCCACCGGGCAGAGCGCGTGGACGTTCGGGACCATCGACGCCACGTTCGTCCGGTCCCGGGCCGGGCACGAGGTGCGCGGCTACCCGGCCCTGGTCGACGAGCTACCGACGCTCGGCACCCGCACCGTCGGGCTGCAGGTGCTGGGGTCGGAAGCCGAGCAGGAGGCCGTGCATCGTCGCGGGCTGCGCAGGCTACTGCTGCTCGCGCTGCCGTCGCCGGCCAAGCAGGTCGCCGACGAGCTCGGCAACGCCGAGAAGCTCACCCTGGCGGCCTCGCCGTACCCGTCGGTCGCCGACCTGCTCGAGGACTGCGCCGCCGCGGCAGTCGACGCGCTGGTGGACGAGAACGGCGGGCCGGTCCGGGACGAGGCGGCCTTCGACACGCTGGTCGGCAAGGTCGGCCCGGGGCTGCCGGACCGGACGGGCGCGGTGCTCGCCGACGTGCTGCGGGTGCTGGCCCGGTGGCAGGAGACCGACCGCCGGCTCAGCGGGCCGGCCGACCTGGTGCTGCTGCCGGCGCTGGCGGACATGAAGGCACAGGTGGGCCGGCTGGTGCACCGTGGGTTCGTCTCCGAGGTGGGCGCGGCTCAGGTGCCGCAGCTGCCCAGGTACCTCCAGGCGGTGCAGGTCCGGCTGGACAAGCTGGCCGACTCACCCGGCCGTGACCGGCTGGCGATGGACAAGATCGCCGCGGTCGAGGAGGCCTACCTGAACCGGGTCGCCGCGCTCCCGGACGGCCGGCCCCCGGAGGCCGGACTCGTGGCCGTGCGCTGGATGCTCGAGGAGCTTCGGGTGTCGTTGTGGGCCCAGCAGCTCGGCACGCCGTACCCGGTCTCGGAGACCCGGATCCGCAAGGCCCTGGATGCGCTGTGATCCGGGTCGCGACGTACAACCTGTACCTGGGAGCGGACCTCGCGCTGCTGTTCGGCGCCACCGACGCCGCGGACCTGGACCGTCGGGTGCGGCTGGTGCGCGAGCAGCTGCGGGTCACCACGCCGGCCGAACGGGCCGTGGCAGTGGCTCGGCTGCTGGCCCGGCACCGTCCGGACCTGGTCGGCGTGCAGGAGCTGACCCGGTGGACGCTCACCCCGGTCGAGGGTTTGCCGGTCGTGCTCGACGACTTCCGCGCCGAGCTTCAGTCGGCGCTGGAACGGGAGGGCTGCCCCTACGACGTGCACGCGGTCGCGCCCAGCTTCGGCGGCGGGATGCCGGTCCCCGGCGCCGGCCTGCTGTCCCTGGAGGGCGTCAACGCGGTGCTGGTGCGGCGTGACGGGCCGGTGGTCGTCGAGGCCGGCGAGGCGGGTGCGTTCGCCACCAGCCTGCGCGTGCCGACCGCGGTGCCGGGCGTCGAGTTCCCGATCGAGCGCGGCTGGGGCGCGGTCCTCTGCCGGCTCGGCGACCACACGTTCCGGTTCGTGAACACGCACCTGGAGGCGTACGACGAGGGGACGCGCGCCGCCCAGCGCGACGAGCTGCTGGCCCGCTTCGACGGCGGGCCGGTGATCCTGGTCGGCGACTTCAACGCCACCCCCGACCGGGTCGGGATGCCGGGCGACTACCTGGACGCCTGGACCGCGGGCACCGGGCCCGGGCACACCTGCGGCCAGGCGCCGGACCTCGCCAACGAGCAGAGCCGGCTCAACGAGCGCATCGACTACGTGTGGGTGCGCGGTGCCCGGGTCACCGGCTGCTCGCTGATCGGCGCCGATCCGTCCGACCGCACCTGCGGCGGGTTGTGGCCCTCGGACCACGCCGGGGTGCTGGCCACGCTCGACCTCGCCTGAGTGAGAAGTCAGTCGGGAGGGGGCCTGCGGCGCAGCGACTTGGTCTCGCTGCGGCGCTTCTTGCCCGCCAGCCGGCGCTCCCGCGACGCCCGCGTGGGCCGGGATGCCTTGCGCGGCCTCGGCGGCGGGGCCAGCGCCTCGGTGAGCACCTCGACCAGGCGGGCGCGGGCGGCCTCGCGGTTGCGGTGCTGGGAGCGGTACTCCGAGGCAGCGATGGTGAGCACCCCGTCCACCAGCCGGCCGCCGAGCCGGGACAGGGCGCGCTCACGCAGGTGGTCGGGGAGCGTGGTCGACCCGGCCAGGTCGTAGGAGAGCTCGACGCGCGAGTCCGCGGTGTTCACCGACTGGCCGCCCGGACCGGAGGACCTGCTGAACCGCCAGGAGAGATCGCCCTCGGGGATCTCGACCCCGCGCACCACCAGCGGCCGATTCATCGGGTGATTCATCGGGGCTGTGCACCCAGCGTGGCGACACAGCGGGCCGCTGCCCGCATGGCCAGGTCCGGGCCGCCGAGCAGGAAGCCGGCGGCGAGCGCGTCCCCGGCGCCCGTGGCGTCGCGGACCGGTCCCTGGTCAGGGGTACGACGGACGGCCTGCCCGTGCTCGAGGAACGTGGCACCGGCCGGGCCGTGCTTGCGCACCAGCGTCGGCACGCCCGGTGCACCGCAGACCGACCACTCGGCGTCGCCGGCGAACACCACGTCCGGCTGCGTCCGCTGCCACAACGTGCGAAACTCCTCCGCGCCGTACTCCTCGATCATCGCCGCGCTGGACAGGTCGACCGCCACCCGAACCTCCCTCGCGGCGGCGGCGCCGGTGAGCGCGAGCAGCCCGCCGGGGTCGCGGGCGCGGAGCAGGGCGTAGCCGGAGACGTACAGCCAGGCGGCCTCCTCCAGCCAGGACCCCGGCTCGAGCCGGTCCAGCCAGTCGGTGGAGCCCGAGTCGGAGGCCAGTGTGCGCCGGCCGTCGCTGACCAGCGACACCACGGTGCCCGCGCGGGCAGCGGGCACCAGCTCCGGCTCGACACCGGCGGCGGCCAGCGCGTCGGCGAGCAGCCGGCCCTGACCGCCCGGGGCGCCGGGGCCGACCAGCCGCGCCCGGCCACCGAGCGCGGCCACCCAGGCCGCCACGTTCGCGCCCTGGCCGCCGGCCCGCAAGGTGATCGAGGCAGGCACGTCGTCATCGGCGGCCAGGACGCGATCGGTCTCGACGATCACGTCGAGCATCACCTCGCCGACACAGCACGCCAGCACGCCGCTGAACCTCCTCCACGTCCGGTCCGGCAGAATGCCGGGAATGAGCTCGCTTCCCCTCCAGATGTCCGAAGAGGTGTCCGACGCTATTGCATCCGGCGTCGGGGTCGTCGCCCTGGAGTCGACGATCATCAGCCACGGGCTGCCCAAGTCCAGCAGCGCGAAGACCGC
>DASTWW010000145.1:0-11484 GCA_035765755.1 Nocardioidaceae bacterium
TACGCAAGCATGCAGTGCACCGCGATAGGCAGGGTGAGGGCGAACAGGACCGTCCCGATCACCCGGTGGATCGGACCGACCGACCGGGCCGGGCCGCCCACCAGCGGGAGCTTGCGGTAGAGCCACAGGGCGAGCAGCACCTGCGCGACGGCCCCGGCGACCGCGATCGTCGCCAGCAGCGACTTCAGCTTGAGGGCGTTCTCTGTGTCCTGCCCGAACAGGCTGAAGTTGTAGTCGGGCGTGTGCAGCGTGCCGTAGGCGTACAAGACGCCGGTGACCGCGGCCGCGAGCAGTCCGATCGCCACCAGCTGCACCGCGACCGGCGACCGGCTGCTGGCGCTGGGCGTGGTCATCGCGGGCCGGAAGACGACGTGCTCTGCTGCATCGCACCTCCCCGACTGCGAACCCCTGTTCCAAGATCACCGCAGCGGCACCGGCCGTCAAGGTCTGCTCGCGCCGCGGCTGTCGATCTCGGCGGAGGAGACGGTTCAGCGGCGACGTGAGCCCGCCGCAGGGTCGACGGCCATATGCTGGGAGGAACGAGGGCAGGAGGCTGGCATGCCCGGTTCGCTTCACGTGATCGCTGCCGAACCGGACGCCGTCTCACCGGGCGGCGGGGCGGAGATCCGGCACATCCTGACCTCTCCACTGGGCGACCTCACCCACGCGGTGTGCCCAGCAGGACACGTCGCGCCGACGCACTACTTGCCCGATCTGGACGAGGCGTATTTCGTGTTGGCTGGCGTGGGCGAGATCTGGCGGGCAACCGAGGAGCGTGAAGCGGTGACCACGCTGCGGCCCGGGCGTTGGGTGCAGATGCCGGCAAACTCCCGGTTCCAGTTCCGCGCCGGTAGGGGAACCTCGCTGGTGTTCCTCGTCGTCGTCCTACCGAGCTGGGCACCCGACCTCTTCCACACCGTGCCCGACGGCCGGTGGACGACCGGCACCCATGACCAGGCGCCACCGACCCCAGAGGCGGACCTCGTGGACGGCTGGATGTCCGGCGACCTGCCCGTCGAGTTCGACGACCTGGCGTCCGAGAAAATCGAGGTCCGGCGGCTGGGCTGGTTCGACAGAGGCAGCCTGGCTCACTGCGCTCTGCCTGCCGGGGCGTCCTCGACACCTGGCTGCGATTCGACCGCGCATCAGATCTGGTACGTGACCGAAGGGTGCGGGGAACTGAGGCGGGCAGGCAACGGAGAGGAGACCACGGATCTGCTGTGGCCGGGCATCGGCTTCGACATCCCCGCCGACATCACCTTTCAGCTTCGGGCCACCGGCATGGGTCCCTTGGGTGCGGTGCGCTTGCGGATGCCGCATCCAGCCTCAGCGGCGTGAGCCCCGCGCCATCGAGTACGACGGCTCCCGGAGCCGGCGCACCCACTCGTAGTTGTCCAGACCCGGGATGGTGTTGAGCACCGGGTCGAACGACACCAGCTCGTCGCCGCCCGGTGAGTCGGAGAGGACCAGCGTGCCGAAATCGTGCCAACCGCCGGTGCCGGCCGCACAGGACAGCGTGAAGCGGTCCGGCCCCGCCGCAGTCGCGGCGAGCAGCAACGGCCCCGCCGGGCTCCGGTAGGGCAGCAACGTGGTCAGCGGCCGTCCCTCCGGTGACCGACTGACCGTGAGCAAGAACCGGGTCACCGCGCCGCGGCCGGTGGAGGCGAAGAGCAGGTCGGCGTGGCCCGACCCGATCGGCACCCGCACGGCCAGGCCATGGATGTCCGGCAGGGTCTCGGGCAGTCCGACCGCTCGGGAGCGGCGCACCAGCACCTCGTCCACGCCTGGATCGTCCAGCCACGGGATGCCGGTGACTGGCTGCGTGCGGGTACGTTCGAGCCGACCAAGGACGACGGCCCCGGCGGGGTGCAGGGGCTTGGCGGCCCGGCGTACGGCGGCCATGACGCTTAGCGTGGTCGCGAGGAGGGCGCCTCCCGCGTCGGCGAGAGCGGCGGGGACTCTGTTCGCTGAGTGGTGCACAGGTTCCCCGTACCCCGGCAGCACGCTGCCATGACAACCGCCCCTCACCGCGACGATCCGAAGCGGGACAAAGAGGCAGCTAGGGCCGACCTCTCAGGCCGGTGGGAGTCGTCTGGCCAGGCTCTTCCAGATCGCGCGTCGCCTCTCCTCGTCGTACGGGCCAGGTCGACGCAGCAGCATCGCGGTCTTGCGCGGAGTGAGAACAGGCACGCCTCCGACCTTCAGCGTTTGGAAGACGGGTAGTTCGGCGTCGACGAAGCAGAACAAAGCCGTGACCGGCGCGGGGTCCTCTTCCATCGCGTCGACGACGGCGACGTACTGCTTGTTGAGGCTGCCCGCGAGGTGCGTCTTGTCGCGACCACGAACGATGAGCTGTTCCCGGACCGGGCGCAGGAGACCGCCGGTCCGGCGCACACTGACCTTGGCGTCCTTGTAGTTCTTCGCGTCGACGACGTACACCCCCGAGGCAGCGACGGCGATGTGGTCGATGTCCCCACTGCGGCTCGACCGCCCCCGGCGCCTGTTGTGGAGGAACAGCACCTCCTCACCGCACAACTGCTCCAAGCGCGCGGCCAGTCTTCGCTCCCCCTCGGCTCCCCGTGCGAACGCCTTGGTCGCCTCCGGTTCGCCGGTCAGCGCCAGAAGGAGTCCCCCGGCCCTCGGGAACCGGCCGCGTACCCGCTCCTCACGACCCTTGCGGCGTCGCTCGTACTCGCGCTCCAGCGAGCCTCCGGGAGTGCCGGGATCGATGGGGAGGTCCTGCGCCAGTGGCAGACAGGTCAGGCAGATGACCCGCCGCGCCGCGCGGTCATAGCCCGCCGAGCTCCCCGCCTCGACAGTGGCTCCGCACAGGGCGCACGCGCCGCGGTATCGCAGCCGCATCTGCTTGATGTCGTCATTCACGCGTCACACCCCCGACCGCCGCATTGCCTGCAGAGCCGTCGCCGGCCCAGCTCGGAGGATCAGCGGGCCCCGAGCGAACGCCAGTAGTTGTTAAGCGCGCCGTTGGTCTTGATGAACCAGATGAACGACCCAACCAGCAGGAAGCAGCAGCCGGGGAAGTACCACAGCCCTGCCAGACCCGAGACCGGCTTCCTCAGGCCGCGAGCTTCGTACAGCGCACCCACCTCGCTGGCGGTGACGTACGGCATGACGACGCCGACGAAGATGGCCAGGACCAGCGCGAGACCGCCGCCGAGACCATGGCCACTGTGGCGCTTCATCTCCTCGTGCACCTGGTAGTACCAGACGATCGGGTAGATGCCGAGAGTCACGATGGTGAGCAGCATGCAGAGCCCGGTGCCACGGATCTTGCCAATCGATCCGAACGATCCGCTAGGTCCCACCGGCGGGTACGGCGCCGCCGCGTGCGCGGGGAGGCCGCCCATCGGAGGAGCCGGGGGCGCATAAGGGGCCATATGGGCCGGCTCGGGCCGGTATTCGCTGGGGGTGCCGTCGGACACGGGTGCTCCTTGCTGGTCTTGGAAAGCCTTCGAGAGGCTACGTGGCTCTCAGGCGTCACGCAGGGCAATCCAGGAAACTGCAGTCATGGGTGGCCGTCTGTTTTGCCCGCAACGCCGTGCCGAAAACGCGGCCCTCGGGCGGTCGAACCCGATACTCTTCCGGGCGCGGGGAGCTACACGGAGCGTTCAGTTCGCTGATGCCACCAACGGCACCTGCGCTGACTCATTCGCCTTGGAACGGAGCGCTCATGTTTCGCCGCCGCACCAGTGCAGCCATCACCACAGCCGCCCTACTGGCTACCGGCTTCACCGCCAGCGCGGCGCACGCCGAGGCGGCCTCAGCCAGCGCCACGGGAAGCACGATGACCTGGATCACCGGCGCACCCAAGAGCGTCACCGAGGGGGCGCGGATCGCGGTCCGGGTGAGAGTCGCACACCCCCGGCGAGCCATCACGGTGCGGCTGCAGGAATGGCAGCAGGACATCTACGGCGTCACTTCGTGGGTCACCGTGCGTTCCCAGCGGGTCAAGGGCACGGCCCGGCACGCCTTCGAGGTGGTGGCCACCGTGAAGAACTTCGAGAAGTACCGGTCGCAGGTCTCCTACCGCGGTGGTGGCACCGCCACCTCACGCGCCCGGCGCGTCACGGTGTGGCGGTGGATCTCCCTCATGGGCTACCAGCCGTACTACCAGACGAACGGCGTCATCCTCACCCCGTACCTGTCGTTCAGCATGAACGGCAATGAGTACCTGGGCTGGCGTGCAGATGGCGCCGCCTCATCGTGGGAGTCTCGATACACTCCCGGGCGCCACTGCAAGGCGTTCCGCGGCGTCCTGGGGGTGACGGACTCCTCAGCCGACGGGTCCACCGCTACCATCCGGCTCGGGACCCCGGCTCACAGCGCCATTTACACCTCACCCACTCTCAGCCCGGGCATGCAGACCAAGGTCAAGGTCCCCCTCAACCGCCCCTACCGGTTCCTCATCCACGCCGACAACACGTCTCCCTCGGGAACCGTGGTCTACCCGGCTATTGGCGACCCCGCCTTCCTCTGCACCGGAATCGACTAGCTGATCTACACCACGCCGCAGATCAGCCAGGGACGCGAACATCCAGTCGACCCCCGTCCGGCGTTGCGATGCCAAGCTGCAGCCTGCAACTGATTGAGTAGGAGCGTGCGCGAGGGCATCTACGAGTCGCTGATCACTCACGAGCTGGCCGATCGGCTTGAACAGCACCGAGAACTCGTTCAGACGCTCCAGCACGTCGACGAGGCGGACCAGCCCCACGTCCTTGCCCGGCACGTGGCAGGGGCGGTTGAGCGCGCGCTCCTGGACACCAAGGACGTCGACGCACGCATCCGCCTGGTGAACGATCTGCTCGATCGACTCCATGAGCCAAGCCACGGTCTCACCGACAGCGTCCAGCAGTTGACTCGCCTGGCTCGGCCTCCGCAACCCGGCGCCGGTCCGTTGGCCGCGGTCCGCCCCAGCACTCCGTTGTCCGACGCGGCCCTGCTAACCAACGCCCCGGACGAACCGTCGCTTGGCTCCGAACTGCGGGCCGAGCTGGACACCGCGGATGAGGTTGACCTGCTCTGTGCCTTCGTGAAGTGGTACGGCCTTCGAGTCCTCGAGCCTGAGCTTCAGCGTTTGAAGGATCGGGGTGTCAATCTGCGAGTCATTACGACGACGTACGTCGGCGCCACCGAGCGCGCGGCCCTCGACCGGCTGATCCGCGAGTTCGGCGCCGAGGTCAAGATCCAGTACGACGCGCTACGAACCCGCCTGCACGCCAAGGCCTGGCTGTTTCGTCGCAACACCGGGTTCGACACGGCGTACGTCGGATCGTCGAATCTGTCCCGCAGCGCGCTGCTCGAGGGCGTTGAGTGGAACGTCCGGCTGTCCCGAGTGGCCACGGCCAACCTGCTCCATAAGTTCGAGGCAACCTTCGACACCTACTGGAACGACTCCACCTTCGAGAGCTATGACCCAGACAAGGACCGCGACCGGCTCGACGATGCGCTTGCTGAGGCCTCCGGTCGCCGGGAGCACAACCGCGTCACGCTGACACTTTCCGGCCTCGAGGTCCGGCCCTACCCCTACCAGCAGGAGATGCTGGAGTCACTCGACGTCGAACGCACCGTGCACAACCGGCACCGCAACCTCATCGTGGCCGCGACGGGCACGGGGAAGACGGTGATCGCCGCCCTCGACTATCGCGCCTTGTGCAGCGCCGAAACCCGGGAGCGCCCCTCGCTGCTCTTCGTCGCGCAGCGCAAGGAGATCCTGGAGCAGTCACTCCGCACCTACCGAGAGGTGCTTGCAGACGCGTCGTTCGGCGAGCTCTACGTCGGGGGCGCGCGTCCCGAGCGTTGGAAGCACGTCTTCGCCAGCGTGCAGTCGCTCACGTCGTACGGCGTGGAGAACATCCCCACGGACGCGTACGACGTCGTGGTGATCGACGAGTTCCACCACGCGCAGGCCACCACCTACCGACGGCTCATCGAACACCTGACTCCCAAAGAGCTGCTCGGGCTTACCGCAACCCCCGAACGCGCCGATGGAGTCGACGTACGGTCGTTCTTCGACGGGCGGACGGCCGCCGAACTGCGGCTATGGGAAGCCCTCGGCGCCGACCTGCTGTGTCCGTTCCACTACTTCGGGATCGCCGACAACACCGATCTGCGCTCGGTTTCCTGGCGGCAGGGCAGGTACGACGAGGCCGAACTGTCGAACGTCTACACGGGCAATGACGCACGGGCCGCCGTCGTGCTGTCGCAACTGCGCGACAAGGTCGCCGACCTCGGTCGCATGCGCGCCCTCGGTTTCTGTGCCAGCGTTGCTCACGCGGAGTACATGGCCACTGTCTTCCAGCCGGCCGGCGTCCCCGCACGCGCGGTCAGCGGCACCAGCTCGGCAGCCCACCGGGAACGCGCCCTGGATGACCTTCGGCACCGTCGCGTCAACGTGCTGTTCGCCGCCGACCTGTTCAACGAAGGACTCGACCTTCCCGAGGTGGACACCGTGCTGTTCCTTCGGCCCACCGAGAGCGCGACGGTCTTCCTGCAGCAGCTCGGTCGCGGTCTTCGGCGTGCCCGTGACAAGGCAGTGCTCACCGCGCTCGACTTCGTCGGCCATCACCGCAAGGAGTTCCGGTTCGACCTCCGGTACCGCGCGCTGACGGGCGCGACGCGCCGCGGCCTCGAGCGGCAGATCGAGCGGGGCTTCCCGTTCCTTCCCTCCGGGTGCCAGATCGTGCTCGACAAGCAGGCCCAGCAGGCGATTCTGGAGAATATCCGCGCCCAGGTGACCAACCGCTGGCCGCAGATGGTCGCCGAGCTCAGGTCGTACGGCGACCAGAGCCTGGCGTCCTTCCTGAGCGCATCCGGCATCGGTCTGGCCGACGTACTCCGCCGCGGGCAGCGGTCCTGGACCGAGCTGCGACGTGCCGCGGGCCTCCCGACACGCGAGGGCGCTGCCCAGGAGCGTCAGCTGCTCAAGCGCGCCCGAGCCGTCGCCCATGTCGACGACCGTGCGAGAGCTGCTGCCTATGCCCGGCTCCTGGCAGACGACGCATCGTCGTACGAGGAGTTGTCTCCCGCCGCGCAGGCATTCGCTCGGATGCTGTTCTTCTCGCTGTGGCCGGATGGCGGCGCGTTCAACTCCTACGACGCAGGCTTGGCTGCGCTGCGCGACGAGAGAGCCGTCCGCGACGAGCTTTCCGCGGTGGTCGACATGGCCTTCGACAGCACCCGGCACCGCGCCGTTGAGCTGACCGGTCAGCTCAGCCACCTCCCGCTACGGGTCCACGCGCGCTACCAGCGCGAGGAGGTGCTGGCCGCACTCGGCTATGCGAGCCAGGGCCGGCGGCCGAACAGCTTCCGTGAAGGCGTCCTGTACGAGCCGGAGCACAACATCGACGCGTTCTTCGTGACGCTGAAGAAGTCCGAGACGGACTACTCCCCCACCACGATGTACCGGGACTATCCGATCAGCCCCACGCTCTTCCACTGGGAGTCACAGTCCACCACCTCGACGACCTCCAAGACCGGGCAGCGATATCTCACCGGCAGCAGCACCGTCCTGCTGTTCGTCCGCGAGCAGAAGCAGGACGAGTTCGGCACCGCGCCGTACCTGTTCCTCGGCCCGGCCAGCTACGTCAGCCACACCGGGGACCGGCCGATCGCGATCACCTGGCAGCTCGCGTGCTCGATCCCGCCGGACTTCTATGCGGCTGGGTCCGTGGTGGCCGGTTAGCGACTGCTCGGCTGGGGGTCGATGCCGGATGCAGCTGGGCGACCGCACGTTCTCAGGTGCGCTCGCCTGGACGGATGATGCCGGCCTCGTAGGCCAGGATCACCGCCTGCAGCCGGTCTCGGAGGTCCAGCTTGGTGAGCACCCGCTGGACATGGGTCTTGACCGTCGCGGGACTGAGGAAGAGTCGCTCGGCGACCTCGGTGTTCGACGAGCCGCGGGCGAGCATCCGGAAGATCTCGCGCTCGCGTGGTGAGAGCGCCTGGTCGATGCGCGCGGCACGCGAGGTGTCCGTCTGGGTGACGTGCCGGTCGATCAGCCGGCGGGTGATCCGCGACCCGAGCAGCGCTTCGCCGCGGGCCACGACACGGATGGCGTGGGTGAGGTCGTCCGGCTCGACGTCTTTGAGGAGGAAGCCGCTCGCCCCGTGCCGCAGCGCGCCGTAGACGTTGTCGTCCTCGTCGAAGGTCGTGAGCACCAGCACCTTGGCGGTAGAGCCCGGTGTCTGGAGCAGGCGCCTGGTCGCCTCGATGCCATCCATCCCGGGCGGCATCCGCAGGTCCATCAGGATGACGTCGGGCCGGGTCTCCGCGGCACGGGTGAGCGCAGCGGCACCGTCGGCGGCCTCTCCGCAGACCTCCAGATCGTCCTCGAGCTCCAGGATCATCCGGAACCCTCGACGGACCAGCGCCTGGTCGTCGACGAGCAGCACACGGATCACGGTGCCGCGATCCCGACGCTCGATGCAGCCGGACCGGCGCTCTCGGGTCGCGGGTCCCGCGGCAGCGTCAGGGCGACGCGCCATCCGCCGGTATCGCGGGGTCCGGCGTCGACCCGGCCGCCGATCTGGGCGGCCCGCACACGCATACCGACCAGGCCGTGACCGGATCCCCCGGCCCCCGCACCGGTGCCGCCATCGTCGTCCACCTCCACGTGACCGCCGGCCGTGTCACCGTACAGCCGCACGCGCAGGTGCCTGACCGAGCCGTGCTTGAGCGCGTTGGTCACGGCTTCCTGGACGAGCCGGTAGATCACGAAGGCCTCGTCGTCGGTGAGCGCCGGGAAGGACGCCTCCACGCCGTCGTAGGCCACGGTCACGCCCACCGCCCGGAGCCGGCTGAACAGCTCGGGCAGGTCGTCGAGTCCGCGACTTGGGCGATCGGGCTCCCCCTCGACGAGCACACCGAGCATCGTCCGCATGTCGGCGAGCGCCTCCTTGCCCTGAGCGCGTATGTCCTCCAGCGGGGACCGGGCCCGTGCCGGGTCCACGTCGAGCACCTTGAGCGCCGCGCCGGCCTGGACCGTGATCATGCCGAGACCGTGGGAGACCACGTCGTGCAGCTCGCGGGCGATCCGGGTTCGCTCCCGGCGCGCCGCATCCTCGACCTCCTGCTCCCGGCGCTCCTCCAGTACGGCGTTCAGCACCGCGAGCTGCTGCGCCTGCTCACGGAACCTGCGCGCCAGCAGGCCGGCGGCCCACGGCCCCCCGACGATCACCGGCGGCGAGAACAGCCGGTCACCGAGTTCGCTGCCCGGGGTCAGCCACGTGCTGGCGTACGCCGCGACCAGCAGCAACAACAGCCCGACGGTCGCACGGCGGCCGACCTTGTACGCGGCCGCCGAGTAGGACAGGACCAGAACCAGGACGAGCGCCCATATCGAGCTCGGGGGCGCACCGATCAGCGCACTGATGACCCAACACGCAGCCACCACGGCGACCGCCGGAAGCGTGTGACGCCGGCGAAACCCGAGTGCAACGCAGTAGACCACCACCGCCGGCGCGGCCACCGCCGGATCGCCGGCGCCATCGGCCCCGGCTGCGACCTGCCACTCGCCCAGCACGAGCATGACAAGCGCGATCACCACGTCCTGACGACGCCCGATCGCGCGCCTGGCCGCGATCGTTCCCATGCCCACGAGGTTAGCCATCGGCCGGCCCGCCGGGGTCCTCTTTGCGGAGTATCGGATCGCGCCGATCGGCGTACAGGCCGACCCTCCCGGGATGAAGCGCCGCAGTCCGGTGACGACCTAGCTTTCCACCCATCGCTCCACACCGACTCAGGAGGAAAACCGATGCACCGCATCGTCACCACCGCGATCACCGGCACGATCACCGCCACGGCCCTCACGGCCGTCGCTGTCGCGACACCCAGCCTGGCCGACGCGTCAGGCGCCGGCACCCGCCACAGCACCCTCACCCTCCGGCTGCACCCCCACGGGGGCGGCCAGCTCGATCTCGGCGCGAAGGGCCTGTCGCTCGGCGACGAGTTCTTCGAGCACGGCACCGTCACCGGCGACGCACAAGGCCACTACCTGCTCAGCGGCAGCCTCATCGCGATGCCGCACGGCTCCACACCGCCCCAGGAGAGCCAGCACTTCAGCCTGCGCCTCGGCCACGGCACGATCGAGGCAGTCGGACAGCACGCCGCCGTCAACCGCTTCACGGTTGCCGTGATCGGCGGCACCGGGGCCTGGCGAGGCGCCACCGGCACCCTCCACATCGGGCATGGCCGGCTCGAGGTCGATCTCACCCGTTGAGCGACGTGTCCGCCGTTCAGCTCAATGGCCGCGGAAGGCCTCCTCCAGCCACCAGGCCGGCTGGTCGCTCGTCACCTTGGCGTCGATGAGCACTGGCAGCTTGCGATCTCCGCCGAGCCAGGCCCTCACGGCCGCCATGTCTGCGACGTTGCGTACGGTGACGGCGGCGAAGCCGAACCCTGCCGCGATCGCGGCGAGGTCCGTCTGCGGGAAACGGACGGTGTCCAGGTCGTGACCGTCCGGACCGAAGTGGTGCACCTCGGCGCCGTAGGCGGCGTCGTTGTAGACGGCGACCACCATGAGCAGACCCAGCCGCGCCACCGTCTCCAGCTCGGAGGCCGCCATGAGGGCCCCGCCGTCACCCAGGGCGGCCACCGGTAGCCGGTCAGGTCGGGCGGGCTGCTCGCGGTTCCTGCCCAGGATGGGAAGATCCGCCCGGAACAGATCCTCGACCACGCGCACGCCGCAGGCGTCGTGCACCACGCGCAGCCCACGGTCGTGTCCATCACCCAGGCGACAGAGCTCGGCACCGTCTACCTCCCCGACGAGATCGCCGCGATCACCGATGCCGCGCACTCGCTCGGAATGGCAACGCACATGGACGGCGCCCGCCTCTCGAACGCAGCCGCCGCACTCGACCTGTCGCTGCGGGCGCTCACCACGGACGTCGGAATCGACGTGGTGTCGTTCGGCGGCACCAAGAACGGGCTTCTGTTCGGCGAGGCAGTCGTGGTCCTCAACCCGGCGGCGGCGCACGGGCTCGAGTACATCCGCAAGCTGGACATGCAGCTCGCCTCCAAGATGCGGTTTCTGTCCGGCCAGGTGATCGCGCTCCTCGAGGGTCACTTGTGAGGGCGCCTGGCCGGTCACGCGAATGGAATGGCCGCCCTGGAACGGGTCGACAAGCTGGACGGCGTCACGTGACCCGGCCCACCGAGTCGAACGCCGTGTTCGCGATCTTGCCGGAACCAGCCTGGCGGTTCCTGCACGAACGGGCGGCCTTCCAGGACTGGGACCACGGCACCGGCGAGGTCAGATGGATGTGCGCCTTCGACACCACAGCCGAGCAGGTCGAGCGCTTCGCCGATCTCATCGGCCAGGCGGTCGCCGCCGGCTGACCGGGCTGCGACAGGCGCCTGCGACGACCAGCTGACGACGGGCAGGCCGCTCGGTGCGCCGAACACATGAGCCGCCTATGACGCAGAGCGACTCCACCGAAGCGAAGTGGCGGGGGCGACGGCCCCCCC
>DASTWW010000146.1:0-6282 GCA_035765755.1 Nocardioidaceae bacterium
GGACGACCGCGACGCCGCTACCGCGTGGACCCCGGCCGTCACCCGGCACGGGCCGGTCACCGTGGCCGTTACCGACGGTGGTGACCGGCGGCGGGCCATGGCCGTACGCGACCTGGTTGCGAATGCTCTCGAGAGCGGTCCTTTAGGCGATTCAAGGGTGGTGGCGGGGCGGTCGGATGGGCCTGTCGCCTTGCCCGAGTACAAGGGGGTTGCCCTGGTCGGCGCCGGGCCCGGCGACCCGGAGTTGATCACGGTGAAGGGGCGTCGTCTGCTCGCCGCCGCCGACGTCGTGGTCGCCGACCGCCTGGTCCCCGGCCTGCTGCTGGGGGACCTGCGGCCGGAGGTCGAGTTCGTGGACGCCGCCAAGATTCCCTACGGCCCGTCCAAGGCGCAGGAGGAGATCAACCGGATCCTGGTCGAGCGGGCCCTCGAGGGGAAGTTCGTGGTCCGGCTCAAGGGCGGCGACCCGTACGTCTTCGGGCGCGGCTACGAGGAGGCGATGGCCTGCGCCGAGGCCGGTGTGCCGTGCAGCGTGGTGCCGGGACTGAGCAGCGCGGTGACGGTGCCCGCCATGGCCGGGATCCCGGTCACCCACCGCGGGGTGGCCCACGAGTTCACCGTGGTCTCCGGCCACGTCCCGCCCGAGGACGAGTCCTCGCTGGTGGACTGGGACGCGGTCGCGGCGCTGCGCGGGACCGTCGTGCTCCTGATGGCGGTGCAGAACCTCGGCGCGATCGCGAACCGGCTGGTGCACGCCGGCCGCAAGGCGGAGACACCGGTCGCCGTGGTCGCGGAGGGCACCATGCCCGGCGAGCGGACGCTGCTGTCCACGCTCGGGGGGGTCGCGGCGGACGTGGTCCGGGAGGGCATTCGCCCACCGGCGGTGGTGGTGATCGGGGACGTGGTCGCGGTCGCGAACCCGGACAGGTACGCATGGCGCGGCTGATCGAGGTCACCGAGCCGGCCGACCCTCGGCTCGGTGACTACCGGGAGCTGCGGGACGTACAGCTGCGCAAGCACCTGGAGGCCGAGCACGGGCTGTTCATCGCCGAGGGGGAGAAGGTGGTCCGACGCGCGGTGGAGGCCGGCTTCGCGCCCCGCTCGTTCCTGATGGCCCCGCGATGGCTGGAGGGCCTCGCCGACGTGCTGGACCGGTCCGATGCCCCCTGCTACGTGGTGTCAGAGCAGCTGGCCGAGCAGGTCACCGGCTTTCACGTGCACCGCGGCGCCCTCGCCTCGCTGCACCGGCGCCCGCTGCCTGCGGTCTCCGACGTGCTGGCTGGCGCGCGGACCGTGGTGGTACTCGAGGACATCGTTGACCACACCAACGTCGGCGCCATCCTGCGCAGCTGCGCCGCACTCGGCGTGGACGGGGTGCTGTTGTCGCCGCGGTGCGCGGACCCGTTGTACCGGCGAGCGGTCAAGGTGGCGATGGGGGCGGTGTTCACCCTGCCCTACGCCCGGCTCCAGGACTGGTACGACGCGATGCCGATGCTGGCCCGGGAGGGGCTCACCCCCGTGGCCATGACGCTCGCCTCGGACGCCGTACCCCTGGACCAGGCATTGGACGGTCTGGACCGGGTCGCCCTCGTGCTGGGGGGCGAGGGGCACGGGCTGTCCCCGCGGTGGCAGACCACCGCCACGCGCCGCGCGGTGATCCCGATGCGTCCTGGGGTGGACAGCCTGAACGTGGCGGCCGCCGCTGCGGTTGCCTGCTATCTCGCCGGATCTCGCTGACCGGGTTACCTTCGGTGTGACCTGGGTAACACTCTCGGTGCTCACGGCGAGGGAGGACTCCCATGACCACCGCAGATGGCTCGGAGCAGCTCAGGGGGCAAGGGGTTCTGGCCGGGCTGGACACCTCGGGAATGCGGTCTTTCTACTGGTACCTGGCGCTGCTCGCGTGCATCGGTGGGTTCCTGTTCGGCTACGACACCGCGGTCATCGGCTCGGTGCTGGACTTCGTGCCCTACCACCTGTCCAGCTTCGCGACCGGCTACCTGGTCGCCGGGGCGTCGCTGGGGGCGGCCATCGGCGCGCTCGCGGCCGGCCCGCTCACGGACCGCTTCGGCCGCAAGTCGCTGCTGATGGCGGACGCCACGATCTACGCGGTCGGCGCGATCCTGTCCGCGGTCACCATCAACGCCGGCATGCTGCTGGGCGCCCGGACGCTGATCGGCCTGGCGGTAGGGGCCGACTCCGCGATCGCGACCGCCTACATCGCCGAGTTCGCGCCGGCCAAGCGCCGAGGCCAGCTCGGGCTGATCCAGCAGTGGATGATCACCGTCGGGATCCTGGTGTCCTACCTGATCGCCCTGCTGGTCTTCCATCTCGCTCCCGGTGCGGCGAAGGGCGCGGACTGGAGGCTGATCCTGGGTCTTGGTGCGGTTCCGGCGATCGTCGCCATCGCGCTGCGGGCGCGGATGCCCGAGTCGCCGCGCTGGCTGCTGCACAAGGGCCGGTTCGCCGACGCCGCCAAGGCGCTGGGCCAGCTGGGCGTGAATGCGACCGAGGACGAGGCTCGTCGTACCGCCGAGGAGCTCGAGGCCAACGAACGGCGTGAGCGGCGGCAGCGCCGTCGCCGGTGGACCCCCGGCGTGAAGCGGGCGCTGTTGGTGGTGTCGGTGTTCTTCGTGTTCCAGCAGATCACCGGCATCAACGTGCCGTTCTACTACGGCCCGCAGCTGCTCGGTCAGGCCTTCAAGTCACCCGGAGCGACCGCGCTCGAGGCGTCCATGGCCGGTCTCGCCGCGGCAGCGATTCTCGGGGCGGTCAACGTGGTGGCCACCTACTTCGGCTTCCGGTGGATCGACAAGATCGGACGGCGTCCGCTCGCACTCGGCGGGTACGTCGGGATGACGATCTTCATGCTGGTAGCAGCGGTCGGCATCGCGTTCCTGACCGGGCTGCCGAAGCAGTTCGTAGTGATGATCGGGTTCTCGCTGTTCATCACCTCGTTCGCGATCGGAGTCGGTGGGACCGGTTGGCTGATCCAGGGCGAGGTGTTCCCGACCTCCGTGCGAGGCACCGCCGCGTCGATCGGAGCGAGCGTGGACTGGATCGCGAACTTCGCGGTCATCTTGGTCTTCCCGATCATGACCACGGCCATCGGTCTGCCATGGGTGATGGTCGTGCTGGCGGGACTGGCGGTGGTCGCGTTCGTGTTCGTGAGCCAGTACCTGCCTGAGACCCGGCACCTGTCGGTGGAGCAGGTGGTGGAGGTGTTCGAGCAGCAGCAGGGCGCGAGCCCGACGAAGGGCAGGCGAGCCGCCGGGGTGAAGCTGAGCTGACGCGCGGGTGCGGCCTGCTACTCGGCGGGGAGGTCGGGGTGCGCGGTCGACGGTGAGACCGGCCAGTCGTCGGGGAAGTCGGAGGCGGTCTCGTCGGCCCGTTTGAAAAGCTTCTTGCGGGTCCGCTTGTGCAGCTTGTCCCCGAAGACCGTGCCGTGGCAGTGGTCGGTCTCGTGCTGCAGGCAGCGGGCCAGCAGCCCGGTGCCGGAGTAGCTCACCGGCTCGCCGTCCAGCCCCTGCCCGTCCACCCGGGCGAAGTCCGGCCGCGGGCAGCCGATGAAGGCGCCGGGCAGCGACAGGCAGCCCTCCTCGCCGTCGTCGAGGTGCCGGCGCCGGCCCACCGGCAGGTACAGCTCCGGGTTGCACACCACCCCGCGATGGTGGAGGTGCTCCGCGTCCGGGCAGTCGAAGACGAAGACGGACCGGTCCACGCCGATCTGGCAGGCGGCCAGTCCGACGCCCTCGGCGGCGTACATGGTGGCAGCCATGTCCGCAACCAGGCTGCGCAGGTCGTCGTCGAAGGACGTGATCGGCTCCTGCGTGCGGTGCATGACCGGCGCCCCCCAGCGCACGATCGGGCGCACCGTGCCGCCTTGCGGCAGGTCGGTGCCGTACGGCTGCGTCTCCGGTTCGGACATGGCCGGAATCATAGACGTGAGCGGCGCCACGCCCCGCACCTGTGGCTCAGTGTGTAACGCAGAGTTACAGTTACCGCATGTCCGTCCTCGACACCCGCAAGCGGCCCGCCCGGCGGCGGAAGTACGGCGTTGCCGGCTCTCACAGCCGGGACCCGATCGGCTACGCGGTGGCCGCCCTGAACCGGATCGCGCAGGCCCCGGCACTCGACCGGTTCGGGCTGCGCAAGCCCACCGAGCGGGCGGTCTTCGAGGCCACCCGGACCGGGTTCCGCACCCTCGGCGCGCTCAACCGCCGGTTCGCCCGCGCCGGCAAGGGGTCGGGAGACCCGGTGCGGACCCGGCCGGCGACGCCGGCCGGCGTGTTCGACCTCACTCCGACCGACGACGAGCAGATGCTCGTCAACCTGGTCCGGGAGCTGGCCACCGAGGTGCTCCGACCCGCGGCGGCCGAGGCCGACGAGCAGGCGCGGGCACCCAAGGAGGTGCTCGGCCAAGCCAAGGAGGTCGGGCTGCCGACGCTCGGCGTCCCCGAGGAGCTGGGCGGCATCTCCTCGGAGCGCTCGGCAACGGCCGGCGTGCTCGTGGCCGAGGCGCTGGCGGCCGGAGACATGGGCCTCGCGGTCGCGTGCCTGGCGCCGGGCGCGGTGGCCACCGCCCTGTCGCTGTGGGGCAGCGAGGAGCAGCAGGCGACCTACCTGCCTGCGTTCACCGGGGACGACGTGCCGGCGGCCGCGTTGGCGCTCACCGAGCCCCGGCCGCTGTTCGACCCGATGGCCCCCGAGACGAAGGCGGTCCGCGACGGTGACGGCTACCGCCTGACCGGGGTGAAGTCCCTGGTGCCGCTCGGCGCCGACGCCGAGCTGTTCGTGGTCGGTGCCCGTCTGGACGGCGTGCCGCGTCTGTTCCTGGTCGAGTCCGGCTCCGAAGGCGTCGAGATCGAGGCCGAGCCGTCCATGGGCGTCCGCGCCGCGGCGCTGAGCCGGCTGGTGCTGTCCGACGTACGCACCGATGCGCTGGCCCCGCTCGGCGACGAGGACGCCTACCGGGAGTGCGTGCGGCTTTCCCGGCTCGGCTGGTGCGCGCTTGCCGTCGGTACGGCGCAGGCGGTGCTCGACCACGTGATCCCCTACGTCAACGAGCGCCAAGCGTTCGGCGAGCCGGTCAGTCACCGGCAGTCGGTGGCGTTCATGGTCGCCAACATCGGCATCGAGCTGCAGGGCATGCGGCTGGTCACCTACAAGGCCGCGTCCCGGGCGGCGCAGGGGCTGCCCTTCGACCGGGAAGTGGCGCTGGCCCGCCGGCTGTGCGCCGAGAAGGGTATGCAGATCGGCACCGACGGCGTGCAGCTGCTCGGCGGTCACGGGTTCGTCAAGGAGCACCCGGTGGAGCGCTGGTACCGCGACCTGCGCGCGATCGGCCTGATGGAAGGAGGCGTGCTGGTATGAACACCCCACGAAACTGCTCGCTTCGCTCGCACTTCCGAGGGGACCCCGTCTGATGCTGAACCTCGAAGCACCCAAGAAGTTCCGGCCTCTGGTCGGCCAGGCGCACCAGGTCGCGATGAACCTGCTGCGCCCCAACTCCCGACGCTACGACCTCCTCGAGCACGAGTATCCCAAGGAGCTCGACATGCTCGCGGCGATGGTCGACGGGCTGTCGGAGTCCGGCGCCGCCAGCGGGGCCGGTGCGTCCGGCGTGCGGGCGGAGTCCTCCGAACCGGCCGCGGGGGAGCCGGATCGGGGGAGTACGACGCGCAACGGCTCCAACCTCGCCTCGGTGCTGTCCATCATGGAGATGTGCTGGGGCGACGTGGGCCTGCTGCTCTCGATGCCCCGGCAGGGGCTCGGCAACTCCGCGATCGCAGCGGTTGCGAACGACGAGCAGCACAAGCGGTTCGCCGGAGTGTGGGCGTCGATGGCGATCACCGAGCCCGGCACCGGATCCGACTCGGCCAACATCTCCACCACCGCGCGCCTCGACGGTGACGACTACGTCCTCAACGGCGAGAAGATCTTCGTCACCGCCGGCGACCGCAGCGACGCGGTGGTGGTCTGGGCGACCCTGGACAAGTCGCTCGGCCGTGCCGCGATCAAGTCGTTCGTGGTGCCCAAGGGCACGCCGGGGATGACCGTCGAGCGCCTCGAGCGCAAGCTCGGCATCCGTGCCTCCGACACCGCCACTATCCGGTTCCAGGACTGCCGAGTTCCCAAGGGGAACCTGCTCGGCAGTCCCGACATCGACGTCAAGCAGGGCTTCGCCGGCGCGATGGCGACCTTCGACAGCACCCGGCCGCTGGTGGCCGCGATGGCCGTCGGCTGCGCCCGCGCGGCGCTCGAGCTGACCCGTGCGCTGCT
>DASTWW010000147.1:0-5465 GCA_035765755.1 Nocardioidaceae bacterium
GGTGTTCAACACCGGAGACGGTCTCAAGACACTCGACGCTGGTGCGGGCAGGGGGGGGCCCGCCGCTACCATCGAACCGACCTACGCCGCCTTCACCGAGACGGGCCTTGCCCGGTGACGGCCCCGACAGCGAAGGAGCCCGTGCCCATGACCGGTGGTCCCGTCCGAGTCCGGATCCCGACGATCCTGCGTACCTACACCGGAGGCGAGTCCGAGGTGGGCGCCGAGGGGCAGACCCTCGGGCAGGTCCTCGACGACCTGGACGCGAGCTACCCCGGCATCAAGGGACGGATCCTCGACGACCAGGGCGCGCTGCGCCGTTTCGTCAATGTGTACGTCGGAAACGACGACGTGCGCTTCCTCGACGCCCTGGACACCAAGGTCGAAGCGGGTGCGCAGGTCTCGGTGATCCCGGCCGTCGCGGGCGGCTGACCCCGGAGGTCCTCACTCCGCCGCGCGCAGCAGCGACTCCGCCCGCGCGAGGTCGGCGAGCACGTCGGCCGCCGGCCGCTCCTCGCGCAGCACGCCGACCCCCTGCCCGGCGTACAGGTACGCGGTGTCGTAGTCGCCCTGCCGGAGAGCGTCGGCCAGCTCCGCGGCCGCGGCGTCGTCGGTGCCGAGCTCGTCGAGCCGGTCGACCCACCTGTCGAAGTACGCGTTGCGCACCGCGCGCCCGCCGTACTCCTCGGGCCAGCCGGCGCGCTGCGCCACGTCGAAGACCCGGCCGTACGCCGTGCCGGTGCTGCCGGTGCCGATCAGCCGGGCCCGCGCCTCGGGGGAGTTCGCGGCCTCCGGGCAGGCCAGGAACGCGGTGCCCACCCAGGCGCCGACTGCGCCGGCGGCGAGCACCCCGGCCAGCCCGCGCGGCGTGCCGATCCCACCGGCGGCGAGCACCGGCACGTCCACTGCGTCGAGCACCTCGGACAGCAGGGCCAGCGTGCCGAGATCGTTGCGGCCGTGCCCACCCGCCTCGGCGCCGCGGGCCACCAGGAAGTCAACGCCGGCCCGCTGGGCGCGCAGCGCCTCCTCGAGGTTGCCGGCCTGGGTGGTGACCGCGATGCCGGCCTCGTGCAGCGCGGGCAGGTAGGTCTCGAACGGCCCGAAGCTCACCGACACCAGCGCCGGCCGCGCGTCGAGCACCGCGGCCAGCTGGTCGGGATTCTTCTCCAGCGCCCAGGCCATCAGCCCGACGCCGTACGCCCGCCCCGAGCCGGCGGCCACCTTCGCCTCCTCAGCGATCCAGTCGGCCGTGCGCCCGCTGCCCACGCCGACCATGCCCAGCCCGCCGGCCGCAGACACCGCCGCGGCCAGCGCCCCGTCCGCGGGGCCGGCCATCGGCGCGCTCACCACAGGCACCGCGAGGTCGAAGCGTTCGGTCAGCCAGGTCTGGATCGCCATGCGCCCACTGTGCCACCAGCCGGCGCCGGCCGGGCACGTCAGCGCGGCGCCGCTCCCTGAGGCTCCGGCACGTGGGACGGGGCGGGCCGGCCCACGGACCGGCCGACCACGGCCACCACGGCCGCGGTGACCGCCACGATCACCGCCGCCACGACGAGGGCGGTGCTGCTGCCGTCCACGAACGCCTGCTCCGCGGTCTGTACGACGTGGTGGGCGGCCGGACCGAGCCGGTCCAGCTGCCCGGACTGGGTGAACGCGATGGAGGACTGGATGTGCTGGGCCGCGGGGGCCGGCAGACCGTGCACCAGCGACGCCGTACCGCTTCGGTAGCCGGAGTCCAGCGCGCTGCCGAGGATCGCGATGCCGAGCGCGCTGCCGAGCTCGCGGGAGGTGTCGTTGACCGCGGAGGCCACCCCCTGCTTGGCCTCCGGCAGCGACTCGGTGATCGCGGTGGTGGCCGGTGTGCCGGCCAGGCCCATCCCGGCGGCGAAGACGACCAGCCCGGCCGCGAGCAGCCAGTAGCTCAGGTCCACCGTCACCCGCGAGATCACCAGCAGCCCCGCTGTGGTCAGCAGCAGCCCGAACGGCGCGACCCGGCCGAACCCGATCCGGCGGGCCAGCCGGGGAGCGTTGCGGGCCAGCGGGATCAGCACGAACGGCAGCGGCAGCAGCGCCAGCGCTGCGCGCAGCGGCGAGAAGCCGACCACGAACTGCAGGTACTGCAGCACGATGAAGAACAGCCCGAACGAGGCGAAGAACTGCACCATCACCGTCAGGCTGCCCGCGCTGAACCCGGGCACCCGGAACAGTCGGGGGTCCAGCATCGGGTCGTCGGCGCGCAGCTCCCACATCGCGAGCGCGACCCCGGCCAGCACCCCGACGACCAGCGCGGTGACGGTGATCGGGGCGGTCCAGCCCTGGGACGGGCCCTCGATGATGCCGAAGACCACGCCGCCGACGGTGACCAGGGACAGCCCCGCGCCGACGGCGTCCAGCCGGGCCGGGCGCTCGTCCACCGAGCCGGGCACCACCAACGCCGTACCGATCAGCGCCAGCACAGCCAGCGCGACGTTGAGCCCGAAGAAGGAGTTCCAGCTGAAGAACTCCAGCAGGATGCCGGTGCCGAACAGGCCGATGACCGCACCGCCGCCGGCGACACCCACCCACACCCCGATCGCACGCGGGCGTTTCTCGGGGTCGAACGAGGTGGTGATCACCGACAGCGTGGTGGGCATGATCGCCGCCGCGCCGACCCCCATCAGCGCTCGCAGCCCGATCAGCGTGCCCGGGTCGTGGGTGGTCATCGCCAGCCCGGCGGCCGAGCCGAACACGGCCAGCCCGGCCATCAGCAGCCCCTTGCGGCCGAACCGGTCGCCGACCGCGCCGGCGAACATCAGCAGCCCGGCGAAGACCACGGTGTAGGCGTCCACGATCCAGGTCAGCTGGGTCTGGGTCGCGCCGGTGTCGCGGGCCAGGTCGGGCAGCGCCACATTGAGGCCGCTGACCGCCGAGACCACGGTCATCAGCGACAGGGCGATGACCGGCAGTACGCCTCGTCTCATGACGCCTCCTATTTCCACACCTGTGGAAAGTGTTATTCTTCGAGCGTGGAAATGTCAACCCGGTCCCAGGGGCAGTCCTCGGCGCGTTCGCGGGGGCGCCGGCCGGCCGGCAGCGGCACCAGGGAGGCGATCGAGAGGGTCGCCCGCCGCCAGTTCGCGGAGCTTGGCTATCCCGGTACGACGATGCGCGGGATCGCCCAGGAGGCCGGTGTGGATCCCCGGTTGGTCGGCCACTTCTTCGGCTCCAAGCAGCAGCTGTTCGTGGAGGTCGTCGAGCTGCCCTTCGACCCCGAAACCGTCTTCGACCGGCTGCTCGACCCCGGCGCGCCGGACCTCGGCCGGCGGCTGGCCGGCTTCGTCCTCGGGCTGCTGGAGGACCCCCGCGCCCGCAACACCGTCACCGGGGTGATCCGGGCCGCCGCCTCGGAGAAGCCGGCCGCGGAGATGGTCCGGGAGATGATCACCACCCGGCTGCTGCTCCCGCTGGCCCGCCGGGTGGGCGGCACCGATCCTGAGCTGCGGGCGGCGCTGCTCGGCTCGCAGATCGTCGGCCTGGCCTTCGTCCGGCACGTGGTCGGAGTGCACCCGCTCGCCCAGGCCGACCGCGACCGGCTGGTCGCTGCGATCGCGCCGGTGCTCGATCACTACCTGACCGGCCCGCTCCCTGACCCTTCGTGAGCGCCGGGTCTCCCATGGCCCCATGGGAGACCAGCACGTCCCACGACGTGTGAACCGTTGGAGGTGGCCGGTTTCGACGTACTCCTGGTCACCTGTGCCCCGCTCCCGGACGGCGAGGACGGCGGCACGCTGCTGCGCGACGCCCTCGCCGCTCGAGGCGTGCCCTCCCGCTGGGTGGCCTGGGACGACCCGTCAGTGGCCTGGGCCGAGGCCCCGCTGGTCGCGGTGCGCAGCCCATGGGACTACGTGGGCCGGCTCGGCGAGTTCCTGGCCTGGGCGCACCAGGTCGGCTCCGCGACCCGGCTGGTCAACCCGGCGCCGGTGCGGGAGTGGAACACCGACAAGGCCTACCTCCTCGACCTCGCCGCCTCTGGCCTCCCCGTGGTCCCGACCCGCACCGCCCGCACCACCGAGGAGCTCGAGCAGGCGGTCGGGCTCTGGGGCACCACGGTCGTCAAGCCCCGGGTCGGCGCGAGCGGCCAAGGCGTCGCCGTCGCCGAGGCCGGGGCGCCGCTGCCGGCTCCGGAGCCCGGACCGTGGGTGGTGCAGCCGCTGGTCGGCTCCATCCACGACGAGGGCGAGATCTCGGTGTTCGTGCTCGGTGGCCGGGTCCGGTCCGCGGTGCGCAAGCTGCCCGGCGCGGGGGAGATCCGAGTGCACGAGGAGTACGGCGGACGGACGGTGCCCGTGCCGGTCGGCTCGGCGGAGGCCGAGCTCGCGGGGTCGGCCGTGCGAGCCGCCGAGCAGCTGTTCTCGGCGGAGCTGCCCTACGCCCGGGTCGACCTGATGCGCTGGGAGGGCTCCCTCGTGGTCAGCGAGCTGGAGGTCACCGAGTCGGGGCTGTACCTCGACGTACTCCCCGACAACGCCGACGCGTTCGCCGAGACCGTCGCCGGCCTGCTGGGCTGACCCGCCAGAAGCGACCCGGACGAACGGGCCACCCGGCCCGGACAGCAAAGGGGCCGGAGGAGCAATGCTCCTCCGGCCGAAACCCCGTCGCACCCACGAGGTTTCCTCAGACTAGAACCGGCCCCGGAACCGGTCAACGGTGCCGGAGCAGCCGCGCGAGACAGGTCTAGACCTTGCGGTCCGAGCGGGTTCTCGGCGGTCCCGGTGAGGTGGCACCCGGCTTGCACTCGGCAGGCACGAGTGCTAAGAATCTCGTTAGCACTCTCCTTAGGAGAGTGACAGTCCGAGTCGGGGGACGACGCGGGCTGGTGCGGACCGAGAAGACGAGGTCCTCAAGCGCCGGCGGGAAGGGTCTGCCGGGCCGAGCAGGGACCATCCGTCGCGGGCGTCGTCTCGGACCATTCCATCTTCTACGCGTGAGGAATCGTAGGAGTTATGCCAAAGCTTATTGCTTTCAACGAGGAGGCCCGGCGCGGCCTCGAGCGGGGTATGAACACCCTCGCCGACGCCGTCAAGGTCACGCTCGGCCCCAAGGGCCGCAACGTCGTCCTCGAGAAGAAGTGGGGCGCCCCCACGATCACCAACGACGGCGTGTCCATCGCCAAGGAGATCGAGCTCGAGGATCCGTACGAGAAGATCGGCGCCGAGCTGGTCAAGGAAGTCGCCAAGAAGACGGACGACGTCGCAGGCGACGGCACCACCACCGCCACGGTCCTCGCCCAGGCGCTGGTTCGCGAGGGTCTGCGCAACGTCGCGGCCGGCGCCAACCCGCTGGGCCTGAAGCGCGGCATCGAGAAGGCCGTTGAGAAGATCACCGAGACGCTTCTCAAGAGCGCCAAGGAGGTCGAGACCAAGGACCAGATCGCGGCCACCGCCGGGATCTCCGCGGGCGACCAGACCATCGGTGACCTGATCGCC